>CAZGCK010000074.1:0-19482 GCA_964524175.1 uncultured Bacteriovoracaceae bacterium | reverse complement strand
CCGCAGTCTTGGGGGAAGAGGCCTACGCCCAGGATGCCGTTGAATCCGGCGGCGCTAGGATTCGCGTCGGATTGAGAGCACTGCGCGGGTTTAGTTTCGTAGGTCGAGTCAATGATCTGAATCGGCGACTGCACGAGGGGTTCTTCTCCCAGTCCTATGCCAGCAAGAGCGATGGGGCCCCACTCCGATGATCCGTCTCCAAATTGTACGCACTCGGCGATTTCGACGGAGCTACCGCCTGCTAGGGGACGCATCGAGGGAGTCAGGGCGTTTTGGAGTGCGGGCGAAAGCGCGGACTTGAAGACTCGAAAGCCGTAGCTCCCAGTGTCGAGTAGGATGTCGGTGACGGTTTGGCAGTGGGATCCGTCCGGAGAGCAGACGGTAACGCTCACGCAGGGCTTGTTGCTGTAGGAGTCGGCTGAACAGAGTGCGCCGTTGACGGTGATGGGCATTACGTTGGGCCCGCTCAAGGGGGGAAGGCTCACGCTCGAAGCGGGTTGGCTCGAAGTCGTGAGATCGGAGTCCATGCGTAGCGGACCGCAACCGGTGAGCAGGAGCGCAACGATGATTGCGAAGGTGCGCTTACTCGAGGTCATGTGGCCTTGTTCCTGCTGGCATGAGATGGGGGATGTAGGCCTGCCCGCGAAGGTGGCGCATGTGGCCCCAGAATTTTACGACGATTTGGTTAGTTTCGACCTGCCTGCGGTGTTGACCGAGTTTTCGGCGGCGAGTGCTGGTGGCGCGTGCGTACTCTGGGTGGTGAGATCCCAGGACTTGGGAGAGATTAGGATGCGCTCGACCACTCCAGCTGACCGCGAAGACGGTGCCTGAAGGCAGCGCGTATTCCCGAACGGTCGTAGAGCGGGTGCGGACTTCGTGGATTCTGATCTGGCGCGCCCTTAATGAAGGGCGTGCAGGGACCTGGTTCTGTACACCGCCTAGCGCACTTCGTACGTTCTCGATCGAGGCTTCGGTCTCACCGAGTGTGGCGTGAGCAGAGGTCGCGGAAAGCAGCGAGGTCGCCGCTATCAGGAGAGCTTTGAGAGGGGTGTGCATAAGCAAGGGTATTACAAGCGGTGTGCCGGGGGTAAGGCCTCGATACTTGAAGAGCTTGCTAATTTGATGTTTGGCGGTGCTTTGCAGGTGTCTAAAGTTTGGTCGATAAATTAAAATTATGTAATAAGTAATAGTAGTTGAATCTTGCAATCAGGTATTATAAAAGCCGCCTATGCTCGGTCTAAGTCGAAAGAATTTTCTCCTATCTGCATGGATTGCGCTCACGCTGGATGCATGAGTGGTTCTCTCCCATGCTGATGCAGAGCAAGTTTGCCGAGAGGTTGCACAGATTGTGGAGTGGGAAAACGGGCCGCTCTTCTAGGTGATCGATCATGAGGCCGTGGACGATGAGGTTTTGGAGTCAGCGTAGGCTTTGGGGTAGGGTGAGTATGGAACCGATGAGCGATGTCTAGACCCAGCGGCCGCCCAGAAAGTAGAAGTGTTTTTCAACGCGGAAAAGTGCCACTTGAGCGCGCGCTCTCGAAACGCGGCATAGCTTCGCGCACCCAAGCTCGCCAGTGGATCGAGGCGGGCAGGGTCAAGGTAAACGGAGTGTTGAGGAAAGACCCTGGATTCATGGTGACGCCGGAGTTGGCCCGATTCGAAGTGGACGGGAAAATGGCCGAGTCGAGCGGGTTTCGGGCAGTGATGCTGCACAAGCCGCGCGGGCTCGTGACGACAAGGCAGGATGAGAAGGGGCGGGCGACGGTGTTTTCGCTTCTAGCTCCTGAAGAAGGTGTTTATTTGCATGCGGTCGGGAGGCTCGATCAGGCGACCTCGGGTCTGTTGATTTTGACCAATGATACGCGCTTCTCTGCCTGGCTGACAGATCCTGACAATGGAGTTGAGCGCACTTATCTAGTGACTGTGCGCGGGCTGGTGGGCCAGGAGGCGCTCACGCGACTTGCGAGTGGATTCGAGGACGGTGGCGAGCATCTCCGCGCCGATCGAGTCGAGTTGCGCAAAGCAAGTGGGCGCGAGTCGCATCTTACGGTGATTCTGACCGAGGGTCGCAACCGCGAGATCCGTCGAATGTTCGCGGCGCTCGGCCACGAAGTCACTCGCCTTAAGCGCATCGCTTTTGGTGGGCTAGAGCTTGGAGGCCTTGCGGTTGGGAAGAGTAGGGAGCTGACCGACGAGGAGCTCAAAGGATTTAAAAGGTAACCGATGCTTTTTTTTTACTCTGCATCCGTCAACTTCTTAGACGGTATTTTACCTAATAAATAAATAAAAATGTCGTGATTTCCGGAAGTCGGCGTTCGCATTGTGTCGGCACTCGCCTTGCTATTCCTTGGATTTTTGCGGAGGCATTCAACTTATGAAGTCATTGCGGATGTTGACCGTTTTTAGTTTAGCGGCGCCCTTAGCAGTCATCGCGATCCTGATATACGTGGCTCCGAGCCAAGCGATGATCACTGTGATCGAAGAGGCCGCGCCTGAGCCACGGATCGTGGCCTCGATGAGCCTTTCAGAAGGGCGCAATCCTCATGATCCTTGCGCTTACTCTAAGCGCGTCGACCGCGTTGAGGTTTATGCAGACGGCCGCGTGACGATGGTTCGCAATGATCATGGCACTCGCTGCTTGCCGGACGCGAGCATCGTTCAGCGCGCTCAAGTCGGTTCGAAAAGGCAGTCCAAGCTTACTTCCGAGAGGCTGGCCCACTTGGTCGCAACCCTCAGAGAGGCTCAGGCTTCTGCGCAAGAGCAAATGCGCCTCGATGCTCAGCTTTCAGATAAAGAGAAACGCAGCCGCGAGATGACCCGTCGTCTCATTCTACAGGTGAGCGCAGATCCAGAGGGAGCATCAAGCAGCCTGGACCTCCCGCAGGCGGTTGATGTGTCCGGACCTAGTGCGCAGGGGCTTGACAAGATTCGCAGCGCGATCGAGGCCGTTGTCACGATCTAAATCAGCGCTGCACAAACTGGGGCAGCGAGGGCAGCTCTTCCTTCTGCTCCTTTTCGAGTTCGGTAACGCGCTTCGAGACTCGATCGTACAAGGTTTTCCAATCGAGACTTAAAGGCGACTGCTGATCGGCGAGCATTTTTTTGAGCGCATCGTGGTAAGCACCGCCAAAGTAAGTCATGCGCTCACCCGGATCGCACCCAAAGCTTGAGCGATCATAGCGCGCGGCAGTCATCAGCACGAGCTTCTCGAGTGATGCCAACGTGTCTTGGATCAAGCGTGGCTCTGACTCGCCCAAAAATCCGCCGCTAAAGCAACCTTGCAGGACAACGTATTTAGAAGTCGCGGCAAAGTTCTTGGCGAGCATCTCTTTCAGGTTTCGTGGCGTCAGAAAAAGATCTTCTTCTTTCATTCCTCCGCGAAGCGCGCCCAAAATCTGTGGATCCGTAGCAGGCCCGTCGGGCAGGCCTTCTACGATCAGGTGGTATTGATCGTAGACGGGAATATTCATCTCTCTCCGTACGGCCCAATAGTCCTCGTCCGTCTCTTTTATTTCTTTGATTCGTTGTGAAACAGGCCGGTCTCCATGGGAGGTCACGTAGAGATAGAGAAACGCAGGATTGGACCGCGCAGCGATAGTCAGATGCTCGCGCAAGAGTTTGACGTAGGCCTGGTAACAGACTGAAAGTTCATTTCGAAGCGGGTAATAGTGGTCTTTGTCTTCGATAAAATCTTCTTGAAATGGAACGACGTAGTAGCAGGCGATTTCACTGTCTTTGAATCCCGCCGACAACCAAAGCTTGCGCTGTTCAACGATCTCTCGGCCAAAGTTTGCCGCGCGCGAGCTGCCTGCGAACAAGAAAATCTTAGTAGAGGGGGAGAACGGAGTCGTTGTGGTCTGGAAGAGTTTATCGGTAGGGATCTCAGTTGGGACGGTGCTCTTAGCTGTTTTTTTCTTTTTGGAAAGAGATGACTTTTTTTTTGAGGCTGCGGCCTTTTTGGGTGGGCATCCAGCAGCCGAAAGCGAGAGATCCGATGCTGCTAAAACTGTTGCACGAGTCGCCTCGCCAGCCCAAGCGATTGGACCCAAGGCCAGTCCCGCCATCGCCAGAAATGTCGCCATTCCCCTAAAAAAAGGATTCTTCCCCGCTTGATGATCCGTTAGGTCCACCACCTCGGTGATCTCCGGGAACTGGGCCAGCAGGATCTTCTCAACTCCCTGCTTGAGCGTCGCTTTTGCGGAGCCGCAACCTTGGCAGCCACCGCTCATCCTCAAGTTCGCGCGCGTGCCTTCAACAGAAACTAACTCAATCTTCCCGCCATGCCCTGCCACGCCCGGATTGATCTGCGTTTCTAAGACGCGCTCAATTCGCGCGCTCAGGTTTCCTGGGTCATTGCTCGCCACTTGGGGTGGAGGTAAAAACGGCGCGCCTGCTTCTAAAAACGCTCGCAAGACTTTTCCAATCTCTCGCCCCAAGAGAGCCCACTCCACGGATGCGTGAGCCTGGACCGTCACCGTATTCTCAGCAATCCAAACCTGCCCAACGCCACTCAATGCAAACAAGTCCTCGAGCAAGCGCGAGCCCCGCGCCTCCTCAAGGCTTCGGCACACATGCGATCCGCCCGAAAACACCTCTCGATCGGCTTCAAAGCGGCATGCCGATCGCGCCGAGCCCGGCTCAAAAGGCAGAGGAACCGCGCGGATCTGGATCATACGCTAAAGGCTGCCTGACCTGCGTCCTTCTTGCGTAGGCAGTCGCCGCATTCGCAGATCGATCGCAATTTTTTGAAAGGATAAATGCCCGTCGAATGGCCGTCGCTGAATCGAGGATTGAGGGCATAGCGACCCACCGACACGACGGCTTCTAAGCGGATATCGAGCGGCACGCCACGAGCATCAAGCAGTGGCTTGCCTGTGTTCTCATCCACGCAGCTTGCGCAGCCACAATGGATGCGAAACGTGTAAGGACGGTGCATACCCTCATGCCCATCCGGCCACTTCACAGCTAGATTGCCATCCGACATCACGCCATAGCTCACTGGCTCGATTCCTACCGCTTCACTCGTGCGACGAACCTGCTTGTCGAGCTCCTGCGCGACTCCGATAAAAGTTTGTCCTGCGATCGACCGAGGTCCATCTCCGCGCTCAAGCACAGGCACGCCTTCATCACCGCTCAGCATGATCTCGGGATCGAGCGGGATCGAGCCCAGATAAGGCACGCCGAGCGAATCAGCCATCTTTTTGCCGCCGCCTTCTTTAAAGACTGCGGTTTCTTCACCGCAATGCTTGCAGGTGAAGCCGCTCATATTCTCTATGATTCCTAAAATAGGGATATTGAGCTGCCTAAACATCTCGAGACCTTTTTTTGCGATCCCGAGCGCCACTTCTTGAGGCGTCGTGACGATCACTGCGCCTGCCAAGCGCGCCTGCTGTGCGAGCGTGAGCTGCACGTCGCCCGTTCCGGGCGGTAGGTCGATGAGCAGGTAATCGAGATTGCCCCATTGCACATTGCCTAAGAATTGATGAATCGCTTTCATCGCCATCGGCGCACGCCATACGACAGGGCCGTCGTGAGGCATGAGCAAACCCATCGAGATGAAACCCACGCCATGCTTTTGCACGGGGATCAGCGCGCCCTCGGCAGTGGTGCCGCCTTGCTTGCCCTGAGCGCCGAGCATTCCGGGCTGACTCGGACCGTAGATATCCGCGTCCAACAAGCCTACGGTCGCGCCGGCGTATCGAAGAGCGATGGCGAGATTTGTAGAAACCGTCGACTTGCCCACGCCGCCTTTTCCGCTAGCGATCGCGATGATGTTGCGTACTCCAGCGAGTGCTGCGGGAACAGTGGGTCCGCCGGACGGAGCTGCGCCCGGCGCAGGCTGCGGCGGCCGAGACTGAGATTCCGTACCCTGATGGGGCTGCGGATTCTTTGCCGGAATCTTTGCTGAAGTCTGGGGAGGGAGGGAGCTGCCTTTGTTCCAAAACGCCATAAATGAGGTCCTCTTTTATCTACTTGGAGTGGAGGCAGCATAGCGAGTATTAACGTGAGGATCAACATGCCTGGACGAACTAAACGCCGCAATCCTTGCCCTGGCTGCCGAATGACTCGACCGCTCTGCCTTTGTGCCGAGCTGGCTGAGACGAAGCTCGAGGTGGCGGGCATTCAGACTCAGGTCATCATCCTCATGCACGCTGCTGAGCGCAAACTCACCACCAATACGGCCAAGCTTGCGCAGGACATCTTGCCCCAATGTGAGATCAGAATTCGAGGCGACCAACGGATCCCTATGAATACTGAGGGCCTCAATCCTCCTGAAAGGCAGGCACTTCTGCTTTACCCCAGCGAGGACGCGCATGAGCTCACGCCCGAGTGGCTCGCCACACTGGGGCCCAAACTCATCACACTTGTGGTTCCCGACGGCAGCTGGCGCCAAGCGCGCAAGGTGGCGTGGCGCGAATCTGCTCTCATCGGCGTGCCTCGCATCAAGCTCAAGCTCGGACCGCGCTCAAAATTTAGACTGAGAAAAGAGCCACATCCGCACAGTCTTGCTACGTTTGAGGCGATCATGCGCGCACTTGCAGTGATTGAGCCCAAAGATCCGTCACCTGCGTTGAACCGCATTTTTGATATGTGGGTCGAGCGTTCCCTCTGGGGCCGTGGCACGTTGAGAGCAAGCGAATGTGAGTACCCAATTCCTGAGTCTGCGATTCGACAGTTCTGGGAGGATGGTTGTCGTGGGACTCCTGTTCGGAAGCCCTAAAACTGCTCCCTTTGTCTGTTGATGTTGATTAAAATGGTCTAGTTAAATTCACTCGAAGGCCCTCGAGAAGTACCCTTAAACTTAGGACTAATCTAAGGCGACGGCTGCACACTCAGAGGCAGCTCATTGGGTTGGGAAGAATCTTGAAATCCGGCGTCTTCAATAGCCCGGGTATTGTGCTAAGTCAGCGCCAGCGCTCAGGTATTATTCTTCGTCCTCGTTTTTATCAACAGGCTAAAGGAGCAGTTTCTAAGTAGCCGACGAAAGTCCGGACTCGCTTACCCCCTTTAGCTCACAATCTGATCATCCGCTGCTGACACTGAGTAGTTGCTCACCTGGTGTTTATTGAACGGAGGGGGTTGAATAATATTGGTCGAAGTCGACAGCCCAGGGCCGCTCGACATCGTCGCATAATCAGGACCCCCTGTCGCGACTTCTGCGGTGACAGGCTTGCTTTTGCGAGTGCCCTGAGGCGGGGTCGGATTAGGCTGCAGGGGTGCAATCGCTTGAGGACCGATCTCCACGCCTTCCCAGCGTGCGACCACGGCTGTAGCCAAGCAATTGCCAAAAAGATTGACCGCGGTGCGAGCCATGTCCATGAACTCGTCGACTGCGAGGATCAGCGCGATGCCTTCGAGAGGCAATCCAAACGACGACAATGTGCCTGAGAGAACGACGAGCGATGCTCGCGGAACGGCGGCCACGCCCTTGGTGGTGAGCATGAGAGTCAGCATCATCACAAGCTGAGTGGTCACCGTGAGCTCGATGCCAGCCGCCTGAGCGACGAACACAGATGCGATCGCCAGATACAGTGTCGAGCCGTCGAGGTTGAAGCTGTATCCCATGGGTAGCACGAAGCTCGTGATCCGACGAGGAATGCCAAAGCGTTCAAGCGAGTTCATCGCCATAGGGTATGCGGATTCGCTAGAGGTTGTCGCAAAGGCGAGGATGATCGCGCTCTTGAGCTCCTTAACGAAGGACCAGAACGGAATTTTGAAAATCTTGAACATCGGCATCAAGCACGTAATCACGAAAAACGCGAGAGCCGCATAGAGAGTGCCCACGAGCTTAAGCAGCGGAAAGATCACCTGCCACCCGTGCTCGGACACGCTTGCGGCCATCGCGGCGCCCACGCCTAGAGGGGCAAGCGTCATGATGTAACCCGTGAACTTGAACATGGCCTCTGCGAGCGATTCGCAGAAGGTGACGATGGGTTTGGCTTTCTCGCCGATCGAAAGCAGCGCGAAGCCTAGTAGTGTTGCGAAGATCACGATCTGAAGCACGTCACCGCGCGCGATCGCATCGATAATATTCGTTGGTAGCAGATGCTCTACAAAGCCGCCAAATGTCATCTTCGTGGAAGCAGCCTTCGCAGCTGAATCCGAGAGTGGCGCTGCAACGAGGTTGATGCCATCACCTGGCCTAAAGATGTTCACTGCGAGCAAGCCAACGACCAGCGCCAGCGTGGTGGCAAACTCAAAATAAAGGAACGCTCTCACTCCCATCGTGCCGAGCTGTTTGAAGCTGCCGGCGCCCGCGATTCCCGACACAATCGTAGCGATGATCAGCGGGGCGATGATGCATTTGATCCCATTGAGGAAAAGTCCTCGAAATGGTTTCAGCGCAGGTACGGCGCCTGGCGCGAACACTCCGATTAAGAATCCCGCGACTAGCGCGATGAAGATCCACTGGGTAAGTGTGATTTTAGCGATGAATTTCGTAGAAGTGCGAAACAGGGATTTCATGAGGCAGCGATTCCTTTGCGGGTTAGCTTCAGATGCTTCTGAAGAATCTACAACCCGCCGTTGTGCAATTGAAGCGCCAATGCGCCGGCCAAAGTTCGAGTCGATCGATGGACTGCGATGAGATCGCGCGCGTGCGGATTTGTTGGGGCCAGTTTGGCTAGGCAGGGGGCCTGGGGCACCGACATGGGATTGAGTGATGTGCGTGATTTGGACAATTGACCAATGATTGGACACTCTTTTATGCGCACCTGGATCGGCATAAGCAAAGTGGCTTGCGATTCAAAAACATCAAGCCGTAGCTCAAGGCCTTCGCTGGCTCTGTCGATGAGCTATGCGATGAACACGATTCGATATGCCTGGATCTTGACGCTCTTGCCACTCGTTGCAGTACCGACTTCAGGTTCTGGCTCTGAGAAGGGTTCGCTGACTTGCACGACGACCAAGGAGTACGTCACTACGCTCGAGTATCTGCGTGCTCAGCCCGATTTTAAGATCCCTGAAGAGCAGGCGAGGATTCTGGCAAACCAGGTTTCGTCAGGGTGTACGGGAGCTGCGTCGCGGTTTATCCGTATCAGTGAGGTACTGAGTCGTTCGGGTGTCGGCGGTAAGGATTCTGTGGCGATCGGAAAAGAATTCGCCTCACGCACGGATTCGCAGACCGATGCCTTTGTCTCGGTGTATCGACGCGCATTCTTGGCCGAGTACTTGGATCTCGATCTAAAGTCTTCGCTCAGTCTGGCTCGTTCACTCTCAAGCGAGTTTGAGGGCGACGCTACAGAGGTGCGAACAGATTTTGAGAAGCTCGTCGACTTTTGCATTTCGACAAAGAACCTAGACCTAGCGCGCCCCGATTGCGCGACTTTTGCGGCTCGCCTGGCCCGCGAGGGTCAAGCTTTTGGCGGAGGAGTTTCGGCTGGGTACATCCGCCTTTATGAGTTTCTCACCTCGGAGAGTGGACCCAGGCTTACGACGCGAGACGCGCTCGATCTAGCTAAGCAGATCATCAAGACAGGCCCTACCGGCATCGACAACTTCATGCAGGCTTATCGGTACGCAGTATCGCCTAAAGGGCTGACTTTGGGTGAGCGGGATGCCTTGGTGTTCGCCAAGAATTTGGCGACTCCCCTAAAACGATAGCGACAGCACAGCTCCGGGTGCTGCTCGTCCTGTGATGGGTTCAGTCAGGAGGGCTGCGGATGCCACGGGTCCATAGATTCGCTTCTTATAGTCGGCTTGCTCACGCGCTACATCTTGCCAGTGATATCGAAAAATCATGGGAGCAATTGAAAACCCTAACGAGGCGATATCAGCAACGAACGAGATAGATCCGCTTTGTGCATTGGCCAGCAGGTAAGCGCTGGTTCCAGCGTGGGTGAGAAAAGACAGCCATCTAAGCCGATTTCCCAATCTGGCTGCCTTTTGAATCGCTTCCTCTGCCGCGCGTTCGCGTGCCAGTATTTCGCGTGGGGATTTGCGGGTCATCTCGTTCACATCAACGAGAGAGCTAGAGTACGGACGGTAGCTTGCGGATAGATATCCAGTGACGGCCAGCCAGGCGCCGCCTACGGCGATACCGGCCCAACCCGTGCGGCCCGATGGATCCTTGCTGGGGTCCGGGCTGCTCAGCTGCAGAAACCCCGCCGTCAAAGTCGTCAAGGCAGAGGTTTGCACCGGCAGGTGGGTCGTCCAGCGTCGTCCTCCCTCTCGTTTGGCTTCGGTCTCGAGACGTTCACTTGCACGAGGCGTGACTTGAAGCTCCGGGTAGTCGAAGGCCTCTGCAGCTTGTGCGGAGCCGCTCCCAACAGTGAGCCAAAGAGTCGCCAGGGCAAGGGGCTGAAAAAGTTTTTTCATGGTGATCTTCCGGAATTGATTTGGGACACTACTTAATGAAAACATGGCTTGCTGACTTGGACAAGGACGGACGATGATATCTCTTTCGAAGCTGTCGTTGATTGGGATGGGTCTCATTTGTGGGCTCAATGCTGCTTATGGTGGCGATCAGGTAGGAACACTCACTCAAATTGACGGCGTGGTAAAAATATTCTCGAATCCGTCAAAGATCCTCCCTAAGGATCCGGCGAAAGACGGCGGGAGCATCGCGCTCTTTGAGGGAGAGTACTTTCAGGTGCGCGACGCGCGCATTGGTGATCGGATGCAGAAGGGCAACATCGTGCGCACTTCTCCCCAAGCGAAGGCACGGATCGTATTTGAGAATGGCGATCAGTTCAATGTGGGGCCGGCCACCGCGTATCGAGTGACTTGGGACAAAGACTCTGTCGATGGCCGGGCTCAAGTCAGCTTGATGTATGGCAAGGTTCGCGGCATCGTAGAAAAAGGTGGACCTCGCAGCAAGCTCTTCATCAAGACGCGGACTGCGACGATGGGCGTCCGGGGCACTGACTTCTTTATCGCTGACGACGGAAAAGATGGCGCGACGGAAGTCTCGATCATTCGTGGTTCGGTTGAGGTCAAATCATCGGCGCCGCGGTCTAAGCCTGTTCAAGTCAAGGCAGGATACTCTGTTTCGGTGGTCCCGCCTCCGCAAGCTGCAGCGCCCGCGACCGATCTAGGCTCTTCTCAAACCGGGAGGGCTGTGCCAGGAGGTGGTGGCCGTGGATCCAAGGCCGTCGCGCCTATCGATCACACGATCGTCGACTTCACTCCAAAGATCGAGTTGAGGCAGACGACGCAAGAAGAGCTGAGCGCCATTCAAAAAAGCTCGAGCTTGGAAGCAAAGAAAACCACCGATGCAGCAAAACCAGACGCGGCAGTGGCTCAGGCTGTCGAGGCACTTGAGAAAAAGGCTGTTCAGACGACGCTGAAGGATATCCAGCGCGAGGATCCCAAGCTCTTTGCACAGCTAAAGGCTCAGTCTGCCACTCAGCCTGCCTCGACCGATGAGCTCAATTTGATGGCTGTTCAAAAACTTCAGGTGGATGCGCCAAAGGCTCCTTCTCAGCGAAAGCCGTATAAAAGCGAGCTCGAAGATCTCGATCAAGGCACTTATGACAAGTACTTCAAGAACGTCCAGTGAAGGAGGGTCGATCATTTCCGGAGGACCCTCGTTTGGGAAGGCTCTATTCTGCGCGTTTCTCAATGTGGTCGTATTGCCTGGCATGGGTACCCTCGCGACAAAAGAGCAGAAGCGGCGCAAGACAGGATGGGCTCAGTTGGGAATGGGAATCGTGCTGATCCCGGTGATGGTGGCGTTTAGCATGGGGATTACGGTCATTGGAGGAGTGGATCCTCAAGATGCCCTCAAGTGGACTGGCAATCTGATGCTGCTGTTGGTGCTTTGGAACTTGGGGAGCAGCATCGGCATCGTGCGAGATGCTTGGCAAAGGCGGCGAAGTTAGGGGTTCTTGGCTTTCAGGCGTTCTTCTTGAATCTCTTTCGCTTTAAATTGATACGCATTCCGTATGATAGCTATCGAGCTGAAGGACCGGATTCAATGACGGGTTTTGACTCCTTTCATAGACTGCGCAGCACGGAAGTCCGCGACCTTGTTTTTGCGCTGGGAGCGCCCGGGCTATTGGCTCCCAGTCGTCCCGAGATTCTGTCGGACGCGGAGTGCCTCGAGTTCTTGCTGAATGCCGAAGCGCGGATCTGGGATCTTGACCAGGATCCCCAGCCTTTGCAGGCGTTTCTCGCGCAAGCCTGCACTTCGCAGCGGTTGGGTCGATACTTCGAAGCATTGATTGAGTACGCAATCCGTGAGCTGCTCGCTGCGCGACGAGTGCAGCCATCTTGGGTGATTAACCGCGGTCGAGATACCATGGGTGAGTTAGACTTTATCTTTGAAGATGCGTCGAGCAAGCTGCAGCACTGGGAGGCGACGGCTAAGTTTTATCTTTGCGTAGGGCCCGCTCGCGATGATTGGCGTTCGTTTCTGGGCACTCAATTGCACGATCGGCTCGATCTCAAGGCTTCTCGGCTCTTGGGGGCGCTGCTTGGCTTGGCGCATGGAGCAGAGGCGACGAGGGCATTCAACGAAAGTGGCTGGTCGGGCCCGCTCATCAGCCGAGCGCTTGTGAAGGGAATGCTCTTTTATCCTCGCGAAACGGATTGGCAGAACGGCTCTCATCCTCCTCAAGTTGCAAGCGCGCATCGTCGAGGTTGGTGGTCGACCGAATTTCCTCGCGAAGGAACCTGGATTGGGCTTGAGAAGCGCCGTTGGCTTTCGCCACTGAGTGCGCCCGTAGATAGTCTCAAGATTTTTGAGAAAGGCGACCTGCCTGCCGATGCGCGTCGCCTGCCTCCGGCAGCTTGGATGTTGGCGAGGGTCGAAGAAGAGTCCGGCTATTGGGTCGAACGCGAGCGCGGAATTGTGGTGTTGCCCGATTGGCTAGAAAAAGCACGAGCGTGGTCTACGCAGGTTTTTAGTTCCACTTAAAGAGCAGGGATCCAATCGCGAGAAACACCACGCTCAGGCCCCCCAAGAGCATGACGTGCGGCATGAGCGTCGTCAGGGTCGCTCCATCCAGCATGATGGCGCGCGCGCCGTCCACAATGTGCGTGAGCGGCAGAATCTGCGCAAGCTTTTGAAGCGTGGGATTCACTCCTTCGAGCGAGAACCAGACGCCCGAGAAGAGCATCATCGGCCAGGTCATGACGTTGAGAATGCCTTCGGCGAGCTCTTCGCTTTGAATCCGCGCCGCGATGACGGTGCTGAGCGAGATCATGCAGATGCCGCCGAGCCCGAAGTACAGAAAGAGATCTAAATAAGATCCCCGCATCTGAAAGTGCACCAGCGAATGGCACCCTAAATAGACTAGCACGCCCAGAGCTTGAATTACGAGCAGCCGCGAAACGATCTGCGCAGACAAGAACTCAAGCGCACTCAGAGGGGTGGCTTTGAATCGCTTGAGCACGCCGTTCTTGCGATACCGCACGAGCGTGTATCCGACTCCAAAAAGCGCGCTAAACATCATGTTCATGGCGAGGATGCCTGGCACGAGCCAGTCCACGTAGCGGGCTTCTTGGCCATCGACTTGAACTTTGACGGCGTTTTGAGGAACCAGTCGCTCTAGAAAATAGCCCTTGGGTGAGCTCGAATTGGTCCAGTAGCGATAGCTGCCCTGTTCTTCTTGAAAGAGCATGTCGAATTGATGGCGCTTGACCTTTTCGATGGCAGGCTCGAGCTGATCGACGGGGACGTATTTGACATAGTCGAGTTTAAGGAATGGAATATCTGCTTGCCCAGCCACAGCGATCTTGTATTGCTCTTGCGGTTTTCCCGAGAATGCAAAGGCGAATCCAATGACTGCGATAAATGGAAAGATAATCGCCCATAGCAAAGTGCCTTTATCGCGATAAAACTCTTTGTTGCGCGCGACGAGAAGTGCTTTAAATTTTTTCATGCGCGAAGGTCCTTTCCTGTCAGTTCCAAGAACAAGTCTTCGAGATCGCGAGGCCTAACTTTGAGAGTTTGAAGCGGGGAGCCAGATGAGAGGAGCGCTTGGATTGTCTCATTGACTCTCTCGGTTTGGATTTCGAGCTGGGTCTCTCGTTCGAACACTTTGCCTGGGATCTGCGAATGGGGGATGCGAACATCGGCCTTGTCGATGAGTATAGAAAGTCCCTGAAAGTGCTGCCTCAAGAGCTGACTAGGTTCGCCACGGGCTATGATCTTTCCGTGGTCCATGATGCAAACCTCGTCGCAGAGCTCGTAGGCTTCTTCCATGTAGTGGGTGGTTATCACGATGGTCTTGCCCTCAGCCTTCAGACCTCGGATGAGTTCCCAGAAGTTTCTGCGGGCCTGTGGGTCCAGTCCGGTAGTGGGTTCGTCGAGAAAAATGAGCTCGGGGTCATTGATGAGTCCGAGCGCAAGCAAAAGGCGTTGACGTTGGCCGCCGGAAAGCTTGCTCGCATCACGATCGTAAAACTCCGTTAGAGCGCAGCGATCACGCAGGGACTCGGGTGAGAGAGGGGCTAGGTAGAAGGATCTGAAGAGCTCGAGGACCTCTCGCACGGTAAGGAAGTCGGGAAGTGAGGTGTGTTGAAACTGAATGCCGATCTTTTCTCGGAATTCTCCGCTGATGGGCTCGCCTCTAAAAAGTATCTCGCCGCTTGTGGGTTTTAGGATGCCCTCAATGAGCTCAATCGTGGTGGTTTTTCCGGCGCCGTTGGGTCCGAGTAGGCCGAAGCAAATACCGGGTTTGACCTGAAGGTCAACTCCGCGAACGGCCTCGACGGTGCCGTAGGATTTGACGAGGTTGCGCGTTTCCAGCAGGTAGGGGAGCATGTTTTGAAGGGTAACATGGGGGGTAAGGCAATTCTAGCGCACCATCGGTTGGGGCATACGAATTAGCCCTTCTGGGGCGTCCTCCCTATCTCGGTGTGCGATCAGAACATCTTTTGCAATGATCCAAGCAGCGAAAGCGCTTCAGCCCGCGTTTCGTCGAGCGATGCGATCTTCAGCACGGTCTGACGATGCGCTGCGGGATTGCGGATCTCTTGCAAGGCAATCAGGCGCTTGCAGCAGGTGATGAGTTGTTCTTCGCTTGCATGACGAACGGGTATCAACGCTTTCTGTCCTTGGATGCCTCTTCCAAACACCAAGAGTACCACAGCCCAGGCGCGTAGCCCGTCGAAAGTCTTGAATCTCTCATGAACGATGCGTCCTGTGCGGATGCTTTGCGCAAGCGTCGTCATTTTGTGAAGCGGAAAGCTCTGCGGACTGAAGTGTCGCTCAAGCCCCATCTGTTGCATCACTCGATCGGCTGTGGGGTGCTCCTCGCCTAGGCCTGAAGCATGAAGCGAGTTTTGAAACTCATGGAGGTGATTTTCCAGCTTCGGAAAAAGCAATCGATGGCCGAGATGGCGCTCGAGCACGATGTCAATCGCCTTGCAGTACTCGACGAGAGACGAAGATTTGTCGATCGATTCGTCGTACATCTCCGGATGCAAGAACGGCATTTCGGCTGATCGCAAGGCGGATTTAGCGTTTTCTTCGAGGCTTTCGTACTCTGGTACGCGCTTTTCGAGGGATCGGTCCATGGCGATCACGTCGGCGGCCTTGATTCTGCGCGTGCCAGCAAGCTCTGAAGTTTTTCCCGCCGCAAGACGCTCGCGAAGTGCAAGAAGCCCATCTTCGTGCGGATGACCCGGATTGGCGCGCAGGATCTCGTCAACCACGTCGACAAAATATTCCGCGCCGCCTTGGGGTGGCTCGAGGCATCTGACTATCTTGTCGCAAACATCCATGTCTTTGGCCCGCTCTTTGAGCAGGTCGATCACAAAGCGCTTAGCTCTTAAGCCGGGCAAGCTAGTCAATGTATCGAGCGCGCGGCCCGCCAACGAAGGATGAGCAGATCTCAATAGAGGCGCGATCCTTTCGGCGACTGAGTCGTCGCATTGAGAGGCATGGGCTTTGATGGCAATCAGCGCTGCGAGCGCAACCTTCGTCTCAGGAGTGCCACCTTTGGATTTTCTAATGGTCGGAGCGAGAGCTAGGCATCCGAGGACAGCGGGTAGGAGCGAGGGTTTAGGATGCCGGCTGAGAAGCCTGAGGGCTTCGACTCGAATGTCTGGGTCAGCGGATGATCCGAGCGCCTGGGTCACGAACTCGAGGATCGCATCGGATTTTTCGTCCAACTGAGGCAGCTGAGCTAGAGTTCTCAGAAGCGACGCGGTTGGAAGTTCGGTCGGTGTCTTCATGAGCTCCGTCAAAGAGGATAGGGCGCTTCTTTCTGGGCAGAGTTCGAGGTACTTGAGACAGGAGCCCGTGAGTATTGGTTCAGCGAGTCTCTCTTTGATGTATTGCAACGCTTTGCGAGAAACGAATCCCAGGTGCCCTAGCCCGCGAATGCAGCGGGCTTGCACTTCGATGGACGGATCAGACTCCAGGATGGTCTCGAGTGTTCTGCCGACTGATTGCAGTCGCGATGGATGAGTTTGAGCGCAGAGTCCTGCGTCGATGATGTGATTGAGGGTCACAATGCGCTGGCTCTCGGTGAGCTTGCGGTAGCGCTCAGAGCAGAAAAATGCTTTGAGCTCCGAGTCCGCGTCCGGTAAACAAAGCGTGGTCGCTTCGATCCAGGCTAGAAGGCAAGCGGGTTCATCGAGGAGCTTCGATTCGCCGATGCTTCTCAGAAGCGGCGCTAAGTTCAAGTCCCAACGAGAGCCTAGGCTGCGTAGGACAAGGATCATTTTGGTGACGTTGTCAGTGTCTGTCGTCGGAGCTGCGATTAGAGCGGGGATTCTTAGTAATTCACTGTACCAGCCTGCAACGTCGGGGGACTCGACGCGAGCGAGCACTGTGCAGAGGCGTTCAAAGTGCTCTGGGGCCAAATAGAACATCTTGAGTCCTTCGAGGACGTCCTTTGAGTCGAAGTGGCTGAGCTCGTAGGGTAACGAAGGATGCAAAGTCGTGGCATGCTCGCCTTCGTCTGACTCAAAGATCTTAGACAGATAGTCTTCGAGTCTCCAACGCGAGCGAAATTGAACCTGTGTTCTCACGCTTGCAAAAAGTTGGTACTCAAATGGATCCTGTTCAAAAGTCTGTTCGAGCCTGCCCACGGAAACGGGATCGCGCGAAATCTTGCCGATCGCCACGAGCGCGCTTAGGGCGAGCGCCGGCCCGCCGTCGGAGGCGAGCCTTTGCAACTCAGGTAGTGCCTCGTGGACCTTGAGTTCGCCTAGCGTGAGAATCAGGTGCTTTGCTAGCGTGAGTTGCTGTGTCTTAACCGCTTCTGGCAGCACTCGCAGAAATTCTTGAGCCAATGTCCGATCTGGAATGCGTCCTAGCGCGCCGATCACGCTTGGCTTGATGAACTCCGAGCATTTTTCGTAAAATAGAACGAGAAATCGGGCAGCCCGCGGGTGGTGTGTTTGTCCAAGAGCAGAGATCGCCGCTTCTGCGATCGGCAGATCCTTGGGTTCCTGGCAGAGTTTAAAGAGAAACTCAAAGCTCCTGGGCGAGGGGTGCTTGGCCAACGCACGGATGATGCGCAGACGAGTCTCCCGCCACTGGCAATCTTGGTAGAACTGAATCAGCTCTCGCGCCGCCGCCGGATCCGTGCTGGATGCGAGAAGCTCGATGGCTTCGGAGCGCTCGGAGTCGTGAATGGAGTGGTAGAATGGCCTCAGCGAGTCGAACGGTACTTCGCGTAAGGATTTCGGGCGAGATGTAGGGTGTAGGCGCACCTTGGATTGGGTTGAGGATTTGGCATCGGACTTTTCTGGTGCCGTTGGATTTGCCGCAGCAGATGTCGGCTTCGCGGCGTGCGCCTTTGGTTCTGCGTGCGCTTTTTGCTTAGATTTCGGTGACGTCGCCATGCAACCTTATCGGCAGATGAGGGTGGGGCATTGAAAAGTGTGTAGGGTTACGTGTGTGGGGTGACCGAGTTTTTGGGGCAGGAGAGGTGACCGTCAAGCGGGAGGGAAGTGGTCTGTCAAAATACTGCCGTTTTTGTGGATTGCAGGGTTCTTTTCGAAGCTTCTCGGCTGAACCAAGCCAGATTACGCAATATATGCAACGTGGGGGTGCTCAAGGCGGCTGAGCACCCTTAAAGTTCGCTTTGGCCGCATTCTGAGGTGACTCTGTCTGCATGGACTACCTCTTTGCTCCAAAAAAGTCCCGGCCCCCGTTTACGGAGCCCGGGACAGGATTTGTTTAAAGACCAGGGTTAAGGGTCGGATCACGACCTTCCGCGCTGCCCCCCCTTTGCTGCCAAGTATCTTAAATATAAGATATTTAAAACTATGTGCCAGCGCCCGTCCCGATCCCATGTATCAATCAGTCTCTACAAGCTCTAGACACGCACCAAAATTCTTACAGATCCCCGCGTCCAAGACTTGTGCTCACCCCCCCAACCAGATTATTGAAGAAACCCTGTGTCTCATCCCAAACGCCTCTCATTCGAGATCCAAGCCCAAGCCGCCGGATCCCAGGCCCGCGCCGCTCGCTTTAAGACTTTGCATAACGAGGTCTTAACTCCACTGTTTATGCCAGTTGGTACTCGCGCCACGGTTAAGGCTCAGCTCACTTCCACCTTAGAGGCCTCAGGCTCGCAGATCCTCTTAGCAAACACCTACCACCTCATGCTCCGCCCTGGCCTCGAGGTCTTCAAAAGAATGGGCGGCATTCACAAGTTCATGAGCTGGGACCGTAGCGTGCTCACGGACTCCGGCGGGTTTCAGATCTTTTCGCTCCCTCAGGCGAGAAAAATGTCTGAAGAAGGCGCGCTTTTCAAAACTATCGAAGGCTACACCATTGCTCTCTCCCCAGAGACCAGCATCGATGCGCAAAAACACATCGGCAGCGACATCATGATGGTGCTCGACCAGTGCATTCCATCGACAGCCGATAAGAAAACCGCCCTCGATGCCCTCGGCATCACCCACAGGTGGGCAGCCAGAAGCCTCCAAGCCCGCGGCGACTCTCCGCAAGCGCTGTTTGGCATCGCTCAGGGCGCTCTCTTCCCAGACCTCAGACGTCAGAGCGTGCAAGAGCTCAGCGAGATGCCCTTTGACGGCTACGCCATCGGCGGACTCGCAGTAGGAGAGGGCAAATCCGAGCGCGAAGACGTCTGCGAGCTCACCGCGCAGCTTCTTCCAAAAGACCGCCCGAGATACCTCATGGGGGTCGGCACTCCACTTGACCTGCTTGAGGCCGTTCACAGGGGCGTCGACATGTTTGATTGCATCATGCCCACTCAGTTCGCGCAGCGGGGAGGAGTCTTCACGTCTCGCGGACTTCTGCAGATGCGCAGAGGCGCTTACCGATTCTCCGACGAGAAGCTTGATCCTGATTGCGACTGTCCCACCTGCCAACGCTATTCGCGATCTTATCTGCGCCATCTCAATTGCGCCAAAGAGATCTTAGGTTGGACTCTTTTGGGCGCCCACAACATTTATTTTTATCACCGCCTCATGCGCGAGATTCGGGCGAGCATCTTAGAAGGTCGTTTTCTCGAGTTTTACCGAGAAAAGCGCGAACTTCTCAAGTGCACTGATCTCGATAACCCGATCAATGGCCCTAAGCGCAAGCCCAAGCACCAGCCAAATACCCCA
>CAZGCK010000073.1:2957-19498 GCA_964524175.1 uncultured Bacteriovoracaceae bacterium | reverse complement strand
GTGTTGGGTCACGAAATTGCCCACATCGCAAACGGCGACATGGTGACGATGACGTTAATTCAAGGCATAGTGAACGCTTTTGCCATGTTCCTCGCCCGAATCATCGCCTACGCCATCTCAACGGCAGGTTCGCGGGACGATCGTGAAGAAGGCTCCATTGCAGGTGGATTCGCTTATCACATAACTGTCTTTGTTCTTGAAATGGTGTTTATGGTGCTGGGTTCGATTGTGGTTGCCTGGTTCTCTCGCCAGCGGGAGTTCCGCGCTGATCAGGGCGGGGCTAGACTTGCGGGCCGCGAAAAGATGGTGAGCGCGCTTCAAGCTCTCCAACGCACAATAGAGATCACTGACCCAAATATGCAACCAGCTACACAAACGCTCAAAATCTCTAATAAAGGTTCAGGGATATTTCGATTCTTTTCGACACACCCTCCGCTCGAAGAGCGGATCGAGCGACTCATGAGAGCTTCATAAGAGTGCCACTTATCTTCAGGAACATGCGTGAGAAGGCTTTAAATCTATGATCTCGTACCCCGTCTATAAGGTTATGCATCTGTTAGGGATCTTCATGGTTTTTCTATCCCTCGGGGGCGTGCTCCTGTGGTTTGGAAGCGGGGGCAGTCGAGATCACTCTTGGCGGAAGCGTATAGCGATCACGCACGGAGTGGGACTTTTGCTTGTGCTGGTCGGAGGATTTGGACTTCTTGCGAGATTAGGCATTGCTCATGGCGGTTTACCAGGATGGATCTGGGCAAAGTTAGGGATTTGGACGATTTTGGGAGGAGTCATCGCTCTTGCCCCAAGGATTCCAAAACTCACTCAGCCAATCTGGTGGGCCGTACTCTTGTTAGGAGGAACAGCCGCTTGGCTTGCGGGAAGCAAACCATTCTAAAAAAAGTTCCTCAGCCCGTTGATCTTGTCGAAAAGTTTGACCAACGCTCAGGCATTGCCCCGCCTTCAGTAATTGAACTGCGCCTGCAGTCGGAGCAGATTCCCTTCTTGCAGATTGCTTTTCGCGCCTGAGTCCTCAAAACGCCGGCTAGAAATCGTATACATGGCAGTCAACTCAAAGGCCGAGATAGGCTGCCACTCCACCCCCACTTCGTACTCGCGAACACGATAGGAGCGAGCGTCTGTCTCATGCTTCTTGCCGCCACTGTAGAAATGCGCTCGAGCAAAGGGGATCAGACTTTGACCCACCCAACTCTGCAACTGATACATCGTCATCACGTAACCACCGTCGAGACGAGAAGTGCCAACTAGATTCGGCACAGGATTATACTCGGGACCTTCGCCCATACTCCACTCGGCTTGAAGACCCAAAGGCTGCGGATAGACTGTCAAGCTCGCAGCCACACGACGATCCGCATACTGAGTTTCTCTCACTGCAGCCGCAGCGCCCGATGCAGTTACCAATCCCGTATAAGCCTGAATCGAAGTCTCGACATACTGATCACCAAACTTCCAAGGATAGGTGACACGAGCAGCGACGTGAAGGTTGTTGTTTACCTCTGCTTTGTTGGCTGACTGGCCATTGTAAAACCCTAAGCCTACGACTCCGTAGTCGCCAGTGCCCTTAAGATTGTTCTCCGTCAGAAGCTTGAAACGATCGCGGATCTCAGTGGGTGCCCAATAAAAAAAGACGCCTAGATCACGCTCGTTGGGTGCCGCGCTGTTGATGGCGTCAGTGCGGTCCAGCGGCAAGCGGTTAGAACTAGATTGGAGATTCTCCCAGCCATAAGGGACCTTGCTTTGCCCGACACGAAAGCGAAATTCTTTCTGCGAGTCCAACGCAAGGTCAAAATAAAGATCCCGAAGCTGCAAAAAATGTTGATCTGCCCCTACCGCCTGAGCCAAATCCGGCTGGATGTAGACATAGACTCGATCATGCACATTGCCGCTGAGGATGAGACGGGCACGCCTAACAAACAGACCACCTTTATCACCCCATGACTTGTCACATTGCTCGCATTTGAGACTGGTATTGGTCTCTAACAATCGATTGTATCGAACCTGAGCATACCCTCGAAGAGTGAAGGTATCGTACCAAGCTTTCTTGCTGGGCTTCACCTCAGCTACAGGAGGAGCTGAGGTGACGGGAGTCTCTGCGTGGGAGATACCAACCCCGGTGAAGTAGACAAAACCCATCAGAATCCCGAAAGCCAAGCTGGAAGATTTCATACGCCTGTAAGTAACGGATTTATAGAAATTCGAATATTAGATTTCAATCAAGGTTTGGGGGACAGCTTTACTGATTCACAGTCCACCTCTCTTGACGGGCCATTCCACCCGGAGCACGACCATTTGAACGTTGGAGAGTGATCTTGAGGACTTGTCCGACTTCATAGCCATCACTTGCTTTCGCAAACAGCTCGTAGCTTTGATCTATATGCCCATTGCAGCTGGCATGCCCGATCCTACCGTTCTCTGCTCTTGCGCTCGAGACTTTGACAGTGACCAGCTGATGGTAGGTGCTCACTTCGCCTGGCACTTGGCGGCTATCTCCATTCAAGGTCGCAAGCAGCTGAGAAACAGATGTCACTTGAGCTTCCAGCTCACAGACTTCAAAAAATGATGCAAAAGCCGTAGTCGTGTTGAGTGCTACGATCAAAACAATAGAAACAATTAAAGACTTCATTTTAATTCCCCTTTGCGGTTTCGCTTAGCAGGAATTAGCGGAGAAGAAGGCACTTGGATAATGATTAAAAGACATCGGTCAGTATTAGATTATCTAACGCACAATTATAACTCCACGCATTAAACCGTCTTTGTGGTTGCGCCTCAACTCGTCTCTCAACTTGTCCCAGCGCATGAAACTGACGCAAACCGCTTTCGCAGCCCCTATTTTCTCAACAATTACCTTCACGGCCAATGCCCATGCTCTTCAATGCACCACTCTCTGGGCCCACGAATTTCCCGACCCAACCTAACCACACTCTCTCCCGACTTGCGCATATGCATCACGGAGGAGTTGGCGACCTCCGAAACCGTGAAGCCGCAAATGGAGGTCATCGATGAGCCTTTCAATACTCCCTCGGCAAGTATCATACCTATGGACGCGTCCCTCGCATTTCGCTTGTCCGCTATCCCCGACCGCACTTTAGTGAGGCCGCTGCCTTTGGATTCACTTTTGTGCAGTTTTTTGATTTGGACACCGAAGCCTGCCCCATCGTCATCTACCCCCTCTCTGAAGTCCTGCCCAAAGAGCATCTCCAACAAATGGTCGCGCACGAAGTATTTCACTGCGTTCAAAAATCAAACTTCTAAGGACGAGGTCACTCGAGCAGTGACATCTGGCGATTCGGGTTGGTGGTTCGAAGGAATTCTCTATTTGGGAACACAAGACAGCCCAAATGATGGGGTTTCTTCGCCATAAGCGGCTTCGCTCGGATACAAATGGGTCATTCCGTTTTTGTCATCCGGCTGAAGCCGAGTGAGTTCAGGTGAACTGAAGTAGGACATGAGAGCGTGGGTCATCTCCTGCGGATGGCCGAGGCCCAGACAATGACCAAGCTCATGAGTTAGCGTTCGGGTGAAGTTTTTCGCACTGCCTTTGAGCGCGTCAGTCAAAATGACTTCGCAGCTCACGATAAACTTGCCAGTGGAGTCGACTTTCCAAGTGGCATACCCAGCGGCACCCAATGACGAGGGAGTCCCAAAGCACACGGTGATCGTCCTTTGCGCTGCTTTCTCGACTGTAAAAGCCGAGTCCCCCGTGGCTGGCGTACCCGGATTGACGGGATCGTCAGGGTATCGAGCCAGGCGGATGAAGGATGAAGGGATATCGTTGTAGTCGTCGATGATTGTCTGAATCATTCTATCGAAGCTCACATCTGAAACCCCATGCAAAGGATCGCCGGGCGGAAAATCCAAGGAGGCGATCACAGGCTCCTCGCATGGCTTGATCCAGACGGTTGGATCTTCTCGAGTGACGGCCCAGCGAACCGAATAGGAGTAAAATCCAACCATGGAGAGAGAGAGCAGAATAACCGCGACGATCCGAGAGAGTTTCATTCGATTACACACCTGCTAGAAGTTAGCCGAGAGCCCTACGAGGACCTCGGCGGTTCCAACGCCTTTCCAATGATTGGCCGCCATGAGCTCAGTTCGAAAACTGAAAATAGAAAAAAGATGCGGCTGCCAACCTACAGATCCGTAAACTCCGGGGAGCAATGTCGACGAGAACGAAGGGCCAAAAGTAACGATTCCAGCCCCTCCAAAGTTGAGAATCTTGCCCAAACCAAAGGCCTCAGGGCCTAGCTTCCCAATCTCAAAACTCTTTACACCCACTCTTACAGAGCTCAAACCCAAGAGTCGCCCCGTTGCTGCAAAGACATGAAACGAGCTGCTGGACGATCGAGAAGCTTGCGCGGCGTGGGACGCAAGGAGAAAAACCACCCCAAGGACAACCCCGATTAGTCTCATAGTCGCACGCCTACAGACAGGATCGCCACCTGTTGAAACTCAAGGATGATGTGAATGAAGTTTCTCAGGCCAAACATCGCCTCTGTGGCTACGAAAAGAGGGCCGGCCACGCTCCATACGACCTTGACTGCCGGACCCGCAGCGTAATCGTAGTAGTTGCTTGCTTCGCCCAAGGGCCCATCCCGTCGACCCGACGCAGAGACAGAGACAGCAAACCCCAGGCCTGCGCGCACCTGGCCCCATAAAAAATCTCCTCGTTTTGGAAGCGAGTAACCCCCCACGAAGTAGGAAGACTGATAATAGATCGGACTTTGCACTCCCGATATGAAAACGCCGAAATTGAAATCGTGATTAGCAATTCCTAAATGTAGCCCAGGTGCAACCCGGCCTGCTTGGGCGCTGCTCATCCCGGATCCAAAGGTCACGCCCGCCTGTGCGACGCTCACTAAGGCCACGGCTAATCCTAGTAAGGCAAAAGTTCTCATCATGACTTCGTCCTTGAAGCTCCCTCCTGAGGGTATCACGTCAAAACGAGTGGCAAAACCTTCTTAACTTTTGCAATCTCTACCTATTGCTTCCGAGCTGGACTACCAACTTGACTGGTTGATATGCCAACCGCTACTTAAAGACTCATTTTCTCAACGACTTTAAGGACCTTCCTGAAAGTGCCAGCCTTGTAGGCATCTTTGTGTATTTGGTAAAACTCCGCGATCTGCTTAGGCCCCATCTCAAGAGTTTTGTTGCCCCCCGGATCCCGATCCAAAATAAATTTTGCCAAATCGTGAGCAAGGATAAAAACTGCCGAAAGGGGTCCTATTCGGCTGTGCGACATTCCTCGTGGAAATCCCGTCCCATCCGGACGCTCGTGATGCTCTTCGACAATCACGTCCACATCGGCCGGAATCTCTGTAAACGCCCGCACAAGCTGCGCAGCGACCTGCGGATGGGTTCGATAGGACTGAACCTCTTCGGGCGTAAACTCGCTTTCTCTCGCCTTGAGCGCCTCGAGATTCTGAACAGCCGCAAGTTTTTGATTTCGAAAAGGCATGTCATGCATCATCGCAGCGATCGTGAGTTTCTGAAAAGTCGAGTCCGACCTCCAATCCATCTGCGAAGCGATGGCGCAGGCCAGATGAGCGACGATCTGACTATGGCTGGCCACATAATGCTCGCTGTCTCGCTCGATGGACTTGAGAAGTTGAGAGAGTTTTGGGCTCTTTTTAAGAGAAGCTAATGCCACACGAGCGCACTCTTTAACGACTGCCTGGACCTCAGGTGTAAACCCCATTCCTTTGGTCAGTTCATGCAAAGTAGAGTGAATCAATGCAGGATCTTTTTTGAGTGCTTCGACTAGTTTAGTTGAATCGGTAGCGGCCGCAACCGCCGCTGCAGGCGCAGCTTCTTTCGCGGCCACTTCTACCTTTGTAGCAGCTTTGGTAGTTGCAACTTTAGCAGCAGCGGCAGCTGCCTTTTCTGCTTCTGCTTTCTCAGCTGCTTGTTTAGCTGCTGCAGCAGCAGCCTTTGCAGCTGCTAACTTGGCAGCATTTGCAGCGGCCTTCTCGGCCTCCAGCTTCGCATTCTCCTCGGCCTGAGTGGCCGGCTTGCCGGGCTCTGCTGCTTTAGGCTCTGCTGCTTTAGGCTCTGCTGCTTTAGGTTCTGCTGCTTTAGGTTCTGCTGCTTTAGGTTCTGCTGCTTTGGGTTCTGCTGCTTTAGGTTCTGCTGCTTTGGGTTCTGCTGCTTTGGGTTCTGCAGCTTTGGGTTCTGCTGCTTTGGGTTCTGCAGCTTTGGGTTCTGCTGCTTTGGGTTCTGCTGCTTTAGGCTCTGTGATCTGCGGCTCTGCAGTCCGCGCTTCCTCTTCAACTTCTACCGCTCCAGCCGCTATTTCGCTCATCTCTGTGATGCGAACCAACGCCTTGTGGACTTTCTCAAGAAAACCAACGCTGTCTTTTGCCTTTAAGTAGAAGTACTCGACACCCTTGGTGGTGTGATATTTCTGCAAGTCCTCACCTGTGAAGGAATCTCCTTGTCGAAAAATCCGGAGATACTTTGCAGCCGAAAGAGCGATATAAACATCTCCACCTAGCGGGCTAGCAGCAACAAGCAAGGGTGCACTGATTCTGCAGAACCGTTCCTGATCGCTTGCCTTTTCGGGAGCACTACTCGAAGTCATTCGCAAAATGACCGGCAAGAGCGAATCTATAGGTTGAGACGCATCAAAGGTTTCTACATTCTTGGCTTCTTTTGAAACCGGGATCGGCTTAGTTGCAGACTCTTTCCAAAGAATGAGGCCCTTCATCGACTCGGGTCTCGTGGCCAGGAGGCTCACCATCAAGGTCCCCAACCCCCCGTGTTCAGAAATCACCAGATCGCAAGGCACTGAATCATCCTTGAGAATAGCGTCCGCCATCTCAGCCGAAGCGGCTTCAAAGATCTGAGAGCCAAAAGCCGCCTCGAGCGCCAACTGAAGCAAACTCCTAGTTTCTTTTTCTGCTATCGCAAGAAGGATTTTCACAAGTGTATGTCAGCAGTTTGACGATCGAAAACAATTCGGTGAAGATAGTCTAAGTTACCACATTCACAAATCATCTCCAAAGAAAGACAGACGCCTCACGGCTCCCATTTCGGTCCCATCCAACTCTGAAAGCGAGACCATCACGTATCGCAAGCGGACACTGGGATTCAATGCCAGGAGCGGATCGATTGCCGGTCCCTTCAGAGCAGAGACAAAATGCTGACTCAAGGTTTCGCAGGTAGGAGCCCGACGACAGTCCGAACCCAAAACCGAGTTTTGATTGAGATCGGTCTCGACCAATGGTGCGATCAATTCATCCACTAAAGCTCGTGCCTTCACGAGATCTACGATCATCCCATCGCGCTCCTGTCCCGTGAGAGAAACCTCGACTCCCCAGATATGGTCGTGCGGCTTCTCGTATTGAGCCAAGGAATGGGTCGCAACGAATCTAAACTTCAAAACAAGTTCCGTCATATCAACTCGGGAGCACCCATGAAAACGTCGCCCCTTGCCCAGGGCTCTCTTCGATCTTGAGATGCAGCCCGAGCACGCATTTCATGGCTTCTTGTGGAAGTTGCTTCAGCAAAGCCTGGCAAAACTCAGACGCTAAAGTCTCAGAGGTCACGGTATCGACGGCTAAAAAAACGCATTCATCCAAAGGCAATACATAGCGTTTCCCGCAGAGAGTAAAATCGATCTCGTGAGAAGATTGGCTGGCGACTTTTAAGAAAGGGCACTTGGAAGGAAGCAGCACCTTCTCGTCCCACTCAGCACAAATCGCTTTCATCGCGTTTTTGAAACACTCAAAAGGAACCATGCTCGAGAGCGAAGCATCTCGCACATCGACGCCCAGATCGACTTGATAGTTGTGCCCATGCAAGGACTCCTTGGTTCCGTCCGCAAATACGGTCATGTGAGCGGAAGAAAACTTGAGCGCGTCTTTTCTGATGTGAAGCCGGACGGATCCCTTCGCCATCGTATTTTATCCTCTTTTGTTGTTTACTTATGAATCCCAAAAAAGTCGATGAATTAAGTCCTGTAACAATTCAAAACATGATAGCTGTCCCAGGGTGCAAAAGTCCTTAGCCCTTCCCACTGCTTGCGCGCTTTTTTGGCTAATTGCTTGCACGACGGCCCAACACGTATCCTTTGATAGCGAAGAATATGAGCTGAAAACGGGCTCTAAGCCCGTAAAAATGCAGTTAGTAATCTCCAAGGGTTCCGACTCCGGCCAGATCATTATTCCCGCTGAGTTCAATGGGCATATCGAGAACTGCCTGATCGATACCGGAGCCTCGATCAGCACCGCCTATTCAAGCAAATTTTTTGAGGACCTCTCCACATCGGGCACGATCTGGACTTGGGGAGTCAGCGGCGAGAAAGTCGCTTCCTTTGTCAAGACAGTAGACACGCTCTCAATCGGAGGACTCCATTTCAAGGACCAGCACTTCCTTCTCAAAGAGGAGAGCCCCCCTCCTTCACACGAGTTTCGCTGCATCCTGGGGATGGATGTGCTCGGCCATGGAGCAATCGCATTTGACTTCGTAAAGAAAACATTTCAATTCCTGCCCAAGATTCCCGACCGCTATACCCCTAGGACCCTTGACCTCCGATCCACTGGGTACTTCACGGTACCGTTTTCTCTGAACTCTCAAGCACTGAATGCCGTGTGGGATACGGGAGCCAGCTCAAGCGTGGTTGATCCTAAGATTGTCAAAGCTCATCCAGCACTGTTTGAGCATCTCGGAACATCTGACAATGGAATAGACATAGTCAGCTCGCGATCGTTCTCGTTCGAATTTTATCGAATGAAACAAGCCAAGCTCGCTGACTTCAATGTCAAAGATACGATCGTGATTAGCAAGGATCTCAATATGGCAGTGAATGTCCAACAAGACGCCATTATTGGGTTCGATCTGATTAGTCGGTTTAACTGGATGTTTGACCTTCGCCGCAAGCTTTGGACGGTTTACAAAAAGTAGGCTAAAAACATGAGATGCAACCCAACTCGCGCATACTGTTGGCCGGTTTGATTCTGGCCGCGGGTGCCGGAATCGGCTTCTGGCTATCCTCAAACGAAAAGTCAGTGCCAATGCCGGATTCAAGTCCTCAATCCGATGCCCCAGGAGATACTCCTGACATCCCAGACAGAGCTCTAACACCCACGCCATCGACTACAAACACAGGTCGCACAGCGCCCGTTCAGCCTCACGCTCTTCCGTCCATCTCTCCGCACACAAGAAGCGGGAACGGCCCCGAAAGCAAGATCGTCGAATTCGAAGTCGTCGAGGGTAATTTAGCCATCGCTTACGGTGATCTGATCCTTGGCCGACTTGATGAGAGCCATCCTCCCGCAGGCGGACCTCTCAAGCGCGGCCACACCGAGATCACCGCTCCCCTCCTTTGGGACCGCCCTCAAATTCCCTACGCTATCAATCCTGACCTCCCCCACCCTGAGCGTGTCGAGAAAGCGCTCGAAATCTTCTCTCGCCTGACTCCGGTGAGTTTCGTTCCTCTCGCAAGCCTTGGAGGAAGCAGCAACCCAGACTCGATCATCTTTGAGCCCGGCAATGACAATTGCTATTCTTCGCTAGGCAGGATGGGAGGCCCTCAGCCTATCCGGCTAGCCCCGGGTTGCGGCAAACAAGAGATCATCCACGAAGTGATGCACGCGCTGGGATTTGTGCATGAGCAGTCGAGGTCCGACCGCGATACCTATGTTCAGGTTCTTTGGGACAACATCGAAGACAAATTCAAGCCGCAGTTTGAGAAGGTACCTGAGGTTTGGATGGAAGCGATGCGAGGCTCTTCTTTTGACTACCGTTCTGTTCTCATGTACCGGCCCGACACCTTTGCCTCTCATCCGGGCCAGTTAACGTTGCAGTCGACCGGGACTTCACAAATCGCGCCCGTTACCGAAGGACTGAGTGAGGGCGACATTCTCCGGCTAAAACGCCTCTTCAGGCTTTAGCAGTATCGTTTCCACAATAATATCAAGCTCTGACCGCAGCTCCTTTCGGTCGCGAATGGGTCTAGTTCAAGTATTTACAAAAAAAGCGCACTGTCGGCTTCGACACAGTTGTAGTGCAGGCCTTCAGTTGTCTAGAATCAATTAGTGGTGAATGACCAACGCAAAACAGAGTTTCAGCCCACCGGACAGATCCTTTGGACAGGATTTATTGCAATCGCTCTCGCCGTAGTCGCACTCGACCAGGCTGTCGTCCCTCACGAGAGCCCTCTTTCTGGCGGGATGCTGAATACCAGCTCTCCACAACAGATTCAGGCATCGAATCGCGCACCAGCCCGATCCACAGAACGCTTAAGGCCATTAGGAGCGTCAGGAACATCACGGGGCTGGCTAGCAGACTCCTCTTCCGTACCGAGAAACGCAAAAGCCCTGATCCAGCCGTCACCCGTAGACATTGAGATCCTGCCGGACTTGCCTAAAGGGCCTTAGCCGCGATATCAGCCTTTCTATGGCCCCCACCTATTGGCTTCTTAAGACGGAACCCGAAACTTACAGCTTCGCCCAGCTACAGAAGGACAAAAAAACCAACTGGAACGGTGTCCGCAACTTTCAGGCCCGCAACTATCTGAAGGGCGCAAAAGCAGGTGAGCGCGTATTGATCTACCATAGCGGCGGCGACAAGGCCGTCGTAGGCATCGCCGAAGTCGTCCGCGCTGCGTATCCGGATCCTGACCCGGAGACCAAAGGTGATTGGGTGCAGATCGATCTTAAGCCGCTCGAAGCACTCCCAAGGCCCGTCACTCTCCAGGAAATCAAGGCCACCGCTTCGCTCGCCACCTTGCCGCTCATCAAGCAGTCGCGCTTGTCTTGCATGCCCATTACGGCTGGGCATTTTGAAACTCTCGTCAAAATGAGTCGCAAGTGACGGATCCTCGCTGGGCTCCTTTTGATCTTGCCGAACCTGGAGCCCATGGAGACGCTCCCCGCTCGATCCACACTCCTGATGGAGTCGGTGACCGACTGAGATCCGCCGCATTTGCCGAAATTCAGGCCCGTGAGGCGTTTTACTGGGCTGTAGAGCGATTCTCAGAAGAGCGCCCCGAACTGCGCGAAGCTTGGAGGCGACTAGCGGCCTCCGAGCAGCGACACCTCGATTGGCTCCTGAAGCGGATGGAAGAGCTCAACGTACCTATCCGCGGACGCAAAGTTTCGGATTTTCTCTGGCTCTCTTTTATGGGCTGCAAAACCTCAGAAGAGTTTGCTCGCTATATGGCTAGCGCCGAGGAGCGTGGCAGGCGCGCCGGAGAGCGCTTCTACAAAACACTGCTTCCTTCCGATCCCCGCACCGCCGAAATTTTCAAAAAAATAGCCGAGGAAGAGATCGCCCACATCGAGCTCGCGTCGCGCTATTTTCCTGAAAAACCACTCGAAGCAGCTCCCGTTTAGTATTTCAAAAACGCTCTTAAAAACTTTCTATTTTACTCAACCTTCAATTCGATGCGCCGCTACAAAAAACTAGGCACGGCGGATGCACTAACCCCGCCCTGTGGAACAGGGTTCCACGCCGTGGCCCGGAGGTTTAACAGGTTCGCCCTTCGGGCCACATTTTTCTCATCTCCCCGTACTTCCAAATCCCCTCTCCCCTCTGGCAGTCTGATGATCAAACTCCTTCACCTCGCACACAGCCGGGGTGCTAACCTGAAAAATCAATAATTGCGCGATCCTCTCACCTGCTCTGAGCTGGATATCGACGCCCGAAATATTCCAAAGCACGATATGAATCTCACCCCGATAGCCCGCGTCGATCACTCCGCCAGCGGTCTTGATCCCTTTTTTTGCCATCGAGGAGCGGTCCGCAACCAGGCCAACATGTCCCGAAGGTAGTGCAATTGCGATCCCGGTTCGCGCAACTTTACCCTGCCCTGGGGACAAAATGATATCTTCGAGGCCATAAAGATCCAGACCAGCATCGTCGGGATGCGCCCGCGTCGGAAGCACGGCTTCTTGTGAGACTTTGACGATATTGAGTTCGCGCATTTTAGAAAACTCCGTTTAATGGTGAAACATGAAAAGACCTAAAGGCATCCTCTTTGACCACGACGGAGTTCTTGTCGCAAGCGAGCCGTTGCACTTCAAAGCCTGGCAGAGCCTGCTGGCTGAACTAGGGATGTCGTTTCCAACCGAGAGAATGAAACACATGGTCGGCAAAACCGCGCCTGAGACGATTGCGTATGTGCTGGACCAGTGCCGCCCTGGTTGGACAGCGACTCAGTTCGATGTGCACGCGTTGGCGCTACGTAAGAACGACTTCTACCTCGAATTTGCGCGGACGGAGCTAGCCCCCTACCCAGGCGTCCCTGAAGGCCTTGAATGGCTGCGCAAGCAGGGCATCCGCGCGGCCGTCGTCTCCAACGCCAAACGGCGTGAACTCGAAACTGCGCTAGTCACTCTGGGGCTTGCGCCTTTTCTGGATCACATCATCTCGCGCGACGATGTGGCGTTTCATAAGCCAGATCCGCGTCCCTATCTACAAGGGGCCGCGGCGCTGGGATTCTCGGTGGCGGATTGCATTGCGGTCGAGGACTCTCCACCGGGACTGCAAGCCGCGCTGCTTGCGGGAGTGCCTGCGGCCGCGGTGATGACTAATTTTTCGCGAGAAGCGCTAGAGAGGCCAGTGGCGGGGCGGGCAGAGCTGCAGCCCATTTGGATTGGGGCGTCGATGGTCGAGTTCTTTGAGTGGGTACATGAGCTTCAGTGATCGCAATCTAAGAAACAAAATCAGATCCGTGTCCGAAAACTCTGCGCCCGTTACGAAAAGCAGCAACACCGGATGCAAGAGCCGGCCTGATGGTCATCGTCTAACCGCTCCGCTTGACAGCCGCCGCGACTTCTCCCAACCCAAGCGTTTCTTGTGTCCCCTGGGCCAAATCCTTGAGCAACACCTGTCCTTGCGCAAGCTCCGCATCTCCAAACAGTACAGCGTAACGAGCCCCATGCTTCGAAGCGAGCTTAAGCTGCGCACCAAATCCATCGCAAGACAGCGGCGTCACCACTTTAAGACCGCCCGCACGGAGCTCGCGAGCGAGTCTCTCCGCCTGCGGCCTCACTTCAAGCTTAGGCAACGTGACAAACACATCTACAAACGCCTCAAGCGGGGGAAGCAAGTTGTGCACTCTCAAGAAGTTCTCGAGACCCACATCTCCCATCCCAAACCCGGCGCCGCTCAGCTTGGTTTTTCCAAAAAGCCCAAGCAGGTCATCGTAACGTCCACCCCCAAAGAGCGCGCGGCGATTCTCGGGCGATACATCGTATATTTCAAACACAGTACCTGTGTAATAATCCATTCCGCGTAGCACGGTCGGATCAAAGACGACCTGAGCGCCCGCGCCCGACTCTTTCATCATCTTGAAAAGAGCCGATAGCTCCTGCGTACCCTGACACGGCAGCTCCCTCTCGACTTGCTCAAAAGTAGAGGCAAAAAACCGCTCCAAGCGCTCGCGCTGATCCGCAGCGATCCCCAAATCGCCCAGCCACTTCGCGTAAGCCTCTTCACCGATCTTGCCGCGCGCGTCGAGTGCCTTGGTTGTCGCGAGCGCCACCTCAGGCGTGAGCTTCAGCACCTCTTTGAAAAGGTGATCCATCAACCGTCGATTATTGACCTTGATGGAGATATGCTCCTCTCCTCCAAAGCCCCGAATCAAATCTAGCGCCACAGAAAGCAACTCCGCGTCTGCCTGCAGCGAATCGCCTCCCAGCACGTCGACGTTCAGCTGCCAATGCTCGCGCAACCGCCCCCGCTGAGGCCTCTCATAGCGCCACAGATTGGGAATACTAAACCACCTCACCGGCCGAGGCAGCTCATTGACCTTGCCCGCTACCATGCGTGCCATTGTGGGAGTCATTTCCGGCCGCACAGCGAGCTTACGCTCCCCTTTATCCATCAGCCAATAGAGCTGCTGATTGACGATCTCTTCGCCCGTCTTAGCCGCATAGAGATCAAACGGCTCCAGCATCGGCCCATCATACTCCTGATAACCGTACCGCCCCACTGTCTCTTTGAGGCGCGCAAACATCCACTGCCGAACGCGCATCTCCTCGGGATAAAAATCTCGCGTTCCCTTATACGGCTGAGTTGAAAGCGTCGTCATCTACGTCTCCTGCGTCCCAAAGAAATGACCTGAATTGCACGACGAGGTTCATCGCATGTCGGTCTACATGACCTAGAACCTACACCCATTTGCCCAAACTATTCCCGATCCAACTCTCGTTCCAACAGATCATACTCGCTCAAAATCTTCTCCGATACCTCGATGAGCTTCTGATTCTTAAACTCTCGCACCCGATAAGCCATGCAAGTCTTCGCATGTCGCCTAAATAGCCCCCAAAATCCGCGCACACGCAGGAGCTGCCTCTCTATGACTTCGTCAAACAGGCGAGTCGAAACCCGGATCAAAAAGAATTGCGTATCGATCTGAAGCCTGATCCAATCGTTATTCCCCCGGACCTAACGCCCCATCAGTCGCCTTGCTAGCTCCGACTCCACGGGCGTTAGCTTCACACGAACTAACAGTTCGCCCAATGAGGCATTCAAGGGCGCTGCCGCCTGCCTAGCTCCCGGCGCAGTCCCCAAAAGCCCTGAAAGCTGATCAATGAACAGCAGCGAGCTCATCGCCAGCCCTGTTGCCGGCAACATCGCAAGCTCAGCTTGCGCCACTGCGCAAGAAAGGACCCGGTGCGACCGAATCTCAACTAGGTCATCATTCCAATCCTGGATATTGGCATCGACCCAGCGCTTGGCGGCATCAATGGAAACCCCTCCAAAATCAGAGGGAAGATCTTCTTCTGCCAAGAGGCCATGGGGCTGATTCATTTCGACCCAGCCCGGAGAGGGCAGCCCCTCATCAGCAGAAGCCCACCAGACGGGCCAAGCCAAGGTGACTAGCATCCCAAGGACAAATAGCGCCCAACCCCAAGCCCCTAAGGTACGATTTAGCATCCTTTACCCCTCAGGGCAGGCAGCTAACACGGTGCACGCTGGATCGCCTAAAAGATTCTAAAACTGCCCCCAAAGCCTGTTGATGTTGACCCAAAGAGTCGAATAAAATCCACTAGAAGGTCCTCAGGTATGACCCAAAACCTACAGCTATAAATTCAGAGGGGGGCATTGTGCTGGGAAGATGCCTGAAATTCTTAGCCTCACAGACAGGGTAATGGGCTAAACCTGCGCCAACGCTCAACAAAAGCTTCAGGCCCGCGCCGCTATCAACAGGCAAGGAGGGCAGTTTTCCCTCTACTGACCCTTCACCTGGGAAGGCTGTAGAGGCATCGATTTGCCTTCAGAGTGGACCAAACGCACTGGGCCCAACTGAGGACCATCAGAAACCGAGGCCGGGCCCCGCTTCGCACGAGGCTTAAAAGAAGGCGCCTCGTCCGGAACTTTTACTTCGGGGCGCGCGTCGATCGACTTTTGATCAGGGACGATCGTATTGACTCGTGGATCCGCAAAAACGGCAGATGGCTGATCAGATTGGTTGCGCATCATAACCCTCTCACTTCGCTCCCTGACGCGACCTTCACGAGCTTGAGCGGGAGCACTCAAAGTCAGCAAAATAGCGGAAGCAGCGACGGGGGTCAGAACACTGAGCAGCAACATTTTATTCAGCATACAATCTCCACAAGTCTTCATTTTAACTCGTTATAATATACCTAAATAGTCGGTAATTATCAACCCAGAACCCATTATTTAAATACCGTATGTTTAAATAATGATTTCACGGACTTACCCCTCATCCAAAGGTCCAAAAATAACCCATGAAGTCATCTAAATCCCCATCCCCAAACTCTTGAAGCCCTGTTATGTTGCCGTAGAAAACTCAACATTTAGGGGACATCACGCTCATGGAATTCGCCTTGGCAAGCATGGATGGAGTTCAGTTCTTACTTCGCTGGTTTCACTTCTTCTTTGGAGTGATTTGGATCGGCCTTCTTTATTATTTTAACTTTGTCCAAGGGGCATTCTTCGCCGAAACGGACGCAGCCACGAAGTCTGGAGCCATCCAGAAGCTCGTACCTCGCGCTCTATTTTGGTTTCGCTGGGCTGCCATGGGGACGTTCATCTCCGGCCTCCTCTACTTGGGAATGTTTGGTCACCGAAATGGATTCGAGATTTTCAGCACCTCTTGGGGTGTCGCGATCCTTACCGGAACCACGCTGGGCACTTTGATGTGGGCTAACGTTTGGTTCGTGATTTGGCCCAACCAAAAGATCGTGATCCAATCCGCAACCCAGGCAGCTTCGGGCGGGCAGGCGCTCCCCAATGCAGCCGCAGCAGGAGCTCGTGCTGGCGTCGCGTCCCGAACCAACACGATGTTCTCGATCCCCATGTTGTTTTTCATGGGCGCTGCGAGCCACTTGCCCTTCCGCGTGTCCGAAACCGCCAACCTGGGCCTACTCGCGTTGGTGCTTGCAGTGATCTTCGCCTTGCTTGAGCTCAACGCGCTCAAGGGCATACCGCTCTGCGTCAGCAGCACCTGGGATCAGGTCCAGTGCAGCCATCATGTTTTCTCGTTGAGTGTCAGAAGGCTCGAAGGGCGGGAACGTCACCGGACTGGTCGAGACGCGCAACCGCTGGAACGC
>CAZGCK010000073.1:0-2947 GCA_964524175.1 uncultured Bacteriovoracaceae bacterium | reverse complement strand
CAAGGGCAAGACAGGACCTTTGACTTCCATCAAGGGTGTTATTCATTGCGGATTTGGACTCGCACTCGTCCTCTATGTCTTGGTCGAGGCCCTGACGAAGTGATCCGCTCACTGTATCTTTTCATGCCCGTAGCTTTAGCAGTCTCTCTGCTCATCGCTACGGGCTGCGAAAAGAAATCCGGTGACACCACTTCAGGCAGCGGCACGCGAAGCCTCGTCGATCGCGGAAAAACCGTCTATCGCACATCCTGCATCGCATGCCACAACAGCGACCCTAAACGAGCAGGCTCCCTGGGTCCCGAGGTTTGGGGCTCATCCAAAGAACTCCTTGTGGCGCGAATCCTAAACGCGACTTACCCACCCGACTATCAACCTAAACGCTCCACTCACACGATGGCACCGATCCCTCACCTCAAGGACGACATCGATGCGATTCACGCCTACCTCAACGCCCCTTAATCCCCTGCCCGATTCAAAGCCTTATTCTGAATTCTTCCAAACCAGTCTTTTAAATAAATCGCCGCATTGTCTTCGATCGCTTTGCGCATCTTAGGACGCATGACTTTTGAAATGAGATCCGTCTTCTTCAATAGATCAAACTCGATGAGGGTCGAGAGCGTCACAGTTGCCATCTTGCCCTCGCAACTCACATCGCCCCACTCACCCCAACCGTCGAAGTAGTGGTCCGTATAAATATCGCGCACCCAAACCGTCGCCTCATCGGCGGTCTGAGCGCTGCGACGATCCACGACTTGGCGAATCGCCTGGATTTTTCCGGGCGCAAAATCCGTCAAGCGAGCCCTAAAACCAATTGAGGTTGGCATCACCACCGCGCTCTTCAAACCCTGCTGCTCAAAATACTTCCAAGGATCGACGGGATCGCCCGGGAACTCAAACTCTTTGCGCTCCTGAGTTTTGAAATAGCGGCCCACGCGCTCGAGAACGAGAGTAAAGAACCTGGAGCGCCTCTGGCTCGAATCAACCATTGCCATACGAGTCGTCTCAGCCTGATTGAGCTTCACATCGCATGGCAGCTTGCTGCATTTTTCGATGGGACGCATTTCATCCTGTCGCCAGGGAGTCCAAGCTCGAAAGGCCGCATCCAGGCTCACATCATCCTGAGGCAGCGTCTTCACGGCCTCATCAGGGAGAACATCTCCAGACAGATCTCCCAAGAGCGCATCTTTCCACGCCTTGCAACTTGTCGCTCCGAGCTCGACTCGCTGTGCTCTTACCAAAAAAAGAAGTGGGCCCTCGTCCTTGAACGCAGTCCATGGATTGGACTTCTTCAGCTGATCGGCTACGCCGCCCCAAGGCTGAGGCAGCACAAACGCAGCATAAAGTAAGAGAAACCGACTAGCGGAGCGCAAAGAGCAACTTGATGTCTTCATCATCAAAGGTTACGCCCGCACCCCAGAAATATGGAGTTATGCCTCCAGTGCCACCCACAGGCCTAAAGCCCTCGACACCTGCTTTGAGGTAGAGTGCCTGCCAAGCATGAGGGGATCCCGCCCACGGACGCAAGGACACTGAAACACGACCGTCCATTCCGATATCCGCACCACGAAAATAAATATCTCCCCGTACCATAAGCAGCTCTTCACGTTCCCGAGGTCCAAGCCTGAGCTCAGTCGAAAACGCGCCATCCCCGTGCAATGCCCCGATGGAAAGGTCGAGGCGCTTAAAGAAAACCTTACCAAACATTACGGTGAACAAGAGCCCCGTAGGCTCTACCTGACGAGTCGATGTAGTCGTTTCCTGCCCGCCAACTCGGGTAAACGTATTGAGCTGTGTAATCTTACCGCGCGGATCAATCGAGATCCCGAGCAAGTAATAGCGATCTGGCCTCGGATAGATCTGGAGCCTAAAAAAGCCTCGTCCCCCGTTATAGGCCGCGATCTGCTCGCCTCCCATATCGACTACAAAACGCACTCCGCCGACCTTAGAGAGTAGTTTGTTCACATTCCTAACGGCTTCACGAATTTCTTCAGCATAGGAGGGATCGTTCAGCAGCATCCCCACCGAGCCCTCGCCCTTATTGGTCCTCGTCAACTGGTCACGCAATTGCTCGATCGCATCTTCAAGCTTTGCGAGGGTTCTTTGCGCCGTTTGATTGAGGCCACCTTCTGGCGAAAGAGTTCGCGAAGCATTCTCGAGCGTGCGATTGAGTTGCTTCATCGTCGCTCGCAGATCTTCAGGATTAAGGGCTGACTTGATGTTGGTCGTGAGGTTGGTCATCTCGTGGACGAGCTGATCGACTCGACTCACGAGCTTCTGCATGTCCTGACCTTGGTCACCGACGGGAATTTGTCGGCCCCTATTGTTTTTTTGCGTGGCCGTAGGAGTAGGACTCGGGGAAGCGGCCGGATCCACGACTCCTGCAGGCTGCGGATCTTCTGCGCGTGCGCTCGAAGTGAGCATCACGACATCGAGCACTCGCATCGAGAGAGAAAGCGCGCGCTTCATGAAGCTGACGCTTGCGCTTTGATCCAGACGCTGGACTTCCCTAAACGAGTGATCGCCATCTCGGGACGACTCGGGCGGCGGACCAATGTACTTTACCGGTTTGAGCTCGACAAATTTGTCGCCTAAGAATCCCTCACCCCGAAGATAAGCTCGTGTGGTCGGCAAAACCTCGACCTGCGCAGTAATGCAAATCCCGAGGTCAACATGAGTTTCTTCAAGATTGACCGACTTAAGATAGCCGATCTCAATGCCTAGTGAACGGATTGGCGACTTCGCCTTGAGACCCGTGCCATCATCGACGTTAATGTGGACTAACTGACAGGGACGCCACCACTGTGGCTTGTGATTGACGTAGACCGTCATCGCGCCAATCAGCAGCACCCCCAAAACGGTGAAAAGGCCAACCTTGATTCGTGTGGACATGGGGGCATCAGATGGATTCATGTTTCGGCTCCTGCCTGCACATGGCAGTGATGTACGC
>CAZGCK010000072.1:18570-20166 GCA_964524175.1 uncultured Bacteriovoracaceae bacterium | reverse complement strand
ATGGGGGGCCCACAACATGACACTCAAGAAATACTTGGTATGTTTTGCGCTAGCCTCAATCGGAGCCGGCTGCGTGGGGGCGAAAGAGATCGATGAATCAGCCAAAAGACTGACTCAACTTGAGCCGGTGCCCACGCCTGCTGCTACGGATACGCCTGCGCCCACGCCTCTGACACCGCCTGTGCTTGGCCCCCCGCGAGCGCAATTGGGGGCCGGCGGTACCGTTTCGCTCAGCAGTTCTAGTTTGACTGTCACAAGACCCAACATCGGTGCGACTCACGGCCAAACACAAGCCACGAGCCCAAGCTTTATCGTAAGAGGGGGAATCCATGTCACCAACCCATAGGGATTTTTTGGTTCTATGCGTTCTCGGGATTTCGATTCAGTTCGCCGCGACTTCAGCGATGGCTATTGCGAATCATCGCACTCCCCATTCTCTTAATTTTCAAGGCAACTTAGGCAACGCGGGAGGAGGCGGAGTTGTCAATGACACCAAATCCATGCGCTTAGGTATCTATGTGGGCGGCAACCGGATCTGGTACGCAGAGTATACTTCGGTGGTCGTTTCGAACGGATTCTTCTCGGTACCTTTGGGAGACTCAGCGCAGGGAGGAACAGCGCTAGATCCCGATGGCGCCGGACCTTTGAATGCCCAGCTTCCTGTTTCTCCCGAGCTCTTCGCGGCAGCCGATTCTACTACACCTGTTGAAATCGAACTTGAGATTCAAAATGGCGCTTACGAAACGCTCTCCCCTCGTTTTGCGATGAACTCTGTGCTGTTCGCGCTGAGAGCAGATACTTTGGATGGATTTGACTCGACCGAGTTGGCCAAATTGGATGCGACGGGAAGCATTCTATCCAATGATGGGACTCCAGTAATCAGTTCTTCAGGGGCGTGGCTTGGGTCATCGTCCGGAATTGTGGGCCCCCAAGGCCCCGCTGGAGCCGCAGGCCCGCAAGGCGATGTCGGTCCTGTGGGCCCTCCTGGCCCTGCTGGAGCTGCGGGCCCTATTGGCCCTCAAGGCCCCGTGGGATTAACAGGTGCCGAGGGCCCTATCGGTCCGGTTGGACTTCCGGGTCCTGCTGGACCCCAAGGTCCTGCAGGATTAACAGGTGCTGCGGGCCCCGCGGGCCCGATAGGACCTGCTGGATTAACCGGAATACAAGGTGCGACCTGGACCCCTCTGGGAGTCACCGCAACTGCTATGACCGCAAGAGGTGGAGTGAACCTCACAGTCAACGGAACTGCTGCATCAAGCGCTCAAACGGATGCCTACTACATTCGCCACACGAGCGCTGCAACCACCAACAGCCTGGCAGGTCTAACTCAAGCATTTACGCAAGTCCAAGGACGCTACCGACCTCGGCTCACTGCTCTGATTAGAACCGATGCCACTCTCACCAATCGCCGCACTTGGGTGGCGCTTTCTAGAGCGGCTCTAACAACGACTAACGGCACAGGAGCGCTCACGACTGTTTACGTGGGAGTTCGTTACTCGAGCGCTGCTGGAGACACGAACTGGCAGTGCGCCTCCGGCGATGGCGTCACCGGCAGCGTTATCGATACAGGTGTCCCTGTCTTAGTAAGCACACCCT
>CAZGCK010000072.1:9321-18560 GCA_964524175.1 uncultured Bacteriovoracaceae bacterium | reverse complement strand
ATCGCATCACGGTTGATTGGTCAGTGGACGGAGCCCTGACTTGTACGATCAATGGTGTATCCGTTTCAAAGACAAACAATCTGGATGCGACGCAAACGGGAAATTTAGGGATCATCTCGGCGACGACCACGCTTGCCGCTACTGCGATCTATCACTACACATCGTTCCTGAAGCTACAGTACTTAGGCAACGAATAAGAACCAATGAACGCGAGCCCCACTTCTCCGTGAAGCTCGCGTTGCATTTAGAATAGCCGTTCAGCGCTCTGGCTTGCTATGTCTCCGCTCGAGCTGAGATCCACGCAGGTGATATCGCCGTCGCGGATCTCTGCAGCCGGCAAGCTCGAGTCAGCTGGAAAAATCAGCCCGTACTGATTATCGCCGGGATAATAGAAAACAGTGTAGAACTCACGTCCACTCTTGTAGCGATACTTTTTCACGTATCCTTCTTCCTGAGCAAAACTCATAAACGCTTCTTCTTTAGAGAGGATGCCACTGTAAGAGGAGACGTTCCAATTCACGGTATCGACCACCAGCTGCGCCTCATGATCGCTCAACTGGTATTCGTTCTTCACCTGAACACTGCTCACTTGAGTGAACTGTCTCGTATCTTCGATCGATTCGAACAAACAATCTTCTGCAGCTTGCGCTCCTGCGGAGCTCGCTAAAAATAAACCTAAAATCCAAGTCTTTTTCTGAAACATATCTATCTCCAAACCGTTCAATGATTAGAACGAGTGGAGCTATAGCTGCGAGTTTTCATTCCAAAAACAGAAATATATTACTAATTATATGACATAATGGAATAAATAAGAATATTTCGTTTCCTTATATAAAAATTGAGGCCCCTCTTTTGAGAGGCAATCAAAACAGCGCCGAGAATAAACCTGAATTTGTTTTCAATTCAATTCCCATTACCCCTGCCTACTGGGACGGTGGCGAAGCGGACACCTTGCTTTGAGGCTCGAAGGTAATCTCGGCAGGAACCAGTGAAGAGTCAAACCCTTGAACTTGATCGGATGGAGAAGCGTTCGAGCTAGGCGTGTCTCCGCCGCCGCGAATAGAATCGTAATCTCCAGAGACAGAGCTCTGTGTAGGCGCTGGGGTGGGCGTCGCCACCGGGGCCGAAGTCGATGGTGATGTGGGCGTAGGAGCCGGAAACAAAGACCTGAAGCTCGAGTCTGGGCCAAAACTAGGCTGCGGCTTCGGTGATGGCATCAACGAGCGGAAGCTCGAATCGGCCGGGAAACTCGGAGGAGGCTGCGAAGGATCGACAAAAACCGTCTGAGTTGGAATCGGGTTGGGTACGATTTTTTTTGCTGCATTCGAAGTCGAAGGAAGCATCGCTAGAGACCACGTCAAAAGAAAAATGAGGGAACTATTCTTGAGCATGGATTGAATTCTAACATGGAGAAAAAAGCGGTTTTGAAATGTGCACTTCTTGCTCACTTTTGAGTCTCTCCCTGCATACTAAAATAAAGTAGCTAGCCAACGCTAGCTGCGAATAGACACTTTCAGTCGTATCAACACAGCCGCCGCTAAACACACACCCCAGATCTTGATCCCAAGCAACTCGAGCGGCTCCACCATCGGGGATCCAAAAATCGGCGGGATGATCAACCCAACCATCGCGATCGCGACCAGGCTCGCCACGATCCAAACTCTGCGTGAACTCCTCAGCGCCTCCGCCACAGCAAAGCAACAGAGGGGATAAACCATCACAAATCCATGCTGCCAAGCCAACGGATGAGCGACTGCGCCGATCGCAACCCATCCGGACCACTGCTGAGCGCGAGTAAGCGGTCTCGAAAAACTCCACCACAGCGCACCCAAACCTAGAGCAGATCCAAACGATGCTAACGTGTCCGGCCAAGTGATCAGCGGGTTTACACCCAATAACCGCAAGATCAGCGCAGGAAATCCGTGATTGGCAGGACCTCGCACTGTGTACTCGCCCAGCTCCGCCCCACTGCTCGTCGCGGCGCGGACCCATTCGTGATAGAGAGTTTTGAGCGGATAGCCGTGGCTTGCTGCCCAGTACACCCCATGCGCGACGACAAAGGCGCTCAAGCTCCACAACCAAAACTTAGGCCGCAAAAGCACGCGCCATGCGCCTGCCATGATCACAAGCGGATAGACCTTGGCGCTCAAAAGAAACGCCCCTCCAACAGCTCTCCAAGTGGCCGTCTCCTCCCCTGCCCGACTCGGCGGAACCATCGCCAACACGGCAACCGTCAAAGGCAAAAAAATCTGCCCCGCAGAAAAATGCGCCTGCCACATCCACCAAAACAAAAATGCAACGCCCCAAGCAAGATGCCGCCCCACTCCGTGCCCCACCATCCAGCGGATGATGTAGGCCACACACCCCACCTCCATCAGATACCAGCTGACGCGAGCGACCTCCCAGCTCATGTAACCCAGTGGCAAGAAAAAGGGCATCGTCCAGGGAGGGTACTTGATGACGAAGCCTCGATCGACCGCAGTGAACGCATAAGGAGAGGAGCCTTCTAGAATGTGGCGAGCGGCGTCCCAGTAAACATGCAAGTCAGCGTTGTAGGTCCAGCCCACACGAAAAAGCCTGATTAAAGCCCCGACCGTAAGAAGTGCGAGGACCCAATCCTTCCAATGACGCCGCATAATACCCTGAGCGTAACAATGTCTGTGACGCATTACAAATCATGCCGCAACTATGAGACGCTCCTATCCAGGGAGACTATCCATGAGCCAAATTTGTTATTTCTGCAAACGTGAGCCGGCAGTGCAGCAATGCGAGACTTGCAAACGATGGGTTTGCATCCAATGTGGTGACAACCACAACTGTTATCGCAGAGACTGAAGTGGGTTCAGATACTCGTTTAGTTTACTCGACGGATCCTGCGATCAATCGGAAATGCGAAAAATGCAAGGAGCTCGTTTCTGAATGCACTTGTGTGCCCGAGCAAGAAGTCAAAGGCTATAAGTTCATCGCGATTCTGCGCATCGAGAAACAGGGGCGAGGAGGCAAAACCGTCACGGTGATCGATAAGCTTCCTAAGAACGAAGTCTTCTTGAAGAACCTGACGACGATCCTAAAAAAGAAGTGCGGCTCAGGTGGCACCTACATGACCGACGGCAGAGACGGCGTCATCGAGATCCAAGGCGACAAGCGAGAAACCATCCGCCAGGCGCTCACAAAAGAAGGCATTCGGTCTAAGGGCTAGGCCGAAGCAACCGTAGATGCGCGTAAAGGAAAGCTAGCCTCGAAAACATTGCCCTTACCGGGAAGACTTTCGACCAGCCCAACGTTTCCTCCGTGAAGCAGCGCGATCTGCCTGGAGATGAAGAGACCCAAGCCCAATCCTCCGAATCGGCTCGTACGCTGCGCCCTTTCAAAGGGCTGAAAGATGCGCTCGCGATCCTCCAGAGGAACACTAGGCCCTTGGTCGCGCACCGCAAGACGCAGAAGCCCATGATCGTCGCGCAAACGGACCCAGACCATGCCGCCCTCAGGAGAGAATCGTATGGCATTCATCGTCAGATTGGTTACGACCTCTTCCATGCGGACTGGGTCAACAAAAGCCGGCAATGTCGGCGGCGTCTCGACGTTCATTTTGACTCCCGCCTCTTGGGCAATCACCGTCAATCGCGAAGAAATGGTTTCGCGCACGATCGCCGCGACGTCTGTGTCAGTGGGCTCGACCATGAAGCGACCATTCTGAATTCGAGAGACATCCAAAAGCCCGTCAATCAACTCGTTCAGACGTTTGACCTGACGGATTACCATTTTCAGATAGGACTCTTGCCGCTCCTGCTGCGCCGCAATTGGCTCGTCCTTCTTCATGCGCAACATGCGCTGCTGAAGCTGCAGGATCCCGTAGATCGAGGTGAGCGGTGTCTTGAGCTCATGTGAAGCGATCGAGAGAAACTGTCCTCGCAGCTGAATCGCCGCATCGCAGGCCTCTTCTTCAGCGAGAGCCGCAAGCCGCAAAGCCGCCGCCAAAAGAAGTGCGCTCTCCCGCGGATCCAGCGCTTGGCTCGATCCCACGATCACCCAGCCGTGATCACGTCTGGCACTATCCGCGCGAGCCTCAATCCGTGAAGCGCGGCTCTCGCCACAGACGCATACCATGTAAAGATTCCGAACCTCCGACTCCGACCGCCAGGGATAGATCACGGGCAACGGCAATTCTCGAATCTGAGGAATCCCGCGCATGGCATCAGCGAAAATCGAGCTCGCTTGCGAAACTGTCCTTCTCACAAACTCGTCGATCGCGCTGGTTGCCGCCGCTGAAGTGCCTGCATGCTTGAAACGAAATCCCGACCTACCACCGGCCCCCCCCTGACCCGGGCGCTGAATCGCGACAAACGGAGCCCCTAGGAGAGTCGCCAATTGATCGGCAACCGCCTCAAGCTCGGTCGTTGTCGCGGGCCACTGAGAGACGGATTGGCAAAATACGGAAAGACGTTCGTGATCAAAAAAGTTTTCCACAATTGATAGATAACACACGGCTGGACTCGCGGATCTGCGTTAAATTTCAGGCACGTAAATTGAAGTCCTTAGAATGCGAAGTAACTTGGCTTTATCAGGGAAGTGCGTCGCGTCCGGATCAGCCGCCCCCAACACTGATGCGACCCACCTTGATTGGGGGGGGCTGGCCAAAGCCAGTCCCCCTTTATTTTTAATTTTACTAAAATTAAATAAAAGACATTTAATTGACTCTCCGCAACTCGATCATCTGCATTTCCGGCCACATCTGCTGCTCCAAAAACACAAAAACAACTTTTTGTTCATCCCTTTTACTGCTCCCACCGATAAGTTCGCTAGTATGGCTCTACCCGCCCAAGCACCTAAACCCGCAGCGCCGGCCACCCCAACGACAGGGGTCGCTCGCGGCGTTCCGCAAGCAGTCGCACCCGCGCAACCCGCAGCTGGACCTCAGGTACGTCGCCTCAAGAAAGGCGAGCTTCTCTTCGCGGAGGGCGAGACCTCTCGCGCTATGTACTTCCTCAAAGCAGGAGTCATCCGCCTCTTCAAGAAAAAGGGCGACTCGAGCATCGAGCTGGACACGGTTCATTCAGGACAAGTTCTGGGCGAGCTCGCATTTCTCGACGGCAATCCAAGATCCGCCTCGGGCGAAGCTCTGAGTGAGTGCGAGCTCGTCGAGATATCAGGACCTACTTTTCAAGCAGTACTTAATAGGGCACCTGACTGGCTCAAAATCATGCTCAAGACGGTCGTCGGTCGTCTTCGCACGGCAAGCACGCGCATTCGGCAGCTCGAACAGGCAAGCACCTCCTATGACTATTCAGACAAGGACGGAAAAAGATCCTCGCACTACGTTTACATGAATCCTCTCGACGTGCTGAAGATCTCAACTGGCATCCTGCTCGTCAGTTCGCGCAACTCTTCTCCCAGCGCCACGGGTGGCATAGAGATCCGATTCGGACTAGTTCAGCGTTACGTTAACCAAATCATGGGCGTCCCTGTCGCCAAAATCACAACCATGATGGACGTCCTCGCCCAAACGGGGATAATGACGATGATCGACGAGCCCACAGGCACCCGAATCACGCTCAAAGACCCTGACTTTCTAGAACAGATGATCAACTACATCAATGAAGAGAATCTCATTGATCCCACCAAGCGGCACGACCTCTCAGTTCGCGGATTCTTGATCATGAGTCTCATCGCCAAGAACTTGTCTAAGTACAAGAAGGACGAGGCCACAGGCTGCTCCACCGTGAACGTTGCACAGATCCGCAGCGCCGAGGTGAACGCGGCCGGAAAAGAAGCATTCAGGCTCGAGGAGTTTGTCGAGCTCGTCAACCTAGGTTACGCTACCAGCCTCGACTTTAAGTCAGCCACGGAGGCGTACACCAACGTCAAGCCCGAGGCCTTCATGCAGTCCTACAAGCTGCAGAGAATCGTGATCGCGGTGAGCGCAGTCAACGAACAGAAGAAAAAGCCGGGCGGAAAATAGGCTCTACTTCCCAGAAAGAGACGAGTCTTCGATTGGCGATGAATCTCCGGTCAGTGCCGCCACGATTACAAAATAGATTGCGATTGCAGCGGGCAACATGAAACCCATATAGGCAAACCTGAGATATAGAACCGCGCCCAGGGCCGAACCCATTCCAAATGCGCCAATCGTTCCGACACGGAAACGCGCGGCTTTCCACTCCGCGTTGATTTTTTCTTTCTCTGCTGGATCGAGCGGATTCACCGATATTGCACGGATGATCCCGATTCCAAGATCGGTTGTCAGACCTGTAAGATGAGTCGTGCGAACCGTCGCTCCTGTCGCAGTCGTGATCGCGGCGTTTTGTAGGCCGCTAGCGGCGCAGAGCAGAGCAAGTAGAAAATAATCACGCCTGAGGTGGGCTGGTTCGCCAAAAACACCAAACGCATTCCCCTGTCCCAACACGGCTACCAATATCAAGCAGAGCGCCACGCAGCTCATGACAGTCGCGTAATGCGGTTTTTTTCCTCTTCGATACGGACGATCGATCAAATAGGCAGATATCATCACGCCCATCAGAAAATAGAGCGGCACGGATAAGATCCCCAATGCGTCATCCCAACGGCCGGTTGCCGCATCCAAGCCAAAGAGCGTCGCAAATCCAGTGACGTGACTAACAAAACGTCCACAAGCGATGTAGCCTCCGGCATTCACACTGCCTGCAAGAAATGCGAGCAATAGCCAATGAAACCTGGCAACACGTCCAGGCCTGTCATGGAGACTGTGATCGAACACAACACTAGTATAGTAGACCGAGCAAACTTAGGCTAGCTCGGGTCGTCGCTTCTTCACGGCTTCGACTACAAGCTTGATATCCTGCGCGCGTTTTTTGTCCGCGACCAAAAGCACCGCCCCCGCTTCGACCACGATGAGATCCTTCACGCCCAGGAGGGCAACCAGCTTGCCCGGAGCATCCACAATGTGACCCGCTCCATCGACTGCCAAGATTTCGCCGCTGGCAGCAACGCCACCTTCTTGCCTGAGCTTCAGAATGTCGGCCATATCCTCGAGAGATGTCCAGCTGCCTAGATCGTCCCACCCGCAATCGAGCACGAAAGACACCACATTTTTGGCCTTTTCCATGATGCCGTAATCGATCGAGGTCGCGGTGAGCTGAGAATAAGCCTTCTCGACTGCCCCACCCTGGGCGTCCCACTCACGCTTCATCTCGGGCATGAGCTCGTCAAAAGCGCGCAAAATCACTTCAGCACGCCAAACAAACATCCCGCCATTCCAAAGATATCCACCATGCGCAAAAAACTCGCGTGCGCGGTCCAAATTGGGCTTCTCAACAAACGCCTCAACTTTGCACGAACCGCTCTTGGGAGGAGAGACCAATTTCAAATACCCGTACCCCGTTTCAGGCCGAGTCGGCTTCACACCCAAGGTGACAAGATCATCATGCTCCGTCGCCCAACGAACAGCCTCAGCGATAGTCGCTTTGAAGCTTTCCGGACGCGCAATCGAATGATCCGCCGGCATGACGAGCATGACGCCTTTGGGATCCCGCTTTGCGATTTCGCGGGCAGCCCAGTAAACACACGGTGCGGTATTGCGTCCTTGAGGCTCCGCTAAGATCGTCACGCCAGGAGCGCCATCAGCGCAAGCTTGGCTCAAGGTTTGAGTTGTAACGATCATGCGATTCTTGCGATCGTCGGGAACCAAACCGTCGAACCGAGCTAGAGTTTGTCCCAGCAGCGTCGGAGCTCCGGGAGAGAAACTCAGCAACTGCTTAGGCCGCTTAGAAGTGCTCTTAGGCCAGAAACGGGTACCGCTGCCGCCGGCCATGATGACCAGATAAGTAGACATGAGAGTCCTTTTGAGAATCGTTAAGTGGGGCTAACCATGAGACGCACTAAGGTGCTGAAGTGCCCATGCGGCCGTATCCGTCTTCGAGCCTGACTACGTCGTCCAGATGGGGAGTAGAAACTTCAAATACATCGCAATCCTCAACAGCGACCATTCGATGCTTGCGCCCCGTGGGTATGTGGTGAGCGTCACCCGGACCCAAAAGGATTTCCTGCATTTCGCCCTTTTCATTCTCGAAAATGAAATTCATTTTTCCACGCTGGACAAAAATCGTCTCTTCCTTCACGCGATGGTATTGGAGCGAGAGCTTATGGCCCTGCTTGATGTGCAGTAACTTGCCCACGTAGTCTTTAGTCTTGGCCCAAATCAACTCATGGCCCCAAGGCTTTTCGACCCGCGTGATCGGTTGTTTCGACATAGGTAGTCTTTGTATATTCCTAATCGGTCATTTTGGAAACTACGTACCCTTCGACCATGTGCTGCGAAACATAGCGCTTGCCCATCTGATCGGCCGTTTCCTTAGAATCAAATCCACCGACAAAAACACGATACCAACGACGACCTTTGACCTCAGCTGGCCTCAAAAAGGGCCTTAGACCCAAAGCTTCGAGAGAATCAGCCTGATCTTTGGCTTCTTCGATCAAAGGATAAGAGCCGATCTGCAGGGTAAACTTGCCAGCAGGAGGTGGACGATGCGCAGCAACAGCATCGACCTCTGGATCCCCCTTCTTGGCGGCTTCAATGTCGGCGGGATCAACCGGCAAGTGCCGACGTTCGATTTTTGGGGACTTACGGGCATGGCTATCGGCTGCCTGATGGGCACCGGCTTCATGCGCATCCGCCGTTTTGTGATCGGTGCCATGAGAATTCGCAGCCTTATGTTCACTGGCATCATGGCTATCTGCTGCAGAATGATGATCCGCACCATGGGCATCCGGAGCCTGATGAGTACTTGCTACGTGCGAGTTCAAAGTCGTCGCACCTGCATTCTTAGATCGAGCATGATCGGGAAGCTCGACCTGCCGAGGAGTATCGAGCTTGATGCCTGTGCGGGCGACTTCGTCGTGAAGCGCTTGATTCAGGGATTCATCCGCCGCTTGTTGCGCGCCTTTCGCTTGCTCGGTGAGCTCCTGACGATTGGGAACCTGATCTGGCAATGTCACTACCGGCTCAGCATCTCCGGGAGCCGCGACGTATCCCTTGGGTCCCACTCGCTTACCGAGGTGCACTCCCAAGGTGAACGCAAAAACCGCAACCATGACCCCGAGAATGACGAGTACGCCCATTTCGCGGCGGTCATAAATGAAAAATCGTTGTTTTTGCTCCATTTTCTAAAATCATATCGGACCGCGACATTCCCTGTCAATCCGGCTGGTACCGCGACCACCGCACTCAAGTCCGAGGCTCGGTCCAAGGGTCCTCTTTCTGACAG
>CAZGCK010000072.1:0-9311 GCA_964524175.1 uncultured Bacteriovoracaceae bacterium | reverse complement strand
GGGGGTTTTTTGGCGCAGGACTTTCAAGAGAGGTCCCCACTCTTGAAAGGAGAACGTCATGAAAACGTCGAGATCATTGGTTGCAAACGAAAGCGGTCAGGGGCTTACGGAATACATCACCCTTTTGCTGCTCATTTCGGTCTTTTCGATCGTCGCGGCTCAGTCGGTTGGCAAGACCATCAAGCGCAAGATCGAAATGGCCAATCGGCACATCGAATCAGACATAGTCCTTGAGGAGAGAAGATAGGTGCTCGCGGAGTTCTGCCTCTCCCTCATCCCAGTCATCGCGATGATTAGCGGAGTGTCGATGCTTTGGGGGTCCGAATGGCGACGGGTTCGGTGTGCGCACGACGCTTTTAAGAAAACTCATGCCGAACTGATTGGAATTCAAACTCACCGTTTATCAGGAGTCCGGGTCGCTCAGGATCAGTACGGGGTTCAAGGAGAAGCACAGTGCGGAACAATGATCGAGAAGGTCACCCTCCCGTGGCTAGACCCCGAACATCCGAGATAGGGGGTTTTGCTCACCTTTCGCTGATGATCGTCCTGATTGCCGCATCAATGGCAGGTTTTGGCATTTGGGGCGTCATGAGGCATTGGAATCATTCGGTTCAAACCCAGCTGAGATTGGATCACTGCGTGGGGTCTGAGGCCATGGAGCTCAAGGCAATGCTGAACCGGATCGAGAGCAAGAACACCCAGATCAAATTGGCACGAGCAGCGGCAGCTTCAGCGGCAATCGCGCAACAACTCCCTCTGCAAAAAGCCGCAGTCGTCGCTGGGAATGTGGCTGCAAAGCTTCAAGATCTTGAGCTTGGACGATCGAGGCTTCGGCAGGTGCAATGGATGGCCAAAAGAGGGTGTGGGGAGAGGGGAGACCTGGGGTTGCCAATTCCATCGATGGGTTGGTTGCCCCGGAGACCCCCCGATTCATTTGGCCCACAGGTTCTGGAATGGACTCCCTCACAACCCCAACGGTTGCGAATCGCTGCCAGGCATTCACCCCTGGCGGCTGCAGCGGTGGTCGAAACAGCCCCAGGAGATGTGAATGCTCAGCTTGCAGAAAAACGATGGACGGCCGCTTGGACAAGATTCTTCTGGCCAAGTCTTGATTGAGGCAATTTTATGGACATTACTGATCGCCTGCCTTTGCGCGGGATTTTTGAAGGGCTTCGTAGCCGAGTATCGGCGCTATCACGACGTGCTGTCACAAGCGGCGCACTGGCGTCCTTAAACCAGAAAGCGGCTACTCACCGCCGCAAGCTTCACGGAGTGACGCTTCTCACTCTATCAGCTGTCTTAGGGATTTGGGCGCAGGAGCTCGCGCAGAATGAGGCAATCTCGAGCTGGTTGCGAACTCATCCCCCATCCCCCAAGATCTGGCGACATGCCCTTGAAAGTCATGGCATGACCCTACTCGAGGACCCTCGCCTCCTTCAAAAAGCAAGTCGCGCGCTCCCCATACGCAGCGACCAAGAGGGCCAAGTGTGGGCCACCGCCGACCTGAACTGGATCGCCACTCTAAACAACATGTACTGCGTCATTTGCGACCAACCCCCCATCGAATGGGGGCCCCGCGGCACAGGCTGGGACGCTTTTGATCCTGTACTCGAACAAGTTGCGCAAGCAGCCGCGACTCGCCTTTCAAAACAAACAAAAAAGAGCCAGAAATCGGCCACTCCCGCCGATCCCCGAGAAATCCGGTATTGACACCGAGCAGACCCCGGAGTTTAACCGCTCAATCTATGCAAACTCATTCGATTTTAGCGGTGGGCTCTCTCGCGTTCGATACGATTGAAACTCCAGCAGGACGCGCAGAAGGTGTCTTGGGCGGGTCAGTTAATTACTTCTCGATCGCAGCATCCTTTTACGCCCCTATTCAAGTAGTGGGAGTCGTGGGCGAGGACTTTCCACGCAATCATTTAGATTGGCTCTCCAAACGCCGCATTGACGTGAGCGGCGTCAAAGTCGCTTCGGGCAAGACATTTCACTGGGTGGGGGCTTACGACACAAACCTTAACGAAGCTAAGACGCTCTCTACTGCGCTCAACGTCTTCGAACATTTTGATCCTCGCTTGAGCTCAGCGCAATGTGACGCTCGTTACGTTTTTTTGGCGAACATCGATCCGATTCTTCAACAAAGCGTTCTCGACCAGATCAAAAGCCCGAACTTGATCGCTTGCGACAGCATGAATTTCTGGATTACTGGAAAACCAGAAGAGCTGCGCAAGACCCTGAAGCGCGTTGACGTCCTCTCCGTGAACGAAGGCGAAGCCTATCTGCTCTCAGGCACGAGAAACATCATTCGCGCCGCCTCGATCATTCGCGAGATGGGACCGTCTGTCGTGATCATCAAGCGTGGAGAGTACGGAGCGATGCTATTTACCGCATCAGGAATGTTCATCGCCCCTGCCTACCCAACCTCTACAGTAAAGGACCCGACTGGAGCCGGAGATAGCTTTGCTGGGGCATTCATGGGCTTTCTGGCAGAAGCAGGTGCTTCACGCGATATGGCCAAATCCGCTCCGGACAAGTGGGACGCACTCTTGCGTCGGGCCGTTCTAGCTGGCTGTGTAATGGCAAGCTTTACAGTCGAAGACTTTAGCATCAGACGCCTGATGGGCCTCGAGAATGCAGAGCTCGTGGATCGTCAGCACCAATTGATGAAAATGATCACGATCTAAATCGACAATCCCCAATGAGCCGGTGGGAAACTTGTGAACAATCAAACCCTTTAACTGTGTTCTGAGGGGGAGTCTGCCACTTGAAGCTACCGAGTGCACAATCCGCACTGAATCGTCTCGGCGTTCGACACATTGGACGCCGGATGGGCATGGTCTTTGGGGTCACGGTGTTTCTTTCCACCTTGATCACAGCATTCTCGGTCAGCGCGCTGCACTCGGTGATTTCATCCAATGACTTGAATGCCTTCAATCACGCGCAAGCCCTTCGCGACGCAGAGCGCCTTCGAACTGTTGCTCATCAGAAAGTCAGCATAGGCCGTGGTTTTTTGCTCACGCGAGACTCCCAATTTTTTCTGAAAGCGCGACAACTCGACGAGGAGTTTCGAACTCGATACTCGAGGCTCAAGGAACGTGCGGAACCCTTTGCCTCAAGCACGAATGATCGCGATTTCTTGCTCCGAACCGAGGAAGCACAGCACATCTACGAACGCGCCTTTCAACGCGCGATGAGGATCGCCAAATCGAGCCGGGGAGATCAGCGTAAACTGGTTTCTTACTTCGACCGCACGGTCATGCCTCGCTTCGACGATTGGGATCGAAGTCTCAGAGATTACTCAAAGGCGAAAGAAAAGCAGCTCGCCGATTCGCGAATCGCAGCGCACGATGCCGCATCTCGGGCGATGAGGTTGATTTTGATCATTGGGTCTGCAGCACTGATACTCACGATCATCTTAGGAGTCATTTTTACTAGAACTATGAGCCGACTTTATGAGGAGTTGCGCCTGGCAGTTCGAGCCCGAGAGGATGTCCTGGCCATTGTCTCGCATGACCTGCGAAATCCGCTGAGCGCTGTGATGCTCAATGCGGACATGCTCGTTCGAACTCCGGAGATAGAACTCGAGAAGCGCAAGCGAATGCTCCGAACAATTCAAACCTCCTCGCGGCAAATGCGCCAACTCATCACGGACGTCATGGACTTTGTAAAAGTTGAGTCAGGCAAAGTCTCAATCAATAAGAAAGCCGAGGATACCTGCGAGATCTTGGATGACTTACTGAGCGTCTTCAGCCCCCTTGCGCGAGATAAGGGACTGAGCATTGATCACAGTGTCGCGCCGGAGGCGCGGTGGATCAATTGTGATCGCGGCAGAGTGCTTCAAGTCCTCTCTAACTTGATCGGCAATGCGATCAAGTTCACCCCACCTGGGGGTACCCTTAGGGTGGACGCGAGTGTCCAAGCGGGTGAAGCGCTGTTTAAGGTTTCTGACACGGGCATTGGCATTCCAGCCTCGCAGCTTACGTGCATCTTCGATCAATATTGGCAAGCCAAACGAGAATCTAAGCAAGGCATCGGATTGGGACTGTCGATTGCCAAGGAACTGGTCGACGCGCATGGCGGGCGGATTTGGGTGGAGAGCGAGCCAGAGCGTGGAACCCAGTTTTTCTTTACGTTGCCGCTGGCCGCGACCCATCGAGGCGCAGGCGTGGTACCGGAGGGGTTGACTACAAGAAAAGATGCCGCTGCGAAGAGAGGCATAAAGTAAGGCTTAGAAACCAGGTCTTCTTTTGAAGGAGGTAGAAATTTCGCTTCCTCCATGAAATCCTAGCCCCAACTCCATGACTTCTTCAATCTGGCTCAATCTAGGCCTTCGTCTTATCCTCGCCGCCTACGTAGTCTGGCAGCAAACCGGGCAAGGTGGCGATACCGGCTACTACCTCAGCGCGGCTCAGAACGTATGCGATGGCAATTGGGGCGGCGACATGTTTAGGGCGCCAGGAATCGCCTGGTTTTTATGCTTGTTTAAGCCTTCCGTTGGCACTTTCGTGCAAACGACGCTGCTTTGGCTTGCCGGGGTTTTGCTCATTCGTCGCACTGGCAATCAGAAGATCGGTCTGCTTTGGCTTTTTGACCCCGTCCTGCTCGCTATGAGCCTCATGCTGATGTCAGATGCGCTATTTGGGTTGAGCGTCCTTTTTCTGGGTGTTTCAATGCAGGACGTTTTGCTGAATCGGGACAAAAAGAGCGTCAAGGCTGCCGCTTATGTTGGCGTCGCGATTGCTGCCTGTACTCTCGTCAGGGTGATTGGCGTTTTTCTTGGGGCATTTTGCCTGCTGACACTGCTGGTTCTTACCCTTCGCAAGAGCTTGCCACTTAGAAAAACGGCTGTTGCTCTGGGAGTGGCCCTGTTGCTGCTATTTCCTAAAATCTACTGGAACGGGACCCACTACGGGCATTGGAAACTCACCTTGCAAGGCGAGCACTGGATCAACACCGTGGCTGCGATGGTGGAGAACCACGGTTCTGGGTTGGATCCATATCAAACAGAAGTCAAATTCCTTTCTGAGCGCCCGCACCCTGAGCCAGGCATTGGGTATCGCATCATCCTTCAGCACTTTCCGGTTTGGCTGTTTCTCACCGCCAAAGGTGTAGCTCGCGTCTTGATAGGTCACCTCAATGTTGAGTGGACTCAATTGATCGCTGGGTTCGTGCCCATTGGACCGGGCTGGTTCAGCGTGGTCTCGCATCTGCCAGGAGCACATGTAAAAGGGATCTGGCTGATTCCTTGGACCTTGGGCGTGGTGAGCTTCGCAACGTTTTGCTTGTGGGTGTATTTTTTGACTTTTAAGTCAGTGAGACAAGCGGGCCTGGATGTCTTCTCGGTTTGGGCACTTGGCTCTATTGCGCTGCTGGCACTGGTTCCGCAAGTATGGGGCGACGCTCGCTTTCGAACTGGCGTTTGGCCGCTCGTATTGCTGCTCTGGAGCTGGGCGGAGAAGAGACGGGCTCAGCAGCTACAAGTCGATGCAAACTTCAAAGGCATCCAGGAACGCTGAATGCTGTTCACAGATTCGATCTTTCTTTTCTATTTCTTGCCCATTGCGCTCTTACTTCATCGCGCAGCCTTGGCTTTATCGGGCCAAAAGACCTACGGCAATGCAGTACGCATTTTGATCTTTGGACTCACTGTCCTTTTCTACGGCATCAAAGAGCCTTGGTGGCTTCTGCCTTTCTTCACCTGCATTGGCTTTGACTTCTTCTGGGCGACCCTTTTGACACGAACGACCTCTGATAGAAAAAGAAAGGTCATTTGCTCGCTTTCCATCATCCAAAACCTGACTTTACTCGGGGTCTTCAAATACCTCCCGTTCCTTTACAGAAACGTGGTGAAGCTGGTTCCGGAGGCGAGACACTATTTCCCGCAGCTTCTTGAGAACGGCCACTCGCTTCCGTTGCCGCCGGGCATCTCGTTCTATACGTTTGAGTCGCTCAGCTTCGTGATCGACGTTTATCGGCGAAACGTCATCCCTCCCAAAAACCCATTAGAGTTCTTCGCGTTTATCGGGATGTTCCCGCGTTTCATCGCAGGACCCATTGTCCGCTATCGAGAGATGGTCGATCAATTCAAGAATTACGGGGGAATGAAAGTCGAATCCGGGCTATTTCTTTTTGCTTTTGGTCTTTTTCTCAAGTCTTGCTTTGCCGATAGCTTTGAGGTGTTTACCTCCTATGCTTTTGGCCGAGCTGGCGGAGTCGAATTCTTGTCCGCCTGGATCGGATCCATCTCCTACTCGTTTCAAATCTATTTCGACTTCAGCGGATACTCTCTCATGGCGATCGGAATCGGGAGATGCCTCGGGTTTGTTTTTCCTCAAAACTTCAATAAGCCCTATCATGCAGCGAGCGTACAAGACTTCTGGCGCCGATGGCACATGACGCTCTCGACCTGGCTACGAGATTATCTGTACATCCCTTTGGGAGGGAGCAAGAAAGGCGCGCGCCGCACCTCCATTAATCTTTTTCTCACGATGTTACTCGGCGGCCTTTGGCACGGCTCGGATTGGGGGTTCGTTGTCTGGGGAGCTTGGCACGGATCGTCTCTCTTGGTGGAGCGCGCACTGACCGAAAAACGAGCGAAAGCGGGCAAGCCCGCTTTTAACCCTCTCTTTCATCGACTTATCACCTTACTGGTTGTGCAGCTGGGGTGGGTGATATTTCGCGCCCCCAAGCTGCCCGAAGGCTTCAAGATTTTGAGAGCCATGTTCTCCCCTTTTTCAAACCCGCTGGCGTTCAATGTGGAAGGATTCCTTGCCAATCCGATGCATCTTGTCTTGGCTCTGGCGGGAATTTTATATTGCATCTTTGTCGAGCGTGGACTGGATCTGCGCGCCTTAGAAACTATGAACGCACCGACCAACCCGCAAAGAGCGCTGGCGATCCTGATGTTTGTCGTCTCCGTGATGATCCTTTTATCAGCGCCGACAGTGCCATTTATTTACTTTCAGTTTTGAGGCGGGAAAATGAAACAAGCCCTTCGATCCAACCTCCTGACTCTATCGCTAGCGGGCATCGTGCTCATCTATCACTCCGTTTCCTTATTGAACCTCAAAGAATTCGATTTCGCCCCCAAACAGCAAGTGTCGTACATTCAGCTCCGCATCGGCGAGTGGATGTCGAAGAAGTGGGAGTTCCCCTCTTTCGGAGGGCTGAATTTTGGGGAGTCGTTTGATCCTGCGTCTACTTGGATAAAACAGCGCGGCTACACTTTTAAGTATCTCATCGGTCAGGTACCGGGATTTGTCGTTGTCGGAAAGCCGGAGAAGCATCGACAGTTTTATTTAAGAGAGGAAATCTGCTCTTCCTATCCCTTCATCAGAAAAGAGACAGCCCAGAGTGGGATTTGGCTTGCGAGGTTTGTTGCTCAGATGAAAGCGCGCGGCGTGACCGTGATTGTCGTGCCAATACCGACCAAAGTCGCCATGGCTCGAGGATCTCTGCCAGCAACGCTGCCAAGCTGCCTTCTTTGGGCCGTGGTTTCGAACCACTCACGCGATTTAGAAGAAGAAGCCTACCTCAACTACAAAGCCATCGTCGACGGGGATGTTCGCCATATCCTTGATCTGTACAAAGTCTACGAAGGACGACTCAAAGCCAATCCTAACGACTACGTTTTTGTCCCATCGGATAGCCACTGGTCGTCGTTAGGCATCTCTCTCGCGGCAAAAGAGGTCATAGATCATCTGCTCGGCCTGGGCTGGAGCATTGGATCACCAACGCTGAACCTCGCGTCCTCTGTTCAGGTGTTTGGGGAGTTCATCGACTATTTGCGCATTCCTGAAAGTTACGCCCGACAGTCCGAAGCTTTGCAGTGGACTGAACCTCGCTATTCGATCGAGGTAGGCTCAAAACCCAAGCGTGACCCGAGCGGCGGTAGAGTCATTGTTTTTGGAACAAGTCACAGTGCCCGTATCCAGGACTCTCAGTGGGGGTTTGGAAAACTTTTGGCGAAAGCGCTGAGCCGAGAGCTTCTCGACCTTTCGTTCGTCGGCGCTGGCCCCATCGACAGCTTTCTAGAGTTCAAAAAGGCAGGTCACAAGATCCGACGAGAGGATCTGCTCATCTGGGAGTTTCCGATGCGCCACACACCCACCGAGCGCGATGGCGCGCCCGAGTTAGACTTTGAGTGAGGGAATTGACTGCCCCCACCACCCGGCAGCCAGCTTCGCCTCCAGTCGCGACGGGTCTTTGCCCCTTCCAGCCCAGGCCGCACGCAAGACCTCGACCAACTCCTGCTGAAACTTCGCGCGCGTAAAATCCGCAGCTCGGGCGCGGCAGTCAGCCTCGCTGAAAGTCACAGCGCCGGACTCGATGCGCATCACTGCCTCGCAAAGCGAATCAACCGTCTGCTCGCGAAAGAAAACCCCAGTCTTCTCCGTCACTGTTTCGAGCGCGCCACCCTCACCGAACGCGATCACGGGCGCTCCTGCGGCCATGGCTTCAACAGGCGTGATGCCAAAATCCTCTCTGCCCGGAAAAACAAAAGCGCGGCACTTTGAGTACAGCTCCGCGATGACCTCATTCGACAAAGGCCCAGTAAAATCGATGTTCGACCCGCCCATCTTGCGCAAACGCTTCTCATCTTGCCCGCCGCCCACCACTATCAGCGGCAGCCCCAGGCGATTGAACGCCTCGATCGCTAAGTCCACCCGCTTATAGGGCGCGAACGCTCCAACCATCAAATAATTGCGACCGGGTTGGCGCGGCTTCACAAATCGCGATCCATCGGCGAACGGATAGATCACGTGCGAATCGCGGCCATAGAACTTCTTCACTTCTTCCTGAATAAACCGGCTCAACACTACGATCTGATCCACGCGATCCGGTTGGCTCACGCGGCGATCCCAGTCTTGCAGCCTGGGTTGCATCGCACGCGCCAACAACCTCACGGGCAAAGACGCCTTGCCAGGGCCAAAGTACTCATCGAAGCGGTCCCACATGTATCGCATGGGCGCGAAGATGTAGCTGAGGTGCACTGCACCAGGAGCCTTGCGGATGCCCTTAGCCACGCAATGCGAAGTCGATATCACCAGATCATAGCCTCTCAGGTCAAAGCGCTCGATCGCGCTCGGCATAAGCGGCAAAAAGTGGCGGTACCGGCGCTCAGCGCTCGGAAGCTTTTGCAGATAACTCGTATGAGGCCTGAGTGTCGTCAGGATCGGTGAGATTTTATTGGGGTAGTAGACGAGCGTGAAGAGATCCGATTTGGGAAAAATCTCCGCCACCGCCTCCAACACATACTCGCCACCTCGCATGCCGTTGAGCCAGTCGTGGACGAGCGCGACCTTAAGCTG
>CAZGCK010000071.1:14518-20777 GCA_964524175.1 uncultured Bacteriovoracaceae bacterium | reverse complement strand
GTCGGTCTCGTAGCTATAGCTCGTCAATGAAGAGTCGCGATCCTTAACGCTCTTGATGCTCTCTTGTTTGTCACGACCGTAGTACTCCATCTGCATCGTCGTCTTATCGGTGTAAGCGATCTCGACCAAGTTGTGGCGACGTCCCCCGTCACCCTTCTTGGCATCACCGTAGCTGTACGCATAAGTGTTGTTATCGACATCGACGCTCGAGATCAGCTCTGCGTTCGCATTGTATTTGAACTCAGCCTTCTTGCCGTTCTCGCCCTCGATCCTCTCCAAGAGCCCTTGGGAGTTGAAGGTGAAGAACATCTTTCGGTTGAAGTTATCGACGAGCTTGGACATGTGGCCGTCTTTGCCATACGAAAGCTCAATAAAATTGTTGTTCTTGTCGCTGATCCTCATCAGCTTTCCCTGCTCGTTAAACTTCTCAATCTTGCCGTTGTCGAAGTTGCGAACATAACCATCAGCGACCTTGGTGATGTACTGGTAGCTAAAGCGGTTTGAGTGCAGCTGGGAGCCCGTGGCAAGCTGGCGAGCCTGCAGTTTTCCCTGAGAACGAAACTTCTCCCACTCATCGTTACGAAAGGAAGCGTCGCCTTTGAGTTTGGCCTTATAAGCGGCCAGTTGATCGGTGCTTCCAACCGTGCCGGCCTTCTGGGCCGCGCCTGCAAGAGCATCGACTGCCTTGGTGAGTTCTTCGGATTTAAAAGCCACAGGGCTGAAACGATTCTCGGCACCTCCGCCATACTCGTGCACTACGACGCTACCGTCGGCCGAGACAGAGAGGTAAGCCTCGTACTCAGTGCCCCAACCCCAACCAAACATCCCCTTAAAAGGAGTCTTGGAGTTGTATACGCGCTCCATCTTGGGCTCAAATCCGCCGGGATAGACGATGTCGGTGTAGCCAATAAAGAAGTTGCCGTTCTTCAGGCTCACATTAGCCAGGGCCTGAGAGCCAAGCGCCAAAGCCATGACAGCCACTACGAACGGAACCCCGCGAATCGCTCGAATCATTTTCTCACCTCTCCCTGTTTAATATTGAAATCGTCTCACTAGAATATTTCAACTCTATTCGACTAAACATCGATCTTAACCACCTTCATGATGACAAAGTATCCAGCGAGCTCGAGCGCTAGAATCACCATGATCACCACCCAACCCATCGTGGTCGTGAACATCGGCTTCATGAACTCAGGATCCGTCTGATAAAAAATGGCGCCCAAAACCCCAGGAATACACATGACTACGTACCCCTGCATCTTGCCGGAAGCAGTCATCGCATCGATCTTGGCTTCGACTTTGATGCGCTCGCGGATCGTCGAGACGATCGTATCGAAAGTTTCCGCCAAATTTCCGCCGGTTTCCTTTAGGATATTCACCGACGTCACGAACATCTCGACGTCATCGCATTGAACGCGCTTGGAGAGATTGATAAAGGCATCCTCGAGAGACACACCGAGCTTGTTCTCGCTGAGGACAAGATTGAACTCCTGCTGGATGGGGTTCTCCATCTCCTGCGTCACAAGACCCAAAGACTGGACGACAGACAAGCCGGACTTCATCCCGTTGGACATCAATCCCAGCGCATCGACCATCTGGTGGACAAACTTCTTGATCCGGCGCTGATATAACCAATCGACGATGGGCTTGGGCGCCTTCCAGCCTATGATGGTCATGATGATCGCAAACGGCACGCCCGGCATTAGATTGCGAAAAATCATCAGCATGAGCAAACCAGAGCCAAAGCTCAGCCCAAAGAGCCCCATTAGGATCTTCTGAGGAGGGATCTCGATAAACATCGAGGCTAAGCGATCAACGATGTAGTCGCGGGTCCCGAGCGACTGAAACCTGAGCCAGTCCAGAAAACGCTTGCTCTGCTGGTAGCCAATCGCAGCCACCGCAACGGCGAATCCTAACATGCCCAGGTACTTAAAAATCATCTTGGCTGGCCTCTTCTATTTTGAAGCAAACAAGCTCCTTGAGATCTTCATGCCTTTGGCTTCCATGTCCTCGACAAACTTGGGAATGAAGCCTGTAGGAACAAATCGCCCTATAATCTTGCGCTTCTTGTCGAGACCCTCCTGCTTGTAAATGAAGATATCCTGCAAGCTCACGACTTCGCCCTGCATGCCCACCACCTCGGTGATATAAGTCACGCGACGAGAGCCATCTACCAAGCGACTCTGCTGAACGATGAGTCCGACAGCTGAGGCGATGTTCTCTCGAATCGCCTTGGCCGGAATCGGCAACCCGGCCTGCATGACGAGCGACTCACAGCGCGCAAGCGCCTCGCGCGGATTGTTGGCATGCAAGGTGGTCAGCGATCCGGAGTGGCCGGTGTTCATGGCTTGGAGCATGTCGAACGTCTCGCCGCCGCGGCACTCACCGACGATGATGCGATCTGGGCGCATTCGCAGGCAGCATTTGATGAGGTCACGAATGCTGACCTCGCCCTCGCCCTCGATATTTTTGGGCCGTGTCTCTAGCCTGACCACGTGGTCCTGCCCCAGCTGGAGCTCGGCAGAGTCCTCGACCGTGATGATACGCTCAGAGGCCGGGATAAAATTACTGAGAACATTGAGGAGCGTCGTCTTGCCTGAGCCAGTACCGCCTGAAACCACGATATTGAGCTTAGCCTCGACACAACAACGAAGAAAATCCGCGATCTCCTCGGTCATCGACCCGAAGGCCACTAGGTCCTTCTCCGTAATGCGCTTCTTGGGGAACTTGCGAATCGTAATAGTGGGCCCACGCAGGGCGAGCGGAGGAATGATGATGTGCACTCGCGACCCATCGTGCAAGCGCGCATCAACATACGGAACCTTCTCGTCCACGCGGCGCCCGAGCGGGGTCACGATACGCTCGATCACGTTCATCATCTGCTGTTCGGACGAGAAAGTCACTTTGGAGAGGCCTGGTTTTCCGGCCTTCTCGACATAGATCTGATCACGAGCGTTGACCATGATCTCAGTCACGGAGTCGTCGGCAAGCAAATCCTCGAGCGGCCCCAGACCTAGAGCCTCATCAAGGACTTCCTTCACCATTTGCGCCTTGAGCTCGCGAGTGGCAAGCACGGTCGCAGTGTCCTCATGAGTGAGGATATCGAGGACGCCCTTCTGGGTTTTTTCGCGGAGGATTGCACGCTGCTTTGGATCGCTCGTGTCCGTGTTCATCTTCTTGAGGTCCATCTGCTCAACTAGAGCCTTATGGATTCTCAGTTTCATCGCAGTCCAGGGATCCAGAGGAGCGGCACTGCTGCGACCGCTCGAGCCTGCACTGCCGGGTACGGCATCCACAACCGCCGCGCCACCCGCTCCGGCTGAGCCGCCGCTTTTGGCAACGACGCCTGATGGCTTCTTGAGCTTAGCGAGTGTGTCGAGCAGATTGGTCTGCTGAACTTTTCTCACGATGTCGTGGTAAGCGCGTGAGATCGGGGTGTTGGCGGCCGAGATGCAAAGAGGCGTGCTCTTGGCGAGCGATCCATCGCATGTCGAAACATCTTCGGGCACGGCCGCGAAGATGGGGCGACCCAGATTTTTTTGAATCATCGTTGGGTTGATGATGTTGTTTGCGTTGTAGCGATTGACCACGATCTGGACCATCTCCGGCGGAAACAGTAGTTCCTGGATCTTGCCGAGCACGCGCTTGGTCTGATTGATGACGATCACATCCGCGGTTGTCACCACAAATATCGCGGTGGCATGCTCCATCGTCTTGAGAGCCCAAGGCTCCGTGCCGTTGCCACAATCTACGACGACTAGGCTGAACACGTTGGTGATCGCTTTCATGAAGCGACCTATGCCTTCGACATCGAGGTCACGCGCGATGATCGCGTCGCGAGGCGCGGCTATGTAGCTGTATCCAGCTGGCGCGTTAACCATGTAGGGAGCCAGCGTCTTTGGATCGACCGGACCACCCTGCATCTTGGAGACATCAACGATGTTCTTAGGCGGGTTCTGCCCCAGGATGATGTTCTGGTCGCCGAGGCTTGCCATATCAAGATCAACAATCAATGGTCTTTGTTTAAATTCTTGGAGGTACGAAATGGCGAGGTTCGCGGCAAACACGCTTTTACCTACCCCTCCCTTTCCGCCTACGACTGCGATGATATGACCAGCCATAGTTATTTTACCTTGATCCTAAAGTTTTTCTTCAAATCCTCTGTTCCGTCAGAGGCGTTCTCGACAATCTGAGGAGTCACGAAGATCACGAACTGTGACTTGTTCTTGCGATATCCTTTGCTGTGAATCAGCGAGAAGAGCGGAGTCGTGCCTTCTGCAAAGCTTCCGGACCTCGGATCGTCTTTATTAAAATCAGTGCCTACCGCGCTTGACGTGACCCCTGCCACAGCGGCGCTCTCGTTGGATTTTACGTAGAGCTTGGTGTCGACCTTATGAGAAGCCGTCGTAGGAGCCTGCCCCGCAGGAGATCGACCCACGAGGTCCGTCTGGTTCATCTTGAGCTCCATCTGGATGTCCTCACTCTGACCCACGATCTGAGGAGTCACCGCAATCTCGAGGCCCACTTTGGCGCTGCTCGCAGCCACTTGGCCATTGCCGCCCTGAACAGCGAACGGGATCTCAGTCTGCTCATTCAAGGTGGCTGGCTGGCCGCTGCGCACGACCACCGTCCCAGTCTTGAGAACCCGAGCATAACCGGCTTGCTGAGCGCTCTCGAGACGCGGCAACAAGCTTGATAAAGTGGCGCTGAATGAGGTCCCGCTCGCAGCGGCGCCGCCCTGGGCATTTTGTCCAATGGAGATCGTGGGATCCGCAGTGAATCCGGGCTGCCACTTAAAGCCAAAGATCTTGTTATAGTCCTTTGAGAGTTCAACGAAGTGAACCGTGATGCGCACCAGCTTGTCCTGCTTTTTGGGCGGAGGAGGATTGATCACGATGAAGTTGACGATAATCGGGCCAGGGAGCTTCTGTGCGCTCGGGTCCTTCTCTAGAGGGCTGCCTGGCTTGATCTCGGGCAGATAGAGCTCAGCGATCCGCTTGGCGCGGCCGGCATGCTCCCCGCTATCCACTTGGCCTTCGAGAAAGATGCGACCGTTCACTACGCGAGTCTTTACGTTTTGGGCGAAAGTATTGATGTCGTCCTGAATCCGCTTGGAGAGAACCTGCAATGCCAGAGGCGATAGCGTCGTCAGATTGAGCACAAACTCAGAATAGGCCTTGTCACTAATGACCGAATAAAGACGCGCATAATCGGCGGGCACCAGAACCTCGCCCTCGACGACCACCTTGGATCCGACAATGCGGATCTCGATGCCTTCTATGTCCCGCACGAGGCTACGAATCTCCCCTGCCACTCGCAGCAGATTGGATCCAGTGATGCGGACACTGAAGATCAGTTTGAGCGTGCCGTCCGCATCCCTCACAGTCACCGTCGTCTCACCCGACTTAAGAGGCTTAAATATGACTTGTCGCTTATCGCCGATCTTGACCAACGTGGTGGTGAGGATCGTCGGGTTGCCGATCGTGAAGCCGTTCGCGCCACTGTTTACGTCAAAGTCGAGGTCGACCGCGCGATCCTCTCCAGTGGTCAACAGCAGGCTTCGACGATCAGCCGTTCGCTCCGTTTCGTCGTTGGTCAGCTTCGATCGCTTGAACCTATTTTTCTTTGGCGGAGCGGCGGCATTATCGGCAGCCTGAGCTAAAGGGCCACCAGGCCATGGCGCCACGAGCAGCGTCAGGCAGAGAAGCATGGCAATCAGGCGGCTCGCCTTAGGGTGTGCCATTATCTGCTCGCAGGCCCCCTAGGAACACGCGCGGCGTCGGTTCCAAGCACATCCGAGATGACAGTTGCCTGCATCGGGTGGCGCTCGGTATCGTCGTTGTTGCGCAAAGAAAGAGTCAAGGCATTGTCCCCGTTAGCCATGACCAAAGCGAGAATTTGAGCCTGACCAGGCTCAACCTCAAGTGTGACGTTTGCAAAAGTTGTATCCTCGGCAAGCGACCGGACGCGCTCTTTGCCACCGTAAGGATCCGCCTCTATGATTCTTGCGACGTTGTTAGTGACCGACCGACCGGTCGAGAGAACAACCACATCCTGAAACAAGGTCTTAGCGATCTTGCCGGCCTTGCCGCCTCCAGTGTCCAACACCGCGATCAGATCGACCCGATCACCCGCCTTGATGAGCTTGGCGACGCCGGTCGTATCATTGACCGGGATCGCGATCGCACGACGACCAGGTGCGATCTGCGGCGCAAGCCCTGTGCGCAGACCGGGCTCAGTCAACATGTTATAGGTGATC
>CAZGCK010000071.1:6974-14508 GCA_964524175.1 uncultured Bacteriovoracaceae bacterium | reverse complement strand
CCATCGCGATGGTTCCGGCCAAGACATTCTTGCCTTTGCTCGCGCTTTCATTCACTAACTTGGTCTCCCAGTAGAGCGCGGCGGGCTCGACAAATTTTTTCGGAATCAAATCGAAGTCGAGCATCGTCTCGTTGATCGTATCAAGCTCTTTGATGTTCACCTTGGCCTTGAGAACGAGCACCTCGGTGCCGAACTGCCTTTGCGCTTTCTCCTCGATGCTGCTCACGTAGCTTTGAACAAAGAACAGTGCGATCAGGCCCATCAGGATTGAGATCGTAAGGGCTTTGTTATTCATGTTGCCCCACCCTCTTCGTTGCTGATGACGTACTCCATCGGAGAGGAGCAGAACTTGAACTGCGTTTGCTCAGAAAGACTAAATGGAGCTACTGGAAGATCGAACTTCTCGTTGCCCCCTAGCTTGAGAAGGTCCGTCAGGCCTTCTTTACCATTGACCACCACCATCTGCGTGCAGAGAGTGACCGTATCCCGGATGCGAACCTTGTCTCGCAGCTTGGGCTCTGTTTGCGGCTCGTCGCGTGTGCCGCTCTTCTTGCGAGTCACGTTCTGCGTAGCGGCCCTGGGCGTGAAGTTGCCTTGCGCTGGAGCTGCGTTTTCTGAAACCCCGATCACCATCTGGTTGAACTTCTTATCGCCCAACTGAACCTGACGAAGCTGTTTGCCAGGATAGACCGAGCTGTTGAATGTCAGCCACAGAGCCTGCGCTCGCGCATACTGTTGGTTGACGATCGATATTTGAATTGCCGTGTTGGAGCGAACGAGCAGGACCACCAGTCCGATGAGGACTGGCAGCATCATCAAGAATTCGATTATGCTCTGACCTTGGTCGAACCTTTCGGTCCCGGACTTTCGGCCAACTCTTTGCTCAGCATCCATTGTCAAAAATACCTTCAAATTTTCCCATGTCATTCTGGCAGTCGAGATAAGTCGGTTCTCTTCCTAACCAGCTTTCGGAAATCAACGTCACCGTATTGGCGGGCGTATTTCCTTGGAGCCCTCCCTTGCCCACTGGCATCAGAAAGAGACGGCTCTTAAACCTGTATCGGACTCCCTGCATCCAACTTAAATTAACGTCGGTCGCATTGAACTCACTGAGGTTAAACTCGAGCCCCTTGATGTCGCCGCCCCCGTCGCCCTTGGCCACAGAGGGCAACCGATCGATTCCTGGCGAGTTGTTGCGCTTCACCATCCGAGTGATGACGGCTTTTGCGCGATCCTCTTGATCCTGGGGATCCGGACCGGCCGATAGATAGGCCCTGGCCGCCATAAAAGTGGCGTAATGAACATAGTTTCCAAAGGCCATCATCAGCGATAGCTGCAGATAGAAAAGAACGAATCCCATTAATATTGTCAGTGTAAGAATAAACTCGATGGTCGACTGACCACCGGATCCCAACTCAGGTGAGCGCCGAAGCTCCCGCTTCCTTGCTCTCAGACTTTTGATGAGCCAGTTCATCAGGAGCCCCCCTTTTGATCCGGATTGATAAAGATGCGAAAGTTTTCTGGTCCCTCATCATAGACGCGGGGATGCCGCTCTGGAGCTCCGTCGTCTAAGCTCTTGGCTTTGGGATCGCCCAATTGATAGGCGTGGGCAAAATCCCCCGTGATGGGCTTTGCGAGCTTCTGACCCAGTCCGATATTCGAGAAAAAACTGGCGACCGAGAGGAAAAATCCCACGACTACGACCAGCAGCAGGATATACTCGATCACCGCCTGGCCCCGCTCATCAAGTTCTGGCGCCGAATCCGGCATGCGCTCGATCAAGGCCATGGTTTGAATCCCCAACTCAAAAGAGGATGCGCCCACGCGGTCCAGATCGCTGCGCCCGCGATCGGAACACCAAAAGGCATCTTGTGACTGTGATCGATGTTAGGCGATTCTGACTCAAGCTCCTTCACCATTAACGTGAGAACAAACGCCCTCATCCTGCGCACAAAATCACCCATGCGGCCGCGGCCAATCAGGATGCCTGCTGCCATTATCCCGCCTAGGAGTAAGCCAAGAAGCGCGACTTCCTCGACAAAGCCCAATCCACCCCAGGCCCCCAGAGCCATCAATAACTTCACGTCGCCGCCGCCCAAAACCCCGATCCAGAACATCCAGCCGTAGAGCAGCAAACCAGCTCCAGCGCCCAGCGCCGAGCTGCCCAGACCCTCCCAACCGCCAAACCACGCAGCGGAGGCGGCACCCGATATCAAGGCGGGTACCGTCAGCCAATTATAGATCCGTCCGCGTGCGACATCTGTCGCAGCCGCGATCAGCGAGATCACGGCAACGGCTTCGATCAGCGGTTTTTCCAAGAATTCAGTTCTCCCAAATATTCAGGGGAGCGCGCCCGGTCTTGAGATCCTTTTCGAGTTGAGCCCCAAAACGCAGAAGCCCCTTATCAAGCGCTTCCATGATCGAGCGCGATACGGCTCCGGCTCCCACAACGCTGACCGACAGGATCAAGATGTACTCAACGGTTCCCTGCCCGCTCTCGTCATCAAGCAGGAAGAGCAGACGTCTCCATAGTTTTTTTAGATGTGCTCGATGGTTCCCCATAATACCCTCGAGAATCAGTGTTCAGTCGGCTGCGTCTTAGTGACCGCCCGACGAATCCTGAACGGCTCCATCGATCTGCTGACCCAGATTCGCAGTGATACCAGTCATGCGGCCTTCGAACTCTTTTTTGAACTTCATCGCGATCAGAACGACCACAGAGAGAATCAGGATGTACTCAGTTGTTGATTGCCCAGTTTCGTCCGACCAAAGATTTTTAAAAAATTTCTTCATGCTCATATTGGACTCCTTCTCCTAGGGCTAATCGGCAGATCTGATCTAGGAGTTGAACCGCATCCCCTAATTACAACGGTATTCTTATTATGATCCAATATATGAACAAAATAGTCAACTTTGTTAAAGTCTATAAATATCAAATTCTTAAATCAATAAACAAGGTAAATAGACGATATTTAATAAAACCAAGAACAACCACTCGAGATTCCCATCCAGGATCGAGGCCCAAAGGAGGCCCGTTCAGAAGATAACGAGAGACAGCGTCGAGTTGTCATCATACGAGGACTGATTAAGAAGCGCCAAAACAACCTCTGAGGCGGCTCCAGGAGCGAGCCTTCTCGTCTGGATCAAGCAGAGCTCCTCGACGACGGAAGCCGAAATGCCGTCTGTCTGAAGCAGAACCCAGTCATTGGGTTTGAGCCGGTACTCGGCGATCTCCGGCTCAACATCTTCTGATACCCCTACCGACATCAGCGGAACCCGGTGATCCTCACGCGGGTTCTTCGCGAATGGATCGCAAAGCCTCGCATAAGAACGAGGAGTCACAAGCTCTGTAGAATCCCCATTTCGCAGGCGCCAAGCCCCGCAGGTTCCGACATTTGCGAGGGCGAGCAGATCTCCGTCTACGAACCCGGCCAAGACCGACGCTCCTCCTCGCTCATGAACCCCTTTGCCCTTGTTGATCTGCGTGACTTTTCGATTGGCGTGAATCAGCGCATTGAACAGGACATTGCCCGCTAACGAGAAGTAGGACCTAAGCACGAACGGAAGAGTCGCTTCCAAGTCGCCTGCCTCTTTGATCAGAAAACTCCTAACCGCTTCGCACGCGGTCTTTGCAGCCGCAGCTCCGGGCACAGGCCCCCCAAAACCGTCTGCCACCACAAATATGCCCTTATCCTGGACATTGAGGACGCAATCTTCTTGGGCTGGGCGACGGCCCTGGCTCGAAAAAACGGAGATGGCTCTAATTGCGCTCATCGCTCTGATCCTCTTTTCTAAAATAGCGAGCCAACTTTCGAGTCGCGCGCTCATAATAGATGTCGTCTACTGGCGCCACATCGAGACACTCCTTGAACTTTTTGCGAGCCAAAGCAAAGTCGCTATAGCTCTCAGCCAAGACGGCTTCAGTGTAAATCAGCTTGGCGCGATCATGCAGAATCCCACGGATGCGATTCATGCCTGCGTAGCCCGCTTTATGGGGCGGATCGATGAGCGTCGCCTGTTTGTAGAGGTCGAACGCTTTTGGAAGCTCTCCTGCAGTCTCCGCAGTTTGCGCCTCAGCAAGCACCGGTTCACGACGAGCCTTGATTGCCGCTCTACAGAAGCTGATCATTTTTTTTGCTTTTTGAGCCAGCGAGGCATCGTTTGCCCCGATGTCACCGACTTTGCCAAAAACATCTATCGCGGAGTGAAACTTGCCCTGTTTCCTGAGAGCCACTCCCTCATTATAGATCTCCCTGGCGCGCTTATTGATCTCTTCCTGCACCTGCTTGGCCTGAGCATCAAGTCGCTTGCTCTCTTCGTATTCTTCGATCTCACGCTTCCAAGCTCCTACGGCTGTGTTTTCTGGATCAAGAACCGTGATCTGCGCAAAGAGCTCCTGCGCCTGCTCATAGTGTTTTTTATCCATTCGCTGGCGACACTCCTCGACCAGCTCAGCGACTTTGGCTTTGAGGCGGGCCTCTTCTTCTTTCCTTCTCTTCTCCTCTTCAAATGCTTCGAGCTTGCGCTTGCCTTCTCTGGCGTACCTCTCGATGTCTCGAGCGTCTTTGTAGTCATTGATGATCAGAAAGATCTTGTCGAGCTCATAGAGGGCCTTGTCGTACTCCTTGCCCTTAAAGTGATCGAAAGCAAGATTGTACTGCGCATCGACAAAACGCTGCTTATCAGCGGATAGAGTCGCGAAGCTCGCAGGAGCATCTCCCAAGGGCACCGCCACCGCTGAAGGCTTGGGCTTAGGCTTCTGCTGGGGAGCCTCTGGCTCGGGAAATATCTCAGGCAAAATGAGAAGGTAGAAGATAGCGCCGCCACAGATGATGTAGAGGATCCGTTGCCGCGGAGGAAGATCCTTGAAGTTGCGAAGCTTCTCGAGGATCCCCATGTTCTTCAGATCTGGCGGTCCGATGCCAGCGATCCCAGTCACTCCAGCCGGAGCCGCGCTCGCATCTAGCCCGAGCTGGTGCGGCTGGGCTTGCGCCTGACCCATGAGGTCGCTGGCAAGAAGCTGGCCTGCGGGATCCATTGCTGGATCGGAAGTCGCCGGAAAATTGTCCGACGGCGCTTCGCTCTCGTCGGGGTCAACAGGCACTGGCATGAAGTCCTTTTGACGAGACTCATAGTCGGCGCTCATGGCCTTGAACCGGAACTCAACGTTTCCGATTCGGATCCGATCATCTCCGGCAAGCTCTTGCTCGGTCACTCGAGCGCCATTAACAAAAGTGCCGTTTGCCGAACCTAGATCCTTGATCGAGAAGCTGAGGCCCGCTCTGCGAATGATCGCATTCTTTCTCGAGGCCTTTTTGTCATTAAGGATGATGTCACAGTTGTTTCCGCGGCCAATCGACACTTCATCGCCTGTCAGATCAAACTCTGTGACGTTTGCGCTGCCTTGCGGAAACACTAGCTTAACGCTGAGCTTTGCTGCAGGAGTCAGCTTGGTTTTGGCATCCTCATCCGCAGCTTCTAGCGGCTCATCGGAAACAGACAAGCCCAGTGGGTCTCCCATCGCTGGCTCTTGGCTCTCTAAGGAGAGGCCTTCGGGCTGATCAGATCCCTCAATTCCGGGTATTGCGGCTCCACCGCCAAGCTCAAGTCCAGGCTGGGCGCCCTCGGGCAAGTTGGGATCCAGGAGTTCAGGCGAGTGCTCGCTCAAGTCGTTAGGGGCCTCTCCCAACTCAGGATCAGCAGCTGCGCTTCCGGTTTCGCTAAGCGCCTCAGGTGGCTTTGATGCAGGATGCGACCCCGCTGGTGCAGCCGGGGCGTCCAACGGAGACAGGGACACAGTCCCCTCAGGAGTCGCAGTTTCGGATGCATCGGCAGCCGCGGCTTTCGCCATGGAGACCCGCAGCAGATAAGGACCGATCGCGATGATGTCGGCTTCCTTGACGATGGCGCGAGTGCATTCAGCTCCGTTCACCGACAAAGGAGCGAACTCGCTTTTCTTCTCAACTTGCACTCCGTCGGCCACAACCTTAAAAATCGCATGCTGTCGAGAGATCGCGCGGTCGTCCAGGCGTATCACGCAACCATCCGCACGACCGAGCACGACTTCGCCCTCGATCGGGCAACTCTTGATCGTCTCTCCGTTCTTTAAGATGGTTAATACCGCCGCAGCACCCATAAAATTAGCCTGATTTATCCTCGATTCCTGACATTTGCTTCTTCACTGCCTCGAGCTGATCCTTAGACTCCTTGAACTCGTCGGAACTTTGATTATTAAATAGTATTCGTTGAACAGACTCAAAATGAGAGCGCGCATCTTTTAAGCGACCGGCCTTTAAGCTTTCTCCGCCCCGTTTCATGTGAGCTTTGACGTCTGCCTCAATTTTCTTATTGCAGTTCTCCTGGTACAGCGTCGCAAGGGGGTGCCCAGGCGACATCTGCAGCACCGTTTCGAATTGATTCTTGGCTCGCAAGTAATTGCCTGCGGTGTACTCCCTGAACCCAGCCTTAAAGAACTGCTCAGCAGAGCGAGCCACGGTGGGGTCCGCTGAAGGAAGGTAGCTGGCCAGATCGCGCTTCTTGCCGCCGTCCTTCTTGGCAGCAGGCACCTGAGAGGGGGGAGTCGTGAAAAGAAAGAATCCGGCCACCAGCACCGCAGCACCGCCATAAATCATGACTCTCTTGTTGGGCGGCTGCTTTGATGCTGGACTCGCAGCAGTGAAGTTTCCAGGCGTACCCATCGAGCGCACGCGCCTTTTTTGAGACTCGAACGCCTGCGCCTCCGCACGAAGCTGTTCAGCGTTTCTTCCCGGAGACATGAGCATCGCCGTGCCCGCTTCTGAGGATATGAACTCGAGAGTCGTCTCACCAAACGCTACCGTGTCTCCCGTGCGAAGAGCTGCGATGCGAGTGGCTTTGCCATTGTGCAAGATCCCGTTAGCGGAGCCAAGATCCTTGATGCTCCACCCGCCCATCGAAAGCATCGAGAACTCCGCATGGAGCCGAGAGGCCTTAAGGTCAGAAACCATGATCTCGTTGTCCTCGCCCCTGCCAATCGTTGCCCGAGGCGAAGTAAGGACAAAGACTGACCCAAAGTCAGGCCCCTGCAAGATCTTCAGGCGAGCCAGTTCACCGGCTTGGCGAGGTACATTAACTTGCTTGAAGCGAGCCGCTTTTGGCACCCTCGATCAACCCTCCGCCTTGACGAACGCGAGCAAGTAGCATTTGACCGCGCCAGGCGATCCAAAGCTTGCCGCATAACACTTATGACCCACGCCCGAAAAATCATAATCCTCAGCCGCCCCTTCGGTCGAAGGAGAGGCGCGATCCATCAGGTCCCCTAAGAACATCCCCAATGACTGATCTCGCGCTACTTCCGCAAAATCCTGCCCGATCGACGAGTCCCCGCGAATCCCGCTGATGTCCTCGAAGTTTGAATTGAGATAAAGAACCTTGCGACTGCCGTCACAGATTGCGACGCCGAACTTGGCCACGTTGGCCATCATTCGCAAGGGCCCAATCGGATCATCGGCGGTCATCCCGCCCCCGCCACCTAGGTCAGCGCCCCCGCCATTCT
>CAZGCK010000071.1:0-6964 GCA_964524175.1 uncultured Bacteriovoracaceae bacterium | reverse complement strand
GATCGCGGAGTTGACGAGGTCCAGGAGCGGCGTGAGCTCCTCGAACTTGAACTCATGAGTCACCTGGCCGAGCTCTCCCTTGAGAGCGCGATCCATATCGTCATTCAAAGTCTGAAGGGGCTTGAGCGTCAGCTTGTAAAGAATCAGCAGGAGTAGGCCTCCCAAGAGGCTCGTGAGGATCAAAGTCTCCGAGTAGGTCACGCCCATCTCTCCCAGATCCGGGGTCGCTATCGTAGTATCGATCGAGACGATGGCCATCCCAGCTACGATGTTTTTCCCCGCCTGCGGGTTGTATATTTTGACGGGTTCGACTGCGCAGACGATGGTGGGGTCAACTTCCTTCCACAATCCAGTTTCTCGCCCGCCACGAAAGAGGTCCCTCGCCTTGGTAGCGAAAGCCGCTTCTGGTCCTACATTGAGGTAGTTGTTGAGCTTAGACGGTGGAGCGATGATTCGGTTGTCAAGATCGGTCAGCACCGCGACTCGCACGCCCTCTGCAGTCTCGATCAAACTCCCGATATCTGTCTTGGTTTCAGCTCTTGCCGCGAGAAATGGGCCATTCTTCTCAGCTAACTGCCGAGCCATGAAAGACGCGCGTTTGCCCATCTCCCGGACCACATTTGTGCGATTCTGCTCGATCAACGGATAAACCGAGATCACTAGGTTGCCGATCGCGAATATCCCAAAAAACGAGATCAATAGAACTCGCCACTCGTGCTTGAAGTTAAGCGAATAGAAAAATGGCATCACGCTTTGATCAAGCGCATGGAGCAATTTGCCCTTGAAGTCTTGAGGCGCTGCGGCCGCCAGGTCGCTGCTGCCCATCGATCCTCCAGGGACGCCTGGCAAGCCTGCTGCCCCTGGCATCCCTCCGGCGCCGGGAACCACCGGAAACTGCAACACTTGGCCCATTCCCGAGACCCGGGGCGGGGCCTTAGGGACACGCGCAACAGGCGGAGAGCTCAACTCAAAAACATACTCTCCAACACTGATGCGATCGCCTGGCTTGATCTTCTTGGACTTCGCGAGCGTACCGTTGATAAACGTCCCGTTCGAGCTGCCTTGATCCTGAACGATCACTTCGCCATTGCTCACGACCAGGGTGCAGTGTTTCTTAGAAACCTTGGCAGACTGCAAAACCACCGTGTTGCCCGCCTGACGTCCGATCGAGACCTCGCCTTCCTGCACGGCATAGCTTGCTCCGCGATTAGGTCCTGCCACGACAGTTAGCTTAAACATAGCTGATCTCCTGCTCTGATCTCACAACGCTTGATTGTGCCCACGGGCAGCTCGATGGTCTCAGACGCCTTGCCATCGCGAAGCGGAAGCGGACGCCAAGGACGCACTCCTTCGTGCGCCGACGTCACTCGCCAAGACAGGGATCCATCGAGAGCCCTCTCACGACGCACAAACACAACGTCGAGCGGGATGCTCATGAACCACATATGGATATCGTTGCACTTCGGAAAAAACATTCCTTCCCCGGCCTCCAACCGAGGTGTTCCAATCAAACCTTTGAGGCGCGCAAAAAAGCAGTCCGCCACGAAACACTTATCGGCGATAAAGCTTTGATTTTTTAGGGATAGGATCTGAATTCGCTTGGAGTCGGCTCTCATCGATTTTTCCTGGCCATTTCTTCCATAAAAAGCAGTCATTTAAACACTCTCGTCAATCCGATGACGGATCAGTTCGCCAGAAAAAATGGCGCTCCGATCATGATAAAAACGGCAGGAACGATAAAGAGCATCATTGGCGCCATGATCTTCTGCGCCGCTGCGGCACCCGCTTTTTCTGCTGCCAGAATCCTCTGCACGCGGATTTGTTCTGACTGTTGTCGCAGGATCTTTCCGATCGATGCCCCCATCTGGTCGGCTGAGATCAAGATCGCCACGAACGAGTTCACTTCAGTCAAGTCGATCCTCGCTGCCATCTCGCGCAATGCCTCCTGCCTCGAAGCACCAACCTTGATCTCTTTGAGGAGCTGAGAAAATTCGTCCACCAGCGGACTTGGCTTGGCTTTGTCGACAACCTTGCCGATGGCCCCCAGAAAGTCGAGACCCGCCTCGGTCGAGAGCGCAAGAAGGTCGACGATAAAAGGCATCGCTCGAATCACCTGCTTTTGCCTCTCTGTCCGGCGACCGCCGACCCAAAGGTTTGGATAAAACCAGCCCACAATGCCGGTTCCAAAGATATAGATCCATTCGAGATCAATCAGCTCAGCCGCTCTGAGAAAAGCGCCTACGAGCGGAAAAAAAATGATCAGAAACAGCTTAAACGCGATGAACTCATCCGGCGTCAGCTCGTCACGCAGCCCCGCCGCGATGAGAGCTCGTTTCCACTTCTTGCGATGCTTGTCCCAGAATGGCTTGCCCCGGAGCATGGGCACGACATACTGGGTGAAGAACGGCCGAGTGATCTTAACCAGTCCGTTAGAGGCCTTGCGATCACGAAGGTCCGCCAAGTTCTCTTGAGCAGCACGGCTCTCCTGCTCGACAGCGACCATTCTTCCCACGATGAACGTGGCTATGAAGATCAACACATAAGCGGCATTGAGGACTAACTGGCCTTTTTCGATTGCATCCATTCAGTTCCCTATCGGAGGCAAATGAGGGGAACTTGACGACCTAAAAGCATCGGGCATGATAATCGTCTGATGTCCCTACTGTATTCGGCCACACTTTTTGTCAGCGCATTCCTGCTCTTTTCGGTTCAGCCGATGGTTGGCAAGCTGCTGCTGCCATTACTAGGGGGCGCCCCTGTCGCCTGGAACATCTGCATGGTCTTTTTCCAAGCTGCCCTTCTGGGAGGCTACCTATACGCCAATCGCTTGACGCAGACTCTGAGTCACAGCTACCAAGCGCTGCTCCACCTTGGCTTGCTTGTCTTGGCGAGCGTGTTCTTCACAAAGCTCGCTGGGTCGTCATGTCAAAGGATCCACTCAATCTCGCACCCCTTAACAGCGACAAGCGATGGGCTCTGCTCGAGGGCCGCAGCGGCCGCCTCTGGACGGATGACTATTTTAATATCATCACGCTCATCCGGTAGTATTCTTAGGATATGCGTTCAATCCCGCTGCTCATCTTAGCCCTGCTCTATCCCTCATTCGCTGCCGCAAAAGACCGAGTCCTTTGGGATCATTGGTACACTGTCACCTTAGGAAGGTCCAAAACCCCGTACGAGTACTACAACGATCGCGTCGAGATCCGAAAGGGCCGGATCGTCTTTCAAAACAAGGCTTGGAAGAAGGAAGAAGACTATATCAACGAAGAGCAGCTTGGAGCTTTCGCAGAGGACAACGACGAACTCACGCCTCTCTTCTTCAACTTTCACTCATCCTATCGATCCAGCGAAACGATCATAGACGGCACAGTCACGAACAAGGTTCTGAATGTTCGGATTCGCAAAGGGAGTCGTGAACTACAACCCATCAAACGCAGCATCCAGAGAAAACTCATCTTCTCGCAACACTTCCCTGTATGGCTTGGCAAACATCTCTCTCAATTCAAGCCGGGCGCACCTCATAGCTTTGTCACGATCCTCGAAGACAACATAGACAATGCATTTGCGAGCGTCTCGGGATTGCTGCGCATGGAGAAGCCCGATGACCTGGCGATAAAACTCCAAGCCACTCGACTTTCGGTGACTTTTCAAGACCAGCCCTCAACTTGGTGGGTAGACGAGATGGGATCGCCCTATCGCATCGAAATTCCCAAGACCCAAACGATTGTGGAGCGCTCTACTGAAAAAGCCGCCAAGGCCTTTCTAGGAAAAAACGAACATTAGCCTTCGGGGTTTAAGATGCCTCACTTCATCGCCCGCCTTTTGACTTCGCTTGTTTTGATACTCCTGATTTTCTGCGCTTCGCGCGGCCTTGTCCGAGCACTGCCAGGTGATCCGCTCGAGACGCTCCTTGCGGAGTCGGGCACCACGATTCCAGCTGCTGAGCTTCGTATCGAAATGGGCCTCGATCGTCCGTTCTTGGAAGCCTTGATGGGAGACCTGGAGCGCTTTGCTCACGGAGACCTGGGCAAATCACTCTTCTCCCATGAACCCGTCACGCAGCTTCTGGCCCGCAGAATGGTTCGCACGGTGCAACTGACAACGCTCGCTTTCTTGTTTGCGCTGACTCTCAGCTTATCGATCGGACTTGTGGCCGCGGCCCATCCGGGACGGAAAATGGATCGCTTTTGCACCTTCTATGGAGCGCTCACCGCCGCTTTTCCGACCCCATGGCTGGGACCCTTACTGTTGATCACTTTTACGGCCTGGATCCCGATTTTTCCGACAGGACAGAATATTTTTCTCCCAAGCCTAACCCTCTCCATTGCGTTTTCTGGCCTTTGGTCCCGTCTCATCAGGGAGCGCGTGCGAGAAACCCTGACTCTAGGTGCCGCTCCAGGAGCGCGTGCTCGCGGATTGCCCGAGGCTACGGTCGTGATTAAATATGGGCTCTGGCCCTGCTCAGGAGCCTTGCTCGCCTACCTGGGCACTCAGTTCGGTGCTCTGCTCGCAGGTGCCATCGTCACAGAAGTTATTTTTGATTGGCGGGGGATGGGATCGCTTTTTATCGAGGCGGTACTCAAACGCGACTATCCTGTGATCGAGGCCGCGACATTTGTCTCGGCTGCCGCTTCGTTTGGCGGATCCATGCTGGGAGACTGGGCCCAGTCCTGGGTTGATCCGCGCCTACGAGGAGTCCAAGGGTGAGTCAGGCGATTCGATTTCCTCAGCGAGCATGGCTTGTGGTTTGGTTTGGAGCTTCCCTGCTGGTTTCTTTAGCCAGTTGGATAGGAATCGGCCAAGCACCGACTTGGCTTGCGCACCATCTCGAACGCTCTCTCCAAGGGAGCTCCTGGTCCCATTGGTTAGGCACGGACACGTTTGGCCGCGACCTGCTCGTCATGACTCTTCAGGCCTCGGCTACGAGCACGTTCTTTGCGCTTACCGCAGCGAGTATTTCGATCGCGATTGCCGTCGGAGCAGGCACGGCACTGGCTGTCGCTCCAGCGGCCATTCGCTTCTTGTTGGCCCGCGCTCTGGATGCGCTTCTCGCGTTTCCCTCCCTGCTTTTTGCGCTCGCTTGGGCCGCTGTTCGGGGCCCCGGCTGGGACACCCTCATCGCCTCACTCCTGCTCGGAACGGTGCCGCCCCTTTCTCGCTTCATTTACTCCCGCAGTCTCGAGATTCTGAACGAAGACTATGTCACCGCAGCCAGAAGCCTGGGTGCCTCGCGCGCTCGCATCGCGCTCAAACACCTCGCCCCCGCAGCCATGTCGATTTGCCGAGTCAAAGCTCCCAATCTTTTTGCGCAGGCGCTCCTCGCCGAAGCCACCCTCTCTTTTCTAGGAATCGGAGCCCCCATCGGGCGCGAAACCTGGGGCGCGCTCCTCGCTCAGGGCAAGGATTATCTCATTGAAGCCCCGCACCTGGCCATCAGCGCAGGATTGCCACTGATGCTCACGATCTTGTGTCTTCAGCTGTTGGAGCCTTCCGACAAATCGCGATCTAGGATATAGTCGATTTCTATGCCCGATCAGATCGAACAAGCTCGCAATGCATTGGGCGGACTCTTCATCATGGGCTTCAATGGATTGGAGCTCTCAGACGATACCTCAGCATTCATCTCTCAAGCTCGTCTCGGCGGCGTATTGGTTCATCAGCCCAACTACGACTCTCCCGGACAGATGGCAGAGCTCAGCAATCAGATTCAGACCTGCCACAAAGGCATGCCCCTTTGGATCGCCGTCGACCATGAGGGTGGACGCTTTCAGCGCTTCAAGAAACACTTCACCAAGATCCCCGAAGCAGCCGCCATCGCCGCGATGGACTCGCCTAAGCTGACGTTCGAGATCGCGGAGCTCATGGCTCGCGAGCTCAAGGCAGTCGGCATCAATCTCAATTTTGCCCCTGTTGGCGATATCGCTACGAATCCCAAAAACCCCATTATCGGCACACGCGCCTATGGAAGCGATGAAGACATGGTTTCCAAAATGTCGAGCGCGATGGTGCGGGGGCACCTGGTCCACGGAGTTCAGCCCTGCATCAAGCACTTTCCTGGGCACGGCGATACAGGGGCGGACCCTAACTTTCACTTACCTCGCGTCGACACGCCGCTCGAGGTCCTTCAAGAGCGCGAGTTCAAGCCCTTCACTAAAGCCTTCAAGTCTCGATGCTCGATGGTGATGACAGGCCACATCGTCTGCACGCAGATTGACCCAAAATTGCCCGCGACTCTTTCACCAAAAATATTGCGTGAAATACTCCGCAAAGAGCTTCGTTTTTCAAAAGTCGTCATCAGCGACGAGATGGAGATGAAAGCGATCACGGATCATTTTAGCGCCGAGGACGCTCCTCGCATGGCTTTAGAAGCAGGCTGCGACATCCTGCTCTACCGCTCCGAGGCTGGGGCTCGCCACGCGTACGCCTCGCTCGTCAAAGCGCTCGAGGCGGGCAAGCTCGCCCCCCGCGTGGTGCTTGAAGCCTCCGCCCGAGTCATCGCTCTCAAACAGGATAGCCTGCTGCCCTATCAACCTGCTGCTGTCTCTGAGGTCGGGCAGAAGATCGGCATCCCTGCGCATCTAGAGCTTGTGCAAAAAGTGGCAGAGCTCTCAAGAAAATAGAGAGTTTGATCCGGATGGCTCGCGTTCGCTGATGCCCAAGCAAAAGATCGTTGTCTGAGCAGCGAAAACTGGCCGAGCAGCAGAGTGCGATGAGACACTAAAAAGCCTATTATTTTAATTATTTAGTATAAATTGACTTTTTATGTCGGATTAAATATATTCCATCTCCTAAACTCGCTGCCCGTGCGCAGCTCGGAGACCCAGAATGAGAAAGTTTAGCCAATCCCTTCAATATCTGATTCTCACCACAGCAATCGCTCTGCTGATCGGGTTTCTTGATTCAAAACCTTCACACGCTAGGCGCCCCGAACCAGGGCACAAGGCGGCGTTAGTCATTGAGATTC
>CAZGCK010000070.1:6834-21225 GCA_964524175.1 uncultured Bacteriovoracaceae bacterium | reverse complement strand
GCTGCCAGCCGCAAAAGGGCCCGCCTTTATAGGACAGAAGAAGTGCGTACTTGCGCATGAGATTGGCCTTACTCAAAATTCGAAGGTGAGGCCAGCGTAAATTCCGGACACATTCATCGACACATCGCCCGAGAAAGTCGTTAGCCGAGAATACTCCACAGTGAGATAATAATGTTTCACGCCGTGATCCATGTACAGGTCCCAGGACGAATTGCCGCTGATCCAGTCTAGAAGAATTGAGGCGCCTCCCTGAAGCAACACCCCTTCCGAGTGCCCACGGTGGCTGTCGCCATCATCATTGCGATACTCGTAATAGAGAATCTCCGCGAGACTCGCGGAAACAAAGGGACGAATGATACGAGCGAGGTTGAAACGATAGTCGATTCCCATCGTGATGGGGAGGGTAAAGAACTGAAACGTCGTCTCCGACTCTGACGGATATTTAGTTACGCCATCGGGCTTAAGGAGCTGAATACCAAAGATCCCCTTACCATGAAAATAGCTCACACCTAAGCTCGAGAGCAGGCCGATGCTGCCATACCACTCACTATGCCAGGGCTGGTACTCGTGAAAGAAAGTCACATCGGGTGCGTAGTTGTCTCCGTAAATCTCCTCAAAGGACCTAAGCTGGGCCCCTCCCGCGTTGATCACGCGCGTAAGAGAGGCACCCACTTTGACTCCTGCGGCGTGATGGATCTCGCCCCGCTTACGAGCATGAAGCTCTGAACGCCCCTCATGAACCGCCTGAATCGCCCCGCCGGGCTCAGGGGCTGGGCCCATGGTGCGTTTCTCCTGATCTATAAAATCAGTGCCATCCTTTTTTTCTTTTGCCTTAGGATCTTCAGACCGCAAGCGATCCGTATAGCCTTCGTAATCCTCGCGATCCTTTTCTTTGTCCTCTTTGTTCAACCGGCTTTTTACCTTCTCGGTGAAGGAGCCCTCATCCTGAGCATCCTTGCGGCCAGTCGCGATGTCCATCTCTTGGATCTCACGTTTCATCTCATCGAGGTAAGGAGTGGACGACTTTTCGTCTGCAAAGGAGATCGCAGAGACCAAAAGCAGACTCAGAAGGAGCAAGCTCCTCATCCTCTCCCCCCGTTTCGCGCTGCCGAAGCCTCAGGCAAAGATCTCAATGCAATCAGAAGCCTTACATAGACAAGCGACAAAACGAAAACCAAGACCAGTGCAGAAGGATGGAGCGCCAACCAAGCAAAGAGTTGAAGAGGGATCAAAGCATGAAGAACTGGATAGCGCGCAACCGGATGAAGCATGAGCCACTCAGCCGCAGGAGGAGACCACCGATAATACCACCTCACGAAGGCGCGCCCAGGGCGATTGGACATCAAGAACTCGCCGCGGAACTCTCGGAGCATCTCGACGGGTGCCGCATCGACCGAGCGAAACGCCGCCGTCGCGATAAAACAGTTGCTCTTAGATAAAAAACCCTGAATTGCCGCGGTTCGAACATTGCTCAATTGGCAGGCAGCCTCAGTAGTGACTACTCCAGAAGCGTCGCGCGCCAGAAAACCCATTGTGTAGCTATTGGCATCGGTGAGCGACTCGGAGTTCACAAACCCGTCGACGATCTGTCCGTCCGCGATGCCGACACGTCGAACCAACTCGTTCTGCCCCTGATAGGTTGAAGTCAAATTGACGGTGGCACCGCGATTAGCCACCACGATTGCGATCGAAAGAGGAGCGCGGCCGCTTGCTTGGGCTACGCCCAAAAAAGCCGCATTGAGCTTAATCGAGGCGTCTCGTGGCGTGTAGACGTCGTTTTTGACCAAATTGCAGGAAAATGTCGGACCATCCGTTTGAAAAGCGAGAGAGATCGGAGACGAGCTGTCCTGACTGGCTTCGGTCGTTTTCGTCTTACTGCCATCATTAGTCACCGAGTTGACTTGAAATGTCAGCTGCATGGGCTGGACTGTTGGAGTGCCCTGATTAGGCGAAACGTCGGTACCTCCAACCGTACATCCCGTTGCAGAACCCGCTCCTGCTTGGATGTTATAGTCGATGCAAATATCTTTGGGGTAGACCTGTATGGATACGGTCTGTCCCGCCGAGTACACCACTCCAAAAAAATGGTTATTCACGCCTAGCTGGGCGCCGCAGATATTTGTGTCGCAGGGAGAGCCGTTTACGCCCGCGATCGGGACGTACTTGAGATTATTAGGTGAGGCGGCGCTCCCATTTGCTTGGATCATGATGACGGGGAGTGAGGTTGTCGCGAAGCTGGTCTTGTCTGAAGTGATCGTGAAGCTCAATGCGCTGGCCAGCCCAGATTCGTCTCCCTGCTTCTTGCTAATGTCTACAATCCCAAAAGGAAAACTGGGATCACTGTCAAAGAAGTACTTGTTCGAATCCAAACCGGACTCAGAACCAGCGGCGTTGGTAGTGGTATAGAAAGCGGTAGTGCCGTTAAAAGGATTGCCCCCTTTGTTAGCGGGCACGACCAGAATCGTAGCTTGTGCAACCATCGGCATCACCCAAAAAGCGGAGATGCCCAGGCATTTGAGAGAACTATTGCTGAACAAGCATCTCTCCGATTTGAATCGCGTTGAGCGCAGCTCCTTTGCGCAAGTTGTCCGAGACCACCCAAAGATTGAGCCCATTCTCGACCGAAAAATCCTGGCGCACTCGACCGACATAGACAGCGTCGCGCCCAGCGGCGCCCTCGACTGGTGACTGCGTACCGGGCATCCCCATCGGATAAATCTTCTGTCCCGGCTCGTCTTGAAGGATGATGCCTTTCTGGGCTTTGAGCGCTTCACGGGCCTCGGATGCGCTCACAGGACGCTCGGTTTCGATGTTGATCGATTCGCCATGACAAGCAAAGGTCGGCACTCGCACAGCGGTCGCAGACAGAGGAAGCGTCGGCAAACCCAGCAACTTGCGGCTCTCTGCAACCATCTTGAGCTCTTCGCTGGTATAGCCGTCTTCTTTCATCCCCCCGATGTGAGGAATGCAATTGAACGAGATCCGATGTGCGAACGCATTTGCTTCGACAGATTGGTCTTCAGAGTGAGCCTTAGTCTTGAGAGTCTTCTCGGTCTGTAAAACCAACTCTTCCATCGCAGCTGCCCCTGCCCCACTTGTACTCTGATAGGTGGATACCACGACGCGCTTTAGACCCCAAAGGTCGCGTATTGGTTTGAGAGCTACGACCATCTGAACCGTTGAGCAGTTTGGACCGGTCAAAATACGTTCGCGCGGCGAGAGATTGTTCCGTCCCTTTGCGACTCGCTCAGCGAGAAGCTCGCCGTTCACTTCAGGTACTAGCAAAAGAACATCTTCATCAAGCCGAAAAGTCGCCGAATTATCGATCACCCAAGCGCCTGACTCTGCTGCGTGCGGCGCCCAAGTCTTGGAGACCGCATCGGACGCATCGAAGAAAGCAATCTCGATACCCGCAAAGCATCCGGGAGTAAGCGATTTGCAAGGAATGCTTTTGCCGCCAAACTCGACCAGTTTGCCTTCAGAACGAACTGATGCAAAAGGAACGAGCTCCGTCACAGGGAACTTACGTTCGACTAAGATCTTGAGTAACTGCTTACCAACGGCTCCTGTTGCGCCGACAACCGCCACTTTCATCAGTCTGTCTCCTCGAGTGCCACCTGTTCGTTGCCGACTCAAATGGCCTAACGATGATGATGCGAGGAGCTCGACTGATTGGCTACTGGAATCGACGCCGGCCCCTTACGTACCAGTCGTACCGCATTCCAAATCAGGCTCAAACTCACATATGAGCTCAAAACGAGGAAAATAGTAATCTCTGGGCGGACTGCCATCAGAATCATGGCAAGCACGCCCACCATGAGGTAGCCAAAGCTAGCGCGCGAACGCCAATTGAGTTCTTTGAAGGAAGGGAAGCGAATCGTACTCACCATGAGGCTTGCGAGCCCCAGAGTCAGAGTCACGACAGCGATTTGCTCGCGCTCGACCGCTAATCCCAATGCCTGACTAAAAATAATGAAAGTCGCAATCATTCCTGCCGCCATTGGAATCGGCAGGCCTTGAAAATATCCCTTTGGAAGAATGCCAGTATTGACGTTGAAACGAGCCAAACGTAACGCACCGCAAGCCATAAAAAGAAATGCAGCTAACCAACCCAACCGACCAAAAGGTGCAAGTGCCCATTGATAGAGCAAAACGGCAGGAGCCATCCCGAAGGATACCAAATCAGAAAGACTGTCATACTCCACACCAAATTGACTCGTCGCTTTAGCTAGGCGCGCCACGCGGCCGTCCAACATATCGAAGACTGCAGCCGCCATCACAGCCCAGGCTGCACTGATGTAATCACCTTTGATGGACGCGACGATCGAATAAAACCCACAGAACATATTCGCCGTCGTCACAAAATTAGGGACTAAGTAAATTTTGCGCATCGATTCACAAGGATATACCAAGAACCTACTGAACGTGAACTAAAACACGCCAAGCAGGAGCCAAAGACCAAAAACTGCTGCAAAAACACCTAATGTGCGCGTTATCGAAAATTTTTCGAGGCCCTGCAGCCAAGCGACTGGCACTGCCAATACTGGCGCGAGTGAAGATAGCGTCGAACCAATCGCAAGAGGTGAATGCGACAGGCCATAAACGAACATCAATGAGCCGCCGAAGGCTTCAAATACAAACATCGGCATCATCGCCTTGTAATCTTTCCAGGGGAGTGTCACGGGCCTGTGCCGAGCAAAGATCCGTCCCAGCCCTGCGCTCATTCCAAGGGCGATCGTCATTCGGATGGCGTTGCAGACGGTAGGATTGATGTCTTTTGCACCTTTGGCGTTCGAGAAACTGTTAATCGACCACATCAGCATGGTCCCAAAGGCCAGGAGAATCCCAAGAGATCGACGATTGAGGCGCAATGTAGATTTGTCGGTGGCCGCGACTGCATCGTGATCGGTAGCCAGAGAACTAGACTTAGCAGACAAGATCACGACGATCACGCCCGTCACGGTGATGACGAGGCCCACGAGCTGAGTCGCGCTCAGGTCCTCTCCTTGAATGTAAGATCCAAGACCTGCGGTCAACAACGGGTAGGTCGAGGCGATCGCCAAAGCCGAGGGAACACCCAGGGACTGCGCGCTCCACATGAAAAAGACATCGCCAATCCCGTAGCTTGCAAAGATCGAGATCGCAAACCACATGAGTTCATTCAAAGTCACTTGAGAAAACGCGGTGACCGCAGCTGCTAAACCGCCTTCGGAGAGGATCGCAGCAAGAACAAACAAAGGCATTGCCACCGTAGCCCGCGCAAAATTGATCGCGAAAGCTGAGTGGTGGCGAGCCAACCTCGAATAGCTGGCCGAACCAAAAGCCCAGGTAACAGAAGAGCCGAATGCGCAGAGGGGGCCAAGAAGGGAGGACATTGGAGGGCCATCCTAATGTCGGAATGAGGAATTTGCCAGGAAGTGTATCAATCCCTGTTATTTCGGCCCGCTCAGGTACTAGCCCGCCCTGACATCTATGATCTTGAACTGATCCACGTCGACTAGTCCTAGATCCGTCAGCTTGAGAGACGGGATCACGGGCAGGCTCAAAAAGGCCAATTGCAAGAAAGGCTCTGCCAGCTCGCAATGAACGGCACGGCTCGCAGCTCGGAGGTCTTTGAGTGATTTTGCGATACTCGCCGGCTCTTGCGCGGACATGAGGCCTCCCAAGGGGAGCTCGAGCTTAGCGAGTACGACCCCATCGCGAACGACGCAAAACCCACCGCCCGTCGCAATCAGCACCGCAAGAGCAGCGCGCATATCATCAGTGCGGTCTCCGACGACGATGAGATTGTGACTATCATGGCCGACGCTAGATGCGATCGCGCCACGAAACCCAGTGCCGAAACCTGTCACATAGCCGTTGGATGGCTTGATGCCCTTACCATAACGCTCGAGAACAGTGAGGTGTGCGACTCCGGGCGCATCGTGCTGCAAAACCTGACGAGTGGTGAGGATCTTGCCAGGTTCGACTCCGATCACGTGGACTCTGCCACGAGGGCCTTCGAGATCCGTGGCTTCAGGAACATTTGCGCGAATTGAGTTCGAGAATCCACCTGCGCCCAAATTTGTTTTGCGAGAAGCAAACACCTCATCCACGGTAAGACCCGACTTTAGAACGCTCTCCACTGCGCAATGGCGCTCATCAGCGAGTAAAACAAGGTCGGCAGAATAACCTGGAGCCACTGCTCCGGTCCTTATCAATCCATAGTGCCTCGCTACGCTCCACGAGGCGGCGCGATAAGCTACGGCCGGATCAACACCCGAGGAGATCGCACCTCGGATGAGATGGTCAATATGCCCTTCCGAGGCGATATCAAGTGGGTTGCGATCATCCGTACAGAACCCGATGCTGGTCGAAGTCGCCAGCGTCAGAAGCGGCGCGAGCGCATGAAGATCTTTGGCCACGCTCCCTTCGCGGATCCAAACCGAAATGCCTTTGCGCAGCTTTTCTGCAGCCTCGTCCAGGCGCGAAGACTCGTGACAACTCGAGATGCCTGCCGCCGCATAGGCACTGAGCGCCTGTCCTGACACCAGAGGGCAATGTCCGTCGATAGGACCAGTCGAGAAAGCTTCGAGCTTTTCGAGAACGCCTGGGTCTTTGAAAAGAACGCCAGGCACGTTCATCATCTCTGCGAGACCTAGAGCTTTAGGATGGGACGCCCAAGCACGGAGATCCGAGGCAGAAACCTTGCCTCCGCCATTGGTTTCAAAATCCGTTGCGGGCACGCAAGAGCTCAGCATCACCCTGAGATCAAGCGCAAGCTGTGTTGATTCGTCCAAAAAATATTTGAGGCCCGGGACTCCCATGACGTTCGTCAACTCATGCGGATCGCAGATCGCTGTCGTGGTCCCTCGAGGCAACACCGCTTGCTCAAAGTAACGCGGCACCAGTAACGAGCTTTCGATATGGACATGCGCATCGATGAAGCCAGGCACAATGAACTTCTTGCGCCCATTGATCGCGCGCCTGGCCTTCAGGCCCGACTCTGTCCCAACGATCACGCCATCGCTGACGGCAATGTCGCCCTTACGCCACTCACACGAAAAAACATCGAGGTACGTAACGTCCTTTACGATCAGATCACATTCGATCCGGCCTTGAGCCGCATCAATCCGCTTTTGCAGCTGTGCCTGAGTCAGACGAGATGAGTAGGCCATATGAATTTATTCTCCCCGAGTGGGGCCGGCCGGCAGCAAGCCCGCCTTGAGCTTAATCTCCGCGTCTGAAGCGCGCAAGTAGCGGGGATGAAGCTCAAGAGCCGGTCGCGCGATTCCGGCTTGATAACCCTCCCACACCAACTGGGCCAAATAGCGACCTTGAATCTGATCCGAAAAGCTAATACCCACTTCAAGTCTTCGTGCATCAGGCAGCTTGCTCCAAACGTCTGGATAGCGACGAACACCCTCACCTATCGCCACCCAAGAAGAAGAGCGCGCTCCGCCTTCAGTCATCTTGCGCTTGATTCTCCGCACAAGCTCTTCGGGCGAAAGGACTTGCTCTTCTACCCCTCGCTTCCAAAGGCCGCGCGCATTACCGTCCGCCATCGCCACACAATCGAGAGCCGAACGAGCACTGCCCCAGACGGCATATAGCTCGCCCTTACAGGCATCGGTCGTCGCTACGACGATCGTGCGCGGAGTGCTCGCTAACACGCGCGCTACGGGCCTTACGAGTGCTGCCAAGCTCGAAACGCCAATGAGCGGCTTGCCCAGGGTATGAGCAAGAGTTCGCGCCGTTGTGACGCCGATTCTCAGCCCCGTAAAACTCCCAGGACCGATACCTACACCCAACACATCCACATCTTGGATTTTCCATCGCGCGGCGGCCAGAACCTGGTCGATCCCCCAAAGAAGTCGCTCTGAATGAACAGAATCAACGTTAAAGGAAATCTCCGCAACGAGCCGCACGCCCTCCCAACCGGCGCGAGAACTTTCGTCCCATTCCAGGGCAGCCAGAGTTCCGGCTTTCGATGACGTGTCCCAGGCGAGAAGCTTTTTCATGCGCGCGAGCTAGAACGATGTCATGCGTGAGATGTCGTTCTTAAACACGAGCACCATGAGCATCAGGATCAAGCAAAGGCCCACGCTCTGAACGACTTCCATCTGCCTCAAAGTAAGTGGTTTACCACGCACGGACTCGATCAAAAGCAGGAGCAAATGCCCCCCATCCAGCACCGGCACAGGCAGTACGTTGAGCACCCCTAATCCAATTGAGAGTAAGCCCATCGTCGTCAACACAGCTACCAAGCCGTGAGCGAGCGACTCACCCGCAATCTTGCCGATCATGATAGGACCGCCCAGCGTCTTTGAGGAAACCGAGCCTCCAAACATCTTGCCGATCGAGATAAAGTTGCGAGCCGTCAGAGTGATCATCCGCTCCGTCCCCTTATAGAGAAGAACGAAGGGGTTCCAGATCCGCTCGACGATCATCTCAGGCTCAGCGGTCGTCAACATCGGCATCACACCGACTGTATAAGTCGTAGTCTTGTTGAGTAGTGGGTCCTTACCGACGGTCGCCGTCGGCTCGACGGTGGCGCTCATCTTTTGGCCCTCACGCTCCCACTCCAGAGTGACTTTGCCAGTTTTCTCACCTGATTGCTGAACGGCGTCCTTGAGCTCAAAGAAGCTCTTCACGCGAATCCCACCAATTCCGACGAGGCGATCACGGGACTGCAGGCCGCTCTTCTCAGCGGGCGAGTCGTTCACGGTCTTATCGACGAAGAGCTCTGAAGAATAGAGGCCCCAATCCTCATCCATGCCCTTTGCTTCACGCATAGGCTTAGATAGAATGACTTCGCGCGCTGCCGTGTCCTTTTCACCTTTCTTAATCCCCAAGCGAATGGCCGCTCCCATCGCCGTCTCTCTGTAAATTCGCTCAAACTCTTCCCAATCCTGAACAGAACGGCCTGAGAAACTCACAATCTCATCGCCCGTCTTTAGTCCGGCCTTTCCAGCCAAAGACATCGGATCAGAAACACCCACGACAGCTGCTCTCGCATAGGGCAGCAAGCCATCGATGTCACCTACGCGAGTTTGCTCCCCATAGACGTTAAAACCCAGTTGGGTTCCCGGAGCCACACGCAGAGTGGCGGTTTCCGTTTGTCTCGGATGTCGCACTTCAAAAGTCATCGACTTGCCTTGGTTCTCGTTGAGAGCCATCAGCACTTCTTCGTACCGAGTCACAGCCTTGCCATCGACCGATAAAATCTGGTCTCCGCTTTGAAAACCTACCCGCTCGGCGACAGAACCTTGAACAACACGGCCCACTCGGCTCGGCAATTGCTTTTCGCCGTAAACAAGAATGACCATGAACACGAAGATCGCAAACAAGAAGTTAAAGAGAGGGCCACCAAAGAAGATGAAAAACCGCTTCCAAGGAGCTTGCTTATGAAGAGCGCGACGAGCTTCTTCGGGAGGCAGCGCTGCGTCTCGATCTTCACCCAAGAGTTTGACGTAACCGCCCAGAGGAATTGCCGAAACTCTCCACTCGGTCTCACCGATCTGCTTACTCAAAAGCCTAGGTCCAAAACCAATCGAGAAGATCTCGGCTTTCACGCCAAAGATACGCGCAAAAATATAGTGGCCAAACTCGTGAACCACGACCAAGGGACCCAGGATGATCAGAAAACCAATGACTGACATCAGCATGATGCTTAACCTCCGAAGAGACGCACACAAGCATACATGACGGGGAGACTGAAGACTACCCCATCAAACCGGTCGAGAAACCCACCGTGGCCGGGCAAGATCGATCCGGAATCCTTGTGATCATAGGCGCGCTTAAGAAAACTTTCGCAGAGATCTCCAACTTGCGCAACGATCCCTACAAACATCGGAATAATTAAAATCGCTGCCCAGGGAAGCTCCGGAAAGAAGGCAGCTTTAGAGAACAATGCCAAGACATAACCAAGCGCCAAACCGCCAACAGCCCCCTCACGCGTCTTTTTAGGGCTAATCACCGGATAGAGCTTAGTCTTGCCGTATTTCTTGCCAGCGAAATAGGCGCCCGTATCCCCAGCCCAAACCACCAGAAGAAACAGAATTGTCCACTTCACACCATTTTTGGAATGATGAATGCGCGGCAAAAAAAACGGAATAAATGAAAGATAGAGAAGACCAAAAACCGAAGTAGTCAACTCCTTGAAGTGATCGATAAAACCAGGACCCTGATGGCGACCTGCCATATAGAGAAAATAGGTAAAAAAGGACAGGAAGCAAAGAACAAGAATCTCTATCTCACCAAGCGCCAAAAGATTGGCCAGCCCCGCAAACCACCCCACCAAAAGCATTGCATATCGCTTTTCGACACGATCAGGCAATTGAAGCGTGATGACCGCATACTCGTAGATCATCCCCATGGATAGAATCATCGTGAGAAGAAAGATGCCGGGCACGCCACCCCAGATGATGAGTGACAGGAGGACTGCGCCTCCGACGATGCCAGTTGCGACTCGTTTTCCAAGCTCGGTGTTCATGCTTGTTGTACCTGTGCTTCCTGAGATTTAGCTGGGGCGGTCACGCCACCAAAGCGGCGCTCGCGAGATGAGTAATCGTCAATCGCTTCTCTCAAATGCTCTGGTCCAAAGTCGGGCCAGCACAGCTCAGTGAACACGAACTCGGCATAGGCAGCTTGCCAGAGTAGAAAATTGCTCACGCGCTTCTCACCGCTCGTTCTGATCACGAGGTCGACGTCGGCACGATCACCGAGCTCATTCGTCCAGAGGTAATCGACCATGACTTCTTCTGTCATGTCGGAGGGATTGCGCAGACCTTTCGCGCAATCCTCGGCAAAGAGCCTGGCGGCGCGCACAAGCTCTCGACGAGAACCGTACGAAACTGCAAACGTGAGATAAAGACCCGTATTTTTCGAGAGCCGCTTGATGGCACCATCGAGAACCTCACGGACATCTCCACCTAAACGCTCACGTTCTCCGATCACATGGAGACGCACGTTCTTGCGATCCAGCTCCTCGACTTCTTTGATAAGAAACTTCTTAAGAAGCTTCCAAAGAACGGAGAGCTCCCCTTCAGGACGCGACCAATTTTCTGTCGAAAACGCGTACAAAGTAAGCGCTTTAACTCCGAGCCGATCCGCTTCCTTGACGATGTTCTTCACGCGCGAAGAGCCGCGGATGTGTCCGTAAACGCGAGGGTGGCGTCGGCGCTGGGCCCAACGGCCATTGCCATCCATAATGATCGCGATGTGAGACGGGACACAAGGAGTTCGCATCAATCACATCGTTAGGATTTCTTTTTCCTTACCCGTGACGATCTTGTCGACTTCAGCTGTCTTCTCATCTGTTTTCTTTTGGATGAGATCCATGGCCTTCTTCGCTTCATCTTCAGAAACGATCTTGGCTTTTTCCTGCTTCTTCACTTCTTCGTTGCCATCGCGGCGGTGAGTGCGCATGGCGATCTTGGTTTCTTCACCCATCTTCTTTACGAGTTTGGCGAGTTCCTTACGGCGCTCCTCAGTCATCGCAGGCACAGAGATGCGGATGACCTTACCGTCGTTCTGAGGGGTGAGGCCCAAATTGGCAGCGAGAATCGCTTTCTCGATCGCACCGACTTGTCCCGCTTCCCAAGGAGCGATCTGAAGAGTGCGCGCATCCGGCGTGGTCACGTTAGCTACCTGGTTAAGCGGCACGTTCGAGCCGTAGTAATCGACCTGAACGGTGTCAACCAGAGCGGTAGAAGCCCGGCCCGTGCGAACCTTGGCCAACTCTGCTTTAAGAGCCTGGATGCTCTTGTCCATGTTTTGAGTCATCGAATTGAGAACAGCAGTAGACATAGTCTAGATCTCCTTTTGGCCCCCTGTGAGGCCGTGAATCAATGCACGAGCGTCCCGACAGGCTGGCCATTCACGACCGCCTTGAGGTTGCCCGCCCGATGCAGATCGAAAACAATGATCGGAAGCTGATTGTCCATGCACAACGAAATCGCGGTCGAATCCATCACCTTGAGGCCACGTTGGAGCACCTCGAGGTACGTGAGCTCCTCGAAGCGCTTCGCAGCGGGATGAGTCTTGGGGTCGGCATCGTACACGCCGTCAACCTTGGTCGCCTTGAGAACGACTTCGGAGCCAACTTCCATCGCTCTGAGAGCCGCTGTGGTGTCGGTAGTAAAGTACGGATTGCCTGTCCCTGCTCCGAAGATCACGACTCGATTCTTTTCAAGATGCCTGACCGCGCGGCGCCGGATGTACGGCTCCGCCAGCTCCTGCATATTGATCGCCGATTGAACGCGCGTATGGACCTTGAGGTGCTCAAGAGAATCTTGCAGCGCAAGACAGTTGAGCATGGTTGCCAACATTCCCATATAGTCCGCCGAGGCGCGGTCCATCCCCGACGTGGCCCCTTTAAGACCACGGAAGATGTTACCGCCCCCGATGACGACCGCGACCTGGACATCCATCGCATGGATCTCCTTGATCTCGTTCGCCAGGATTTTTAGGACATCGGTATCAATCCCGTAGCCCTCTTTGCCGGCGAGAGCCTCGCCGGAGAGCTTGAGAAGGATCCGCTTGTAGGGTTCTCTGCGTCTCGCCTTTGAAGAAGCGCCCGCCACTCGAGTCCCCTTACTCGGCCGCAGCCGTGTCTTTGGCCCCTTCGCCCAGCATGAAGCGGGCAAAGCGTCGGATCGCCATGTTTTCACCCAAGGCGCCAATGAGCTCCTTGAGGAGCTGCTCGATCGTCTTGTTTGGATCCTTCACGAAGGTTTGATGAAGGAGGCAGTTATCCTCGTAGAACTTCTTGATCTTGCCTTCTGCGATCTTCTCGAGAACAGCGGCAGGCTTGCCCGACGCCTGCATCTGAGCGACAGCGATTTCCTTCTCTTTCGCGATGATGGCCGCCGGAACTTCTTCTGGCGAAACCCATTGGGGTGAAGCCGCAGCGATGTGCATCGCTACGTCTTTCACGAAATTCTTGAATTGTTCGGTGCGAGCCACGAAATCGGTTTCGCAGTTCACTTCGAGCAACACGCCCACGCGACCTTCGCCATGAATATAGGAGGTCACAAGACCTTCCTTCGTAGCGCGACCGGCTTTCTTAGCGGCCGATGCGATACCCCTTTTGCGAAGGTACTCTACGGCTTTCTCAAAGTCGCCGCTGGCTTCAGCGAGCGCCTTTTTGCAATCGAGCATTCCGGCTCCGGTTTTTTCCCGGAGGTCTTTTACCATTCCTGCTGTGATTTCCATTTTAGCTTCCTTCGATTACAGCCGGTTACTTCTTAGCTCTTGGCTTCTTCGCAGCAGGAGCAGCCGCAGCTGGAGCTGGAGCGTCGGTGGTAGCAGCGGCAGCGGGAGTCTCTGTCGCCGCAGCAGCGCCTTCTTCTTCGCTAGCAGCTTCTTGAGCTTCGAGATCGGCTTCATCAACACCTTGAAGATCGATGTCGCCTTCGAAACGGGAAACTTTCTTCTCGTTCTCAGCCTCTTCACGAGCAGCAGCGTCGGAGACTTCCTGCGCGCGGAGCTTCTCTTGGAAGATCTTGGCGCCTTCGAGACAGCTGTCAGCGATCAAACGAGCAAAGAGACGAATCGAGCGAATCGCATCGTCGTTGCCTGGAATGACATGGTTGATGTTGGAAGGGTCGCAGTTAGTGTCGACCACAGCGAGGGTTGGGATGCCGAGCTTCTTGGCTTCAGCGATCGCGATGTGCTCCTTCTCGGTGTCGATCACGAAGATCGCGCCTGGAAGTTTTTTCATGTCCTGGATGCCGCCGAGGGACTTTTGCAAGGAAGCCAAGTCACGATCATAGCGAGACTGTTCTTTCTTAGGAACTTCATCCCACTCCGGAGAGTTTTTGAGGGCTTCGATTTTCTTGAGGCGATCGATAGAAGCTTTGACGGTTTGATAGTTGGTGAGCATGCCGCCCAACCAACGGTTAGTGACGAAGTACTGGCCAGCGCGCTTTGCTTCTTCTTCGACGACTTCTTTAGCTTGCTTCTTGGTGCCAACGAAAAGCACCTTCTTGCCTTCAGCGGTAACCGATGAAGCGAATGCGCAAGCGGAGCGTGCGGAGTCGACGGTCTTCTGGAGGTCGATGATGTAAATCCCGTTACGGGCGCCAAAAACATATGGCTTCATCTTGGGGTTCCAACGGCGGGTTTGATGACCGAAATGGACGCCGGACTCGAGAAGCTCTCGCATGGTTACAGCTGGCATTGAATGAAGACTCCTGTTTGAAAAATGAGGCAGAAAGAGAGAATCGTAGGAAAATCGCTTTCTTGCCGCGGTTATTGAGTTTCAAGGCTTAGCTAAGAAACAACTCTCAGCCGCTTGAAACTCCCTCCACCTCGGAACACCTGTTTGCTGGGCAACCCAATTGGGGAGCCAGATCACAGGCACCACGAACCAAGCCGAGGTGTGTGTAGTTGAAGGGGGTTATGGCA
>CAZGCK010000070.1:0-6824 GCA_964524175.1 uncultured Bacteriovoracaceae bacterium | reverse complement strand
GGGGTGGGGTGTGGCAACGGCAAAAAAGGACTGCCGCGATTTGGTAGCTACTCAAAGGGGCCACTCCTCAAACGCTGTCGGATCATCCAACGCCCGCCTTTTAAGGCTGTGAATTAATATTAGTAATTACAGATAGTTAACTTGATTTACTTAAAAAAAGGAACCTAACACCCTTTCTAAAGCTCCCCCACCACCAAAAACGACGCGGTTCTTCCCAAGCTCTGAAACCCCTGCACCACAAAGATCTCCTGATCTAGGATATTCTCTACGCGCGCAGCCAACGTGTATTTTCCAAAAAACCGCACCCTCGCATCCGCAGTCAGCTCAGAGTACGCGGGCAATAGGTTTCCTGCGTTATCCGCAACCGCACCACTTACGCCACGAAAACCCACGCGCGTCGCCCAGCCCACAGTCTCTCGGCGCTTTTCGCCAAACCCGGGCGAGTGCACCTCGGTCCACGCGTTGCCCACAAACTCAGGTAGACCCGGAAAAGGCAACCCCGTCTGATCAACGACCGAAGTCGCAAACGTCGAGTTCGCACCCAGATCCAAAAACGGGACTACATGCCAGGTCAACGAAGGCGTCATAGAAGCTATGCGCGCCTCACCCTGATTGATCACCGTGTCTGTCGTCGCATTTAGAGGAGCGCGTACTTGTGCGTCTTGCGCGAGCTGCAAAAAAGCCTGAAGGGAAGCTTCGATGTGGCGATTTTTGAGCTCGCCTCCCATCGTGAGCGTCCAATCCTTCTCGGGCAACAAAGCAGGATTGCCCTTAAAACCTGGAAACCCTGGGAAACCCGGATATTCATAAAGCCGATTCACAAGCGACGGAAAATGCCGTGAGTACGAAGCTCGCGCAAATACGGCAGAGTCAAACTCACGGAGCTCATAACGAACACCAAGATTCCCTTCAGGCAACAACCCATAGTCAGTCACGCCTACCGCTCTCACTCCCGGATCCAGCAAAAGGTTGCCCAACTCAAAGGTTCTAGAGGCACGCAAACTGAGCACTGACTCAGACTGCTCAGCAAACCCCAATGTTTGATAGTCCGCGTGCCGCGCCCCTATGCCAAAAGTGTATTCATCCAAGAGCAGCGCCGTCTCCGTCCCATACTGCCGGGTGCGGTCCTGGGTTGCTGGCAATGCCGAAAAGCCGGGGTCGTCGTAACGGAGGTAGCCCCAATCATAAAAAACACTACTTTTCAGCAAGGCTCCAGACCCTAGCTTCCAATCAACCTGCCCCAACGGGATGATTCGAATCGTTTCTTGATGCGCAAGCGGAGTGATTTTGCCAGGCCCCGGAGTGCTCGCATCAAGATCGGTCGCCAGCAAATGAAAAGTCGCAGTCGCAGGACCACCGCTCCATCGCGCCGCAAACGCACCACTCGGGCCGCGGGCATCACCGCTGCTGTACCCGGCCACTGCGGCTATATGGGCCCCATCACTTGCGGCCACAGAAACCTGATTGAGCCTAGCCGTCGAGTAGCTCTCCGTCGCGCGGCCTGAAAAATGGGGCGTCGCTAGCGCCTGCGAGGTCCAGGGTACCAAGGTCAAGCTCCCTGCCGTACCACGCGGATCAAAAGTCCCGAGCGCAGGGCCTTGCTGAAACGAATACCCAGCCCAGATAAACTGAGGAAAAACCGAAAGGTCAAACCCGCCCCCTTGAGGAGCATTGAGGGGCACGCCGAGCGCCTGAACATTCGTGTCCTCAGCAGAGCGACCCAAGCCACGAAACTGAGCAGCGTTGCCCGCTAGGCCCGTGCCAGTCACGACCAACGGGAGCTCGTCGCTTAGACTCTTTTGAAGACTTCCCGACGCGGTGGTGAGCTTAGCTTCTCGTGTCAGCGCAGGAGAAACAGGGTCCTGCAACAACACATCGCCAGGCGTCCCTTCTTTGATGATCGCAGGCAGGGTGATGGGGGCTTCAGATTGAGCAGACCTGCCAAATGATTGGTTAGAAAAAAGGAGAGCGAAAAAAATCAGACCGTACATAGAAACCTCCGCGGGTAAACACCTGAGAGGGTAATCGGACTTGCGGCTTAGGGCCGCTTACCGTTGCGGGACAGTACCGGAGTTTCACCGGATTTCCCCCGTCTCAGGAAAGTAGGAATTGACGTCAAATGGTTAAAGGAAACCAGACCCATGAGTCAATTCAATTCCCGGCGTCATGACAAACCTCAAGGACGGAGGTACTCTTTGAGTCGGTGACGAAAAAGCACTGGAGTCCTATTATATCGAAGTCTCACCGGTTTTGGCTGGGCATACTCGGGGCCAGCGTGCTCCTCTGTTCGTTCTCAACAGCGCAAACGATTCCGCCTTTACCTAAGTATTACGTTCTTGACGAGGCCTCCTTACTTACCGAAACGGAAAAGCAGGCACTCGGTTCGATCTTAGTCGAACACGACCTAGCGACGGGTGAGCAAGTGGCAATCGCGATTTTCTCGGAAACCCAGGGACCGGCCAGTAACTTCGCTCACCAGGTCTTTGAGACCTGGGCCGTCGGCAAGCGCGGTAGCGACAACGGCGCCCTCATTGTGGTGGATTGGAAGCGCAAGCAGGCTCGACTGATTCACGGCTACGGACTTGAAGGGCGGCTCAATGACGCCGACGCGAATCGAATCGTCGACAACGTCATTGAAAGAGAACTCCACGCCGTGACAGAAGACCCCGAGGGTGGGCACGGCTTTCGTGCAATCGGCTTGGGCCTGCTCGATCTATTGCGCAAGACAGAGAGCCCTTTGATTGAATCGGGCCGCGCGGAACAGTACATGCGGGCAGGAGGAATGAAAGGCGCGTTTCGACCAGTACCCAAGCATGCGGAGAATGGCCCTTGGTGGCTCTGGTTGTTTTTTGGAACTGGCATTCTCTCCTACTTCGCTTACTACATCGTCTCAGCAGATGCGCATTTTACGAGTTCAGGTTGGTTTAAATGCAAGCCATGGCAAGACCCGCGCGCGGTGATTCGCTCGTGGCAACGAAATGCCCCCCTAGGAGGAGTCTCCAGTGACTGGTGAATCGCGACACCCCTCAGCCTCCTTGCTCCAGCAAGCGCTGATCGAGGCTGAGGAAGGCTCGACCGGGGAGATCCGGGTTCATTTGTCGCGAAGGCCCTTTGAGCCCAATGCGTTGAAGCGCGCGACGCGACTCTTCGATCGATTTGGCATGAATCGCACAGCTCAGCGAAACGCAGTGCTCCTTTATGTTAATTTGCGAAAACATCGATTTGCGATTGTTGCCGATCGAGGGTTTAGCCAAGCAGTGGAGCCCATGGTTTGGGACAGGATTGCTGCTGAACTGAGTGATCATTTTAGGTCCACTCACCCAGATCGTGCGATGGCGATCGCGATCATCCGCATCGGAGTCCAGCTCCAGAAGCATTTTCCTGCGCATTTAGAGAAAGGGACTCAGTCATGAGCCTTGCCGTCGGTCAACTTTTTGTCCTAGGGTTTCGCGGCAAAGAAATCCCCGCCTGGCTTGCGGATTTTGAAAAGCGTTTTGGCCTAGGTGGCGTGATCCTGTTCGATTACGACTGCCAAAAAAAAGCATACGACAACAATGTGCACTCGCCTGCGCAAGTGCGCGAGCTCTGCGCACGGATACATGCAATGCCTTCGCATCCGCTGGTGCTGATCGACCAAGAGGGCGGCAAGGTGCGGAGGCTCAAGGAAAAGCTGGGATTTGCCCCATTGCCGAGTGCGAAGGCCCTTAACTTGCTGTCGACCGTCGAGCAGACTGCTGTTGTAGAGCGGAGCTTTGTGGAAATGCGAGACCTCGGCATCGACTATGATCTAGCGCCTGTTATTGACCTCGACACAAATCCAGCAAATCCCGACATTGGAGCAATCGAGCGTTCGTTCTCCGCTAAGGCCTCAGACGTGCGCCGGTGCTTTGGCGCTCTCAACGAAGCTGCGCGCGATGCGGGGCTTGGGCTTTGCCTCAAACATTATCCAGGGCTAGGCGGCGCGACCGTCAATAGCCACGAGGAGCTTACCGATCTGAGCGGCACAGTGAGCGACGAACAACTCGAGCTTTTTTACTCTCTTGGCCGAACAATACATGGCGGAGCGATCTTGGTGAGCCACGGCATCCTTCGAGAGTGGGAGAAAGACATACCGGTCTCGATGTCTGTTGTGGCAATCCAAAAAATTCGCGCTCAGTTGCCCGAGGCATTGCTGCTATCAGATGACTTGCAGATGCAGGGATTGCAGAAGAAGCTTAGCTCGAAGGAAGCCAGCATACAGGGCGTTCGAGCAGGCCTCGACTGGATTTTGATTGGCAATAACCTGATCGCGGAAGATGAGCGATGCCTCTCTTATGCTCAAGCCATGGCAGACCAGGCGGAAAGCGATCCTCATTTGCGGCAAAAAATTGAAGAATCTCTAGCTCGCGTAAAGAAAGCCAAAGACCGTTTTATAAATCGCTAAAGCCGAAACAATCATTTTCGAGGACCTCAAATCATCTCTCCCACCGCTTCTGCAGCATTAGGCTCAGCGTACGGCTGAGTGAGACGTTACGAGCCGGCCCAAGAAGGGTTTGATCCATGTATGACGCACTTAGAGTCGCATCTCTTGTCAACATCCATGAAAGCAGCATCGAAGTGTTCCACACTAATTGTGGATTTGAGTCAGAAGGTGGCCCACCCAGTGTCTCAACATGAATTCCCTGCTCGAAGGCGGGCGCTAAGGACAAACCCCATCTCAGCGGAGCAAAAGAAGGGCTATAGCCGACGGCCAACATAAGACTCCCCCCCCATCCTGGAGAGATCGTCACCTCCTGCACGGTTCTCGCAAAAGAGCGATGAGCCTCCACTTGAAGCGTGGCATCCCAGTGACTCCAAGATTTTACCAGGAGCCCCCCGCTACTAAGCGAGTAGTAACCCTTGCCTCGCGAGTCGAGAGCCCAAGGCTGGGAGGGATATTCGAGCGAGTCAGTGAGCGATCGTCCCGTCGGCAAAGTCGCAGTCGCAAAAAGGTAACCGCGAGGCTTCCAGAGCGAGTACTCCCATTCCGGAAGCGCCTCAAGCGCGGCATTAAATCGCAAGTCCCCAAGCCCCGTTGACGCTCCTTGCGAAGACTGGGTGCTTCGCGCGCGACGAAGGAGAGGAACGCTCCCCCCCAGTTGCCATCGATCTGAGAGCAAAACTGCGCCATCCAACTGAAACGACTGCGCAGTCTCATTATCTTCATCTGCACGAAATACAGCGAGCCCCTGACTGGGGGCATCTCCAATAACTCGCCCATAGGCCGCCGAAACCGAAACCTGCGCACTATCATCACCCGTGATAAACGAAGGAGTGGCCAAACCAGCCCCGCAGCAGGGGGCGGCGTTTGCGGTCGATGCAGAAATCAAGAGAAACAGAAGCACCAACACTTCTGGGACCTCAAATCTTGATCGGATAGATAGCCTGCTCCACAACGCTGCGCCCCTTCTTGAGCTGGACGCGAATATCCCAATCTCCAGGCATCAAGAAAAATACTCGCGGCGCGGAGTAAACGCCTTCCTCCTTGAGCACTGGTCTAACTGGAGAAGATCCATGCCCCATCGAAGGCATCCAAAGCTGGACGCCCACTTCAAGCTGAGGTGTTTGATACGGACCCGCCGAGCTGCTCCGAGCCTTGCTCCAAAAGCTCAACGTGAACTCGTTTTCCTGATCAGCGACGACATTTCCCACCCAGACGATCGAGGCGCAAAGTCCGTGAGCAGGAAAATCAAGCGGGCAGGCTTGAGTAGAGTCTCCAGAATTGGCAGTGCGCTCAATCTCTCCCGGTGCTCCGATGCGGACTTGGCCAGAGGCTTTCTCATGATTCAGTAGCGGTGATTGCCCGCACGAAGAAAGAATAAATGCTGCCGACAAAACCGCGACTCCCAAACAAAAGAACCAGTATTTCTTCATATCCACTCCCCACTAGCGCTTAATCGTGCATCCCAAACTTCTCGCCTCAGTCACCGTCGGCTTGCGGCCCTCGCGCACATCCGTGAGCGCAGCCCTCAAAAAGTGTTTCTTTGCCTCGGCGGCAACATGACTGTCATCTACACCGCCCTTGAAAAGCACATCGCCCGAAGGCGAAACCACAAATACGTGCGGGGTCTTAAGCGCCCCAAATGCATCCGCCCACTTCGCTCCTGCATCTCGGATGACAGGAAATGGGAGCTGCGACTTCTTAAAATGCTCTGTCGCCTCCTGCACTTCTTCGTCGGCGTTCGAGTGCACGCCTACGAAGCGCACATCAGTAAACTCGGTCGCTAGCTTCTTGAGAACTGGCTCATGACTTTCTGAACACGGACAGTGGGCAGAAAGAAAAACGACGACAGTAGGATTCTTTTCTCCCAAGATCGAGAAGCGCGCGGGTACTCCGGACACTACGTCCTGACCTTCCAATCCATTTGCAATCGCGGCAGACAGAGAAGCGTCAGCTTGAGCAGATGCCAGCCCAAAAGCAATAACAAAGAGTGTCAACCGGAGCGTATCTCCAAGGATTTTGCCTATGATGATTCGCATATTTTTTTGGGCCTACCACAGTCGACTGCTTCGGGCACCTGTTAAGTCACACAACTGGCCCCGTCAGCATCAAGCTGTAGCCTACAGCACTCTGGCGCCGGCCTTTTGAGCAAGGAAATGCAGCGCAACTAACTCCCCACAACTCGATGTCCCGCTCTCCTCAGACATCCAATTACCTGTTCCAGTCGGTCCTGCTTGATCAGAACGTAATCCGTATCGAAAGTCGAAATCGTGAACACGCTGATCGCCTCGATCGCAAGCGGATCAACGAGGGCAGCCATCACGCCAGTGAGGCTAAAATCGAGTGGACCTTTTACTTTGAGTGA
>CAZGCK010000069.1:2766-21329 GCA_964524175.1 uncultured Bacteriovoracaceae bacterium | reverse complement strand
CCCCAGCTGCGCGCGCTTTAGCCAACTCGGGAACGCTACCCTTTCCGTGCTCCAAACCCAGGCCATTGACAATACTACGGGCCACCAAACAATCAGCGCCCAATGAGGCTTGAAGTCAGCTTTCAAGGGCTGCGTAAAAAAAATCAGGGCCGCCGGCAAAGCCCACACTCCGGCATAAGCCTCGGCGCGTGAGAGCTTGCGCCTCAAGCCGCGCACAACCATCATCCACGCATAAGCAAAGACCGCCGGCCCCGCAATGATGAGCTCAATGGCCCAAAAGCGACCGTAACGAATCCAGGAGACATTGCCATCCCCATGCCGCTCGCGGATCTGATAGAGGATCGAACCCCATTCGTGAGCTGCATTCCACAAAATGATTGGGATCGCACCCAGCACACATCCTAGGACCACATATGCAGCGCCCCGAATCCGACGCTCACGAGGAGCCCATAGCAAGATGCAAAGCCCTGCCGATCCCGCGCCCAAGAACGCTGAGTACTTACCCAAAAAAGATGTAAAAATTCCGACCACGAGCCAAAACCAAACCCAGCCCGACACAGGCCCAGGTTCACAGACTTTCCAAGTCATCAAGAAGGCGATCGTCCATCCCAGAAAGAGAGGAAAATCCGGCACCATCATCCACGAGATCGCGAACAACCCCACGAGCGATAACACGCCTAAAACACCAGCTCGCCAACGCCTACGTCCTTCAGCATCGAGCTCGCCCACGCCCACTCCGCCAGCCAACTGCAGCCACCGGAGACCCATCCCAAAAACTGCGGCCGAGCAGATAAACGCCGGCAAGCGCACCACCGCCACCGAGTCGTAGCCCAAAAGCCAACCTAAGCCCCGATGCACGATCGCGACAAAGATCCCAATGCCCCCCGGGTGAAACGCGTAACCCCACGCTGGTCGTTGACCTAAGACCCAGTAGTAAGCTTCATCATCGGTAAGCCCAAAACCAGGCCACAAGCCATGTATTGCAAGCGCCAAAAAAAGCAGGCCGACTGGTAAAAAAATTCGCTTGGCTGTCTGCCCGGTCATGGCGTCGTCGCGATATCCGGCATCGCAAAATCAATCATCGTTTGGATGCCCTTGCTAAACTGATCCCAATAAGCCTTCGCTTTGCGGTGGTCCGCAGTCGGCAGCTCAAGCGTCATCGTGGGGATCCCAAGCTCGCGTCCAGCGTAGTTGCCAAGCGATCCGGGAAAAAACACCCCGGGAGTCGCTTTGAGCTTAGCCCGCAACCGCAAACACTCTTCTACATAGTCTTGCGGAAACTTCGAAAGCGAGACGGCCGACGGCCCATCGTAATCCATGAAGTTCAGAGGAGAGTGCACCGACAAGATCTTTTGCGGGCGCACTAGGCGGATCAAATCCTCTTGAAAGATGGTCTCGGGCTCCGAGCGAGGAACGTTGCCCGGAAATCTCCGAGGATCTTTTCGGTACTTATTTTTCCAAGTCTTAAGCGCCGCCTCTTGCCAATCTGAAGTTGCAAAATTGCGATTCACGTCGACGCCTCGTGCATTAGTGCGCGTCCGGGGATTGCTAAGAAACCCATCAGGATTCACAAGCGGGGCAACCACTACATGAACAGAGGACTGATCGTTGATACGATCCTTAAGCCATTGCGCGAGCCGCAGCCCCAGATACAGAGGCGTGATCTCATCACCATGGACAGCGGTGAGGACCAATGTAGTATTTGGCGCGTCCTTATTGCCAAACTCCGCAAATACCAGCGGCCGCCCCTCAACCGAAACTCCCCCCACCCGCCAATTCACGATGTTCGTGCCGTGACAGACCGAGACACCCCACCTAAAGCCGACGACGGCTTTCTTCATGTGCTCACACCAATCAGTCATGAGCTTTTTCTTGTTCTCGGGAGTCAAGGTAGACTCAAATGACATCAGAGTGGCAGGATCTGCCGAGGCGGAGCCCGCCCCAAGCCCTTGTCCGATCGCAAAGGCCGCGATTAAAAGGAGGCTAGGGCCGATCACGCGCTTCTTCTTAGTTTTCGATGGGTGATGTACCACTTTCCAAATACCGCCAAGAGAATCAGAAAGATCACCACGACCAAGCTATGCTCGACGTGCTGGATGATCCGGACCACATGGTCCAGTTCGTCCCCGAAATAGTAGACCGCCCCAATAATCAAAGGGACACTAATGAGGGCCGCAGTTCCATCGTAAAATATAAATATCCTGTAGGGAAGATGCAGCGTACCCGCTGAGAAGAAAATCGGCGCGCGCAGCCCTGGCATGAAGCGAGCTGCAAAGATCAACTTATTGCCCTTTTTAAGAAACTGCTTCTGCACAGCTTCGAGCCGATCGTCTGGCAAAAGCTTGTGAAAGATCCAAATTTTGGTCAAACGGCGACCGAAATGTCGCCCCAACAGAAAAACCGCTGAATCGCCGACCAAGACGCCTACCATTGCAATCGCGATCATCACGCCGACGTGGGTCACGCCATAATAGGACAATAATCCAGCCGCAAAAAGAGTGATGTCTTCAGGAATTGGCAACCCCAAACCACATGCTAGTAAAATCCCTAGAATGACGAGGTATGGAGTTGTGCCGTAAAAATTCAGAAGAAAATCAACTAGTCTGTCCATTTTTCTTTGCCTTTAGCAAACTCGGTTCTGAGCGACCAGAAAACAACGCATCCAGTGGATGTGTCTCACGATATTCATCCATTAGAGCGCCTAAGTCGACATGTGTATAGCGCTGAGTCGTAGATAGCTGGCTATGTCCCAACATTTCTTGGATCGTACGAAGATCAGCACCCGCCGCGAGCAAGTGCGTCGCGAAGCTGTGTCTCAAACCATGGGGCGAAAGGTTTTTAGTAGAAGCGATTCGAATCAAATGCTTGTTCACAATTCGCCCCACACTTCGAGCTGTCAATCGAGTCCCCCTGTAGTTGACAAAAGCGGGCTGATCAGCCGTCACCTCGTTGCGATCTTTCCAATATTCAGTGATCGCATCTCGAGCGGGGCGACCGAATGGAACTGATCGCTCCTTAGATCCTTTGCCTAAAACTTTGAGCCACTCTCCCGAAAGATCCACATCTCCAACATCCAGCCCTACAGCCTCCGAAACACGAAGACCCGATCCATAGAGCACTTCAAAAAGAGCGCGGTCCCTTCGCCCCAATCGCGTGGTGAGATCAGGCGCCTGCACCAACTCCTGCATCTCATGGATCGGCAAGAATCGCGGGAGACTCCGCTGATTTCTAGGCGTTGGAACCAACAATCCCACGTCGCGCTCGATCCATCCTTGGGTCCGAGCATAGCGAAGAAAAGAGCGGATCGCAGAGAGCCTCCTACAAATCGAAGAGCGCTCGTGCGTTTCGTAGAGACGCGAAAGATAAGATCTCAACGAAGCGGGATCCAATCGTTGGTTGAGGTCATCCATCGACTCCACGCCACAACAGGAGCGTAGCCAATCGGAGAGATCCAGCTCGTATGCCCGCAAAGTATGGGGACTCGAACCGCGTTGAATCCGCAAAAACGTCAAAAATCCGTCGAGAGCCTTTGAGAGCGTCATCTGAGGTCTAGTTGTGATAGTAGCACCAAAATGCGAATTCACATCGTCGGTTGCGGTTTAGCAGGCAGCGAAGCTGCGTATTATCTGGCTAGCCACGGATTTGAGGTAGTCGTCCACGAGATGCGTCCCGTGCGAATGACTGAAGCACACAAAACCGCGGGCTGCGCCGAGCTAGTTTGCAGCAACTCGCTCAAGTCCAAGGACCCAGTCTCTGCGCCCGGCATGCTCAAAACCGAGATGAACCATGTGGGTTCACTGGTTTTGGATGCAGCCGCCCAATCCGAAGTCCCGGGCGGCCAAGCGCTTGCGGTGGACCGGGACATCTTTTCCGACCTCATCACGCAAGCCTTGCGCAAGCATCCTAAAATCACTTTTGCGGAGCCTGGTGAAGTCGAGACTCCCTTCAAAGACGAGATTACCCTGATCGCAACCGGCCCCCTGACCAGCGAAAAGCTGAGTCAATGGATCGGCAAAGCGACGGGCGCTGACGACCTTTACTTCTACGACGCCATCGCGCCGATCATCGACGCCTCTACCATCGATATGGATCGTTGCTTTCTCGCCAACCGCTACGACAAGGGAGAGGAAGAAGCCTACCTGAACTGCCCGATGACCGAGGAGGAGTACCACACCTTTATCGACGCCCTGATGTCGGCTGAGAAAGTCGCGCCTAAATCCTTTGAGAAGGAAAAATTCTTCGCCGGTTGCCAACCCATCGAAGCCATCGCCGCCACAGGACGAGACAGCTTGCGTTTTGGTCCCATGAAACCCGTCGGCCTCACTGATCCAAAGACGGGCCGCTGGGCCCACGCAATCGTGCAGCTCCGTCCTGAGAACCGAGCACGAACAGCTTACAACTTGGTAGGTTTTCAGACGAAGCTCAAGTACGGCGAACAATCTCGCGTACTACGACTGATCCCCGCTCTACATCGGGTCGAATTTCTCCGCTTAGGTTCGATCCACCGCAACACCTACGTCTGCGGGCCACGAGCTCTGCGGCCCGACCTTTCACTCAAAGGTCACCCCCGCGTCTACCTCGCCGGGCAGATCACCGGAGTCGAGGGCTATCTCGAATCTGCCGCTTGCGGAATGCTGGCGGGCTTTTTCATCCGACAACGCCTCGAAGGCCGCACTCACGAGGCCCCCCCTGCCAATACGGCTTTAGGCGCACTCCTCAGACACATCACTGGTAGCGATCCAAAAAACTACCAGCCCGCCAACATGCATTTTGGACTTTTTGACTCCCATCTCTTTGAAGGGCTGGAAGGTCAGAAAAAAGATGGATTAAGACAAGAAATGGCCCGACAATCTATTCATCGATTCAAAGGATGGTTAGGTTGAATGCTTGAACAGTTGCGCGGTCCCCTGCTGGTTGCCACGGCCGCAGTACTCTGGGGAACCGATGCACTCTTTAGATTTCCGGCTTCGGCAAGCCTGGATCCCACCTTCATCGTTTTCTGCGAGCATCTCGTCGGTGTGCTCATCCTTACTCCTTGGATCCTCGGCAAACACAGAAGCGAACTCTTCAAACTGAACTGGAAGGGTTGGTTCGCGGCGATTTTTGTCGGAGCAATGGGCTCTGCCATCGCCACGGTTCTTTTTACCGCATCATTTAAGTACCAAAACCCGTCGGTCACCATCCTTCTTCAAAAGCTGCAACCGATCTTTGTAGTGCTGTTGGCGTTCGCATTTCTGGGAGAACGCCCTGCTCCCAAATTTTACTTTTGGGGCCTCATCGCGATTGGCGCTGGCTTTGTTCTCAGTTTTCCAAACTTGGACGTTAGCTTTCTCAAAGACTTAGATAGTTTCCACACTCGGGGGTTTTTGTACGCCTTGGGCTCTTCTTTGATTTGGGCAGCGACTACCGTGGCTGGACGGGCGCTACTCTCCCAAGCCAATGCGTCTGTCGGCACCTTTTGGCGATACATCTTTGGCTTACTCACCTTGAGCATCCTCCTCTCCATCGCGCATGTGCCTTCTGACTGGTCCTCGATGGCTACGACTTCGGCAATAGGCACACTCCTTTACTTGGGGATCGTCAGCGGAGTCGTACCGATGTGGATCTACTACGGAGGTCTCGCCCGGACTCCAGCCAACGTGACAACGTTTGTCGAGCTTCTCTATCCCGTCAGCGCGGTGATTCTGAACACGCTCTTCCTGAACACCCCACTCAATGCGATCGAGATCGCAGCAGGTTCCTTGCTGCTCTTCGCTGTGACGATGATTTCGATTTAAAGTTCTCAAACAGCACGTTGTGTCATCAGAAAAAATTTGCGCAATTAACGCGTCTTTGCCAAGAGGGAACGAGCGAATCATCTCGCGCGAAAAAGTCTTCGCGCACTTTTTCAGAAGGCTTCACTTCGAGGCTGGGGGTTCAAAAGTATGAAAAGTCGGAAAAATGGAGTTGCGGTAGGTTTAGTCTTTGCCGGACTGAGCCTGACGAGCGTCACTGCTTTCGCAGAAGACTCGGTCGTCAACACACAAACCAGCAGCTCATCCGCTGAGAAGTCTTTTTACGACACTCTCCTTGAAAAGGGCGCACTCAATTACTGGGGCTACTACACGGGCGCTTCGATCAACAATCTTGGCAACGGATACCAGCCCAATGTAGATGGCTCAAACGGCTCTCCTCAAAGCATCGAAAGCATTATCACTGCCGGCTACAAATTCACTCCAACACTCATGGTAGGTGTGACTCCTCACTTTAATTTTCTACCCGCTTTGGGCCCTGATAGCTGGGGCAGCGGACACATCCAAATGCTAGATCCTTCGGTGTTTATCCAGCAAACCAACTTTGCCGTAGTGCGCGGCGTGAAGTTTACCGGTATTCTTTTCGGCACCCCAGCAATGGCTGCACGGGACAAGCTAAAAAGGGACGGAAATGCATTTGCATTCACTCCCACCCTCATCAACAGCTACACCGTTCCTTCGACTCAACTGACCCTCGGTCTTTTTTCTTTCCTGCGTTTCTACATCCCTGGATCTGATACCCCTGACACCACAAACACCTATAGGATTGTCGTCTGCCCAAACGCCACCTACCAACTCAGCAAAACCGTAACGGCAACTCTCTGGGTGGATCTGGTCAGCGCCTATCGCCGAGGGGGGACTCATTACTTCGGAGGGTTGGACCTGGGTCCAACGGACATCCAGCCAGGCATCAACTGGGCCATCACCCCAAACGTCAGCATCAACCCACAGCTTAATATCTATCCTTCGAATATGACGATCGCCTCGACTTCATTTCAAGCGATCTTGACGGCGAAGGCGCTCTAAACCAAGACCTAGCAAGATTGAGAGCCCCGCTACTCAAGGAGTGGCGGGGCTTTTTTTTCTAGAATTGCCTTATGATCTCGAAGATCAGATAGAGTCGGTGATAGTGCCTGAATCGGCCGCTGTCACTAGCGCTATCGCCTGAGATCAGAATGCCCGCTGCCTGGCAATTAAGTGTTTCTCAAGTGATACCGAACGCTCGTCACCACTTTGCCTCGCTTAAACAAAAGGGCCGCGCGGATCAAGAAAGCGGTTTGGTTGTGCAAAACCTGGTACCGCCATTTTGAAGTGACGAACTCCGGGATAATGACCGTGATCAAATCACCATGAGTTGTCTGCTCAACATCGTCAATGTACTCAAGGAGAGGCCTGATGACGGATCGATAAGGAGATTTGAGCACGACAAACGGAACCTCGTGGGCCCACCTATGCCACTCCGCCTTCACCCTCTCCGTCGAGTCCGAATCGAGCTCAACATAGCAAGCGCGCACATCGCTAGAGATCGACAGCGCATATCTCAGCGCATCGATCACGCCTCGATGGATGCCGGAAATCGGCACGATCACAGTGTGCTTGATCGGCGTTAGGCTACCCGGAGGGCGCATGCCTCCTAGCGAAAGCTCGCGCCCCACAGCGAGATAGTGGGCATGGATCCGATTAAAAAGAAGAACAAGAGCGGGAATGAGCAACACCACCATCCAGGCGCCGTCCAAAAACTTAGTCGAGGCGATCACAGCCAGAACAACCGCCGTCGTCACTGCCCCCAGCCCATTGATAATCAAGGAAGTCACCCAGCCCGGCTCGCGCTCGCGCAGATGATGCATCACCATGCCCGATTGAGAGAGCGTAAAAGACAGGAATACGCCCACGGCATAGAGTGGGATCAGGTGATGGGTCTGACCTTTATAGATCACAAGCAAAATGATCGCAGCGAAACTCAACCCAAGAATGCCATTCGAGAAAACAAGGCGATCACCCAAACTCGCGAGCTGGCGAGGCATGTATCGATCCTTTGCGAGCAAAGACGATAGGCGCGGAAATCCTGCATAACTTGTGTTCGCAGCCAAGAACAAGATGAGTGCGGTCGAACCTTGCACAACGAAATAAAACCAATGATTTCCGAAAATACTGCGCGAAAGCAGAGAGACTGCTGTCTCACCCGACTTGGGCACGAGCCCGTTGACGTGTGAAAGAAGCGTAATACAGAGGAAGAAACAGCCCAAGATGAATGACATCCAAAACATCGTGAGCTTGGCATTGCGTGGCGCAGGAGATCTAAACAGAGTAATCCCGTTTGAGATCGCTTCGATCCCCGTCAGAGCTGAACACCCGGACGCAAATGCATGCAAAAGAATAAAGAGAGGAATCGTGGGGTAGGTTTCATGTTGGATGGGATGGACCGCAACCGTAGCTCCAGTGGCGAGCTGCCAAGTGCCCACGCCAAACATGACCAAGAAAGAGAAAATGAAGAAATAAGTCGGGATCGCGAAAATGCTCGCCGACTCTTTTACACCTCGCAGATTGAGCAACATGATGATGATGATCATCACCGTTCCGAGGGCGACTTTGTGAGGGATAAGGTAAGGAAAGGCTGACGATAGATTCTCAACTCCGGCAGCAATCGAAACGGCAAGAGTCAACACGTAGTCAATGAGAAGCGCAGCTCCGGCCACTAAACCCGCCTGCGTCCCCAGATTATCTTTGGCTACAATGTAAGCGCCACCACCGCTTGGATAGCGATCGATCGTCTGCTTGTAGGACATCGTCACGATGATCAGTAGCAACGCGATCGCGATTGCGATGGGGATCGAATAGATCACAGCCGCCATGCTGAACGCAGCCAAGGGAATCAGCATCTCTTCAGTAGCGTAAGCTATAGAAGAGAGCGCATCCGAAGAGAGAACAGCTAAAGCCATCCACTTAGGGAGTTTCTCGTGGGCTTCCATTTGATTGGAAAGCGGCTCACCTAGTAGAAGTCGTTTCAATCGCGGCAACATGGTTATGACTGCACTCTCAGCCTATTCTGGCGACCAGTCAAGGACCCTATCAGCGGGGCCAGTTCAGCTCAGAGCCAAAATGATCCTGCCCAAAGGGTTTATAGTTTGCGCGTTTCTTAAACAGTTTTAGAAGAACGCATCTGCAAACCAGACTCATAAAATATTGATTTTTAAAGACAATTCAAAAATAACGCACACGCCCTATATTGGCAAGGGGATTGCTAAATGCCGATCCGCCACGCCCATCGTTGGTGAGAAAGTAGTTACTAAGGAGACTCGTATGAGCAAGAAGTACATCATCGCAAAATCGCTCGCATCCCTGGCCCTGCTCGGTGCCCTGGGGAGCAGCGCTTTTGCCAATCCGACCTCGACAGCAAAAACCAAAGTCGTGCCCCCCCCTTCGTTGATTGACAGCCTCACGTTAGCTTACGCTGCTCAATACTTTGGCCCTTCGATTACCAATCCCACCTATGCAACCAGCGATGCTACCAATGACGGCAACTTAACCGATACGCAAAATCTCGATAACACCTTCCTGGGCGGCTACAAGCTGACTCCTCATTCTGAGATCCTCGGAAACTTCCGTTTCGTCCTAGAAACCTACACAAAGAATCAAGTTCAAGACCTCAAGATCAGAGATCCGTGGATTTCGTACAGAGACAGAAAGTTCTACAGCAACGGCCCATTCAATGTGAATCTCGACGTGCGTTTGATCTTCCCCGTCGCTCCAAATAGTCGAGGAAATCTTAATACTGGGATTCGCTCGACTCAGATCGCCACCTATAGCGTACCGAGCACCCGTCTGACGCTCGGTACCTTCACCTTTGTCCGCGCCAACGTTCTTCGAGGCGATGTAACCGGATTGCCCAACGCTTCGTTCAATTTCTCATCATTTGCGAACTACCAGATGCTACCGACTGTGGGCGCCACCCTATGGTCTGATATTGTCCAAATTGACTATTGGTTCGGAAACGACATCGAAAACTATGCGATTCCGGTATCACCCGGTGTGAACTGGGACGTTACGCCTAACTTCTCTCTCAATCCGATGCTCACTTTCTACCCTTTCGCCAACGAACCAAGCTGGGAGAAAACCACTATCGGCTTATTCATCAGCGCAAGAATCCTGTAAAAAACTTTGCACGCTTGACCCGATCAGCGTTCTATAAGAGAAGGACTTCCGAGGCCGAAACATGAAAACACTGACTGAATTTCCATCGCCTACGATCAAGAACGCTTTAAAGACCCAGCAAGAACTCCTTGCGGCCGGCAAAACCCCTGAAGAGCTGCCCGCTGCCATGGGTGAAGCCCTCAAGCTCGAAGGCGACAAGCTCACCTTCTTGTTGAGCGCACTTGAAGAAGTGAAGACGCGGACTGACAGCCTGAAACGCGTGATTGTTTCGCAGCTGAATGAAGGCGAAACCGTACCCTCCACTAGCAAACTCATCGGCGAAAAAGTTTATACCGTCGAATTCTATCCCGCTGCCAACAAAGCTCCCCAAAAACGAGCTGACGAAGGCCGTGGCCCTCGTGATGGCAAGCGCGGCGGCAAACGTGGCGAGAAGCGCGGTGGTGGACGTGGCGGCGATGACCGCAAACCCCGTGGCGAACCTCGCGGCGAGCGCAAGCCTCGTCCAGAAGGCGCGCCCATGCAAACTCAAGCTGCTGCGGGAGACCCATCTGCTCCCAAGCGTCCACGCCGTGGACCTCCAACGGGAGCACCTGACTTGCCCAAGCCTTTGACGACGCCGGTTCCGCGCAAAGAAGCACCTGCTCCGGCTGCTGCTCCTCAGGACGCAGCCCCTTCATCGGACGCGGTGGCTCACTCCTAGCGAGGATTGCTGAGCATCAGCAACCGCTGCTAAACCCAAGACCCGCCGTCAATGGTCATCGCTTGTCCAGTGATCGCTCCTGCTTCAGGAGAGGCGAGATACCAAGCCATCGCTGCGACTTCTTCTGGCTCGACGAACCGCCCAAGCGGGACACCCGAACGCAGGCTAGCCTCCGACATGCCAAGCTCTTTCATCCGGCCATGAGCCATCTCGGTGCGCGTCCACCCCGGACAGACCGCGTTAACAGTGATTTTTCTCGGCGCGAGATGATGAGCCAGTGCTCGCGTTAGACCCAATACACCATGCTTAGCCGCGCAATAGGCAGTCTGATCCGGCACGCCTCTCAGAGCCAAAACTGATGCGATGTTGATCACCCGTCCGGTCACATCGGGAAGGTGCGGGAGCGTATGCTTGGTGACGTAGTAGGTTCCGTTCAAGTTGACGGCAATGATCTCGTGCCAAAGATCGTCCGATGCAGAAGGGTCGAGCTGGTTGCTCCCCGCAAGGCCGGCATTATTGATAACGACATCAATTCTGCCCAGCTTCTTGAGAGCACCTGAAACGAACTCACGCACAGGCTCAGCTTGGGTGACATCGCAGACTGCTGTGAAGTCAGCCTCCTTAAACTCATGAATAGTAGGCTGACTCGAGCAAGCGGCCACTTTCCAGCCCATTGATTTGAATTTGAGCGCGATCGCGCGCCCAATTCCTCTCGAAGCACCTGTCACCAGTACGACTTGGCTCATGACGAAATCCCGCGATTTGGGATCCAACCATTGGTCCATGCGAGATAAGCCATGACCACGAGAAACAAAAAAAGCACCATCGTGAGTCCTACATAAATCATATAGGGATGCTTCCAAATTGGCCCTTGGTGCTCGGTTTCATGCTGTTTTTCTACTCGTCCTTGCATATTCCTGGGTTAACATAGTCACGAGACTATCGGTAGACTAAGTCTATAGAGTTGCGTTATCTTACGCACGCATGCGCGCGCCACTCACTGAACAGATCCCTGAGTATCTTCAGCCCTATATCGTCGAACAAGACGTTGGCGCGTACACGCCCATCGATCACGCGAGTTGGCGCTTTATTCTAAAAATTTCTAAATCTTTTTTGGGCCATCATGCTCATCAAAAATACATCGATGGATTGCAAGAAACCGGCATCTCGACCGAGCGAATTCCACGCATTGAGGAAATGGATCAATGCCTCCGCAAGTTCAATTGGAGAGCCGTCGCAGTGAGTGGGTTTATCCCTCCTGCAGTCTTTATGGAATTTCAGTCGCTCGGGATCCTGCCGATCGCCTGTGACATGAGAACGCTTGAGCACCTTGCCTACACGCCTGCTCCCGACATCGTTCACGAAGCAGCGGGACATGCGCCGATTATCGCGGACCCCGAGTACTCGGCGTATCTGAGAAGCTTTGGTGAGCTTTCGCGAAATGCGATCTACTCGTATCAAGACTTGGATGTTTACAATGCGATTCGAAACCTTTCGATTGTGAAGGAAGAGCCCACTTCGACTCCTGAGCAGATTCAAGCTGCGCAAAGGCGGCTCGATGATGCGATTGCTGCAGTCACTTACGTGAGCGAGGCGACACTTCTTTCCCGCATGGGTTGGTGGACCTTTGAATATGGCTTGGTAGGGCCAATCGAGTCGCCCAAGATTTATGGGGCGGGCCTGATGTCCTCGGTGGGCGAGAGTTACCATTGCTTGGCTCCAGAAGTTCGCAAGATCCCCTTCTCGATCGGCTGCATCGATGTTTCGTACGACATCACTCGCCCACAGCCTCAGCTTTTTGTGGCGCGCGACTTTAAACAAATTCGAGATGCGCTCGAAGAGTTGGCGCTTATGATGGCCTTCAGGCAAGGCGGCGTCATAGGACTAGAGAAAGCGCAACAAGCTCGCACCGTCACGACGACCGTTCTCGAATCAGGGCTACAGATAAGCGGCGTGCTCGATAGCGTCTTGTACGACTCGGCTCGCGCTCCTGCGTACCTCCAGTTCAAAGGCCCGACACAACTCGCCTTTCAGGATCAAGAAATCGCCAATCAAGGCCCTGAGCATCATGCGAGTGGTTTTGGATCTCCTCTCGGAAAAGTCCGCAAGTTCAAAAAAACCCCTGCTGAATTGAGCGACGATGAACTTGCTGCACTGGGATTCGCCGCAGGCGCAGGCTCACGCGGCACCAAGCCTGGGCGAATGGAGTTTGAATCGGGAATCGTCGTTGAAGGTAAGCTCAAGAGCAAAGTTCGACGAGAAGGCCGCAATCTCGTGTTGGCATTTGAGCCCTGTACCGTGACTCGTGGTGCAGAAGTGCTGTTTAAGCCTGAATGGGGCACGTTTGACATGGCCTGTGGAGCGCAGGTGATGTCGGTCTTTGGCGGTGCCGCGGATCGCAAGAAGTATTTAGCTGCAACAGGTGGCTTCAAACAGGAACCAGGTAAGCAGAAAACCAATCTCACGCCTGAGAATCGCTCCCTCAATGAGCTCTATAGGCGCCTGCGCGCAATTCGCGACGAGGGTTCAGCCGTCACGCACATCACCGAGCTATCTCAAATTCATGAGGAGCTCGAAGCCAAGTATCCAGACGACTGGCTCCTTCGATATGAGTTGCTGGAGATGGAGTCTTCCAATCGGTTGAACGCTCCTTGGAGCTCTGTGGCCCGTGAGCGCCTTCGAGAAATCGCAACGCAGTCTAAAGAGAAGTCAGAACTAATCGCAAGGGGCATGAGCCTACTATGAGCGCCGAAAAAAATAAAAAGACAGTTCTGATCACAGGCGCCGCGAGAGGCATCGGCCGAGCGCTCTGCGATGAAGCCCTCAAGCGCGGCTACACGGTCCACGGATTAGTCCGCAACCCCGATAGCGCCCCTCCGGGCATTGAAGTGCACGTTGCAGATTTGCGGGATCGCAAAGCGATCTCCGAACTGATGAAAAAACTCGCGCCTCAGATCGACATCTATCTTGCCAACGCAGGAGTGGGTCACGATCTCAACCCCCGCAAGCCAGAAACCGCGGAACTTGCGGCGGAGATCATGGACATCAATTGCACGGCCACAATCTTCTCGATCTATGCGCTGGCTTACGAGTGGATCGAGCACAAGCATCAAAGCCGCCGCATCGCTGTTGTCTCGAGCCTAGTTGCCGGGCTAGGGCTTCCGCGCACTGCGGTCTATGCGGCCTCCAAGACAGCGCAACTCATCGTGTGCCAGGGACTTGAGCACGACCTCGCCAAGTATGGAATCGAAGTGAGCGCGATCCAGCCTGGATTCATCGAGACGGATATGTCAGCCGGCCTTCCGGATCGCCCTTTCTTGATACCGCCTGATGAAGCCGCTCGAAAAATATTCGCTGGCCTAGAGCGCGGCAACCATCGGATCGCGTTTCCACGGCCGACAGCTTCACTCGCTTGGCTTGCAAACCACTTGCCTGGATTCATGATGCGCAAGGCGGTATCTGAGCTTCATAAAAAGAAGGTACTTTAAAATGGACGGCAGAACTTGGGTGATCGCAGGATGTATCTCAGGAGCCCTTGCAGTGATCTTTGGCGCGTTCGGTGCGCATGCATTGGCAGAGCGCCTGACTGAAAAAGCATTGGCGACCTACCATACAGGGGCGCAGTACCAAGTTTATCATGCGCTGGCACTGCTAGGACTGGGTGTGTGGGCGACGCAAAACCCTCGATCTAACACCTCAATTACGGGCCTGTGCTGGGTGATCGGCACACTGCTTTTTTCGGGCAGTCTTTATGCACTTGCTCTCTCCGGCATCAAAGTTCTAGGAGCGATTACGCCGTTCGGCGGAGTGCTCTTCATCGTAGGCTGGATTTCGTTCGCATTTCAAGCCTGGAAAGCATAACCCTCACCCATGACACAAGAGACTAAACAAGACGGCACACCGCTCGAAATCATCGCCAATGTTTCTCGCGTGGTCACCAAAGTGGTGGACCGACTGACGGGAGATCGATCTGACTATCCGTTGATGGTGGCCGCTGCGACGGTAGAGGCTTTGCGCAATTTTGGTCTCGAGTCGCGCGTGATGTACGGACCTGCTGCTTGGATCGAAGTGATGGAAGATAATACGGTCCTTTGGGCCGGATGTTGGGGCAAGAATTTTCATTTTTGGGTGGGCACTGCTCACGGCGAGACTATCGACCTTAACACGAGCGTGGCTCATCGTAAGCGCGCGCACGACAACCCTGGCCTCAAAGCACGCTACTCACCGCCGATGCTGTGGGCTCGCGAAGTACCAGCCTTCTATCGCTATGTTCCTGAAGGCGTGGCGGAGCTCGAGCTCACTGACGATCGGGATCGGCAGCGGTTTGAATTGGTGCTCGCTGAAGTCATGCAAAAGTGCGGGCCCAGCCTATTGAAGAAAGGTGATCCAGAGTTTGCGAACGAGCCGATTCTCTGCCCTGGGCGCAAGCTACTGGATGATTCCGAAGGGACGTTCAAGCAGTTTGACCGAGTGCTCGGGGTGCGCGGGATTCCTAAAGCACCGATTTAGGACCTAGAACTTTTTAGACACTACGACCTGCTTAAGCTCTTCTACTGCTTCCTGGGCTTCGATGCGCTCGGGACCGATGCCCTCCAGGGCAGCCCCGCGTTTTGCGACTTCAAGCGCGCGCGGAAGATCCTTCTCCACGTCTGCGATAAACTTTCCATAAAAAAGATAGTTCAGCGGCTCATCAGGTGAGCCCGCGAGCGCCTTATCAAAATACTCGCGAGCCTTAGCCTTGTTTCCACCTAACATGCTCGGGAGTTTTTGATTGATCAGGCCGAGCGTACGGTAGGCGCCTGAGTACATGTACTTGGGATCGACTTCGATGCTCGCTTCGAGGTGCTTCTGAATTTCTTTCAAGCTAAAGAGAGTCTTCATATAGCCCTCTTCTTGAGCGAAAAGCGCCATATTCACGGCCGCCCAGAAATGGCAAGGCGCACACTTGGGATCGCGAACTGCGGCGAAAAGCGCAGCATCACGCCCCTCTGCGAAGAAAGTTGTTTTTTCAGGCTGCGTTTTGGCGACGCGAATCCCGAGAAAGTAGCACGCCATCCCGTAGCGCCAGCCTGCTTCTACGTCGCCTATGTCGGCGTCGAGGACTTCCTTGTAGGACTTAGCAGCCAAGCGGGCTTGATCTTCGGACTTGCGGAGCTTGAAAGCGATATCACCGATCTTGAATCGCTCTGGAGAGGGCGTGGCGGGTAGGCCAGAGGGAGTCACCGCCGGTGCAGCTGGCACGTCGGAGGGAGTAGGATAAGCAGCCTCCACTTTGACGACGACAGCTTGCGCTTGAGCCTCAGTCAGAGGCCCGAAGGCTACGGGCGCAGGACTCTCGATCGGATCGAGGGCCTTTATCGGCGTGTCAACGCCGACCTCTTGAGCGGCGAAACCGAAAGAGGCCCCACACGTTTGCCCAATGAACGTTCCTAAAATAAGCCAGTTGCGCAGGCTACCCATCGACTTGGATTTTGAATGATCGAACGATTTCCGGCTAGCACCTTTTGCGGAAGCTTCAATTTCGACATCTTTTGCCCTTTTTAAACAAGACCAGCCCTGACCCAAAGTGACGAATTGTCAGGATTGGGTTTGCCTCAGAAAGGGGGCCGGCAACCAATGCTTGCTGAGCCCTACCAGAATGCGCGGGATACGCATTCTAGGGGGGCTCAAGCCGGCTGAGCTACCTTAGAGTGCGCTCTGGGCGTATTCTAAGGGGACTCAGAGTGGGCTGAGGACAGTGTCATGTGCCTAAACCTTTTTCGCGACCGGCGTCACGACATTAAACGTCCCAGTGGTCATTGCCACTGGAGCAGACTCTCCCTTGCGATAGAGAAACGCATGGACGACACAGAGTTTCTTTCCGCGAAATACGACCTTGCTGTTGGCCACCAACTCATCGCCAAGCAGGATGGGATGAAAGTAGTTCACTTTAAGTTCGATGGTAGAGCAGAAGTCGTTCTCTCCCAAAGTCGAGAAGACCGCAGCCCCACAGGCGAAGTCAAAAAATGCGGAGATCACGCCGCCATGAACTCGACCCGCAGGCGAAAGATGGTCCCCCCGAATCTTGAGCGTCACCTCCGCTTCGTGCTTGTCTCGATCGAGCGTTTCGACCTGATAGCCTAGCCAATCACCAAACTGATCGGGATGAGCATAGTTCTTAAGGCCAAACTTTCCTGGGTCAGGTTTGTGCGCCATAAAACAGAATTTATCACGGCTGCTGCCATTTGGGATAGCGAACCAAAAGCAAGAGCCCAGGAAACGCGATGACCGTGCAGAAAATAAAGAATCCCACCCACCCGAGCGACTCAGCTAGAAACCCCGAGGATGCGCTAAACACATTGACTGGCACAGCCATAAGACTGGTGAGCAATGCGTACTGCGTGGCCGTGAAGTTCTTGTTGCAGGTGTTCATCATGAACGTCGTAAAGGCCGCGGTTCCCATTCCAATGGCAAGATTGTCCACCGCAATCACGGCGGCTAGCGCTGGGATGCTTGGTCCCGTATAGACAAGCAACGCAAAGAGAATCGTCGCCATTCCCTGAAAGGCGCCAAAGATCCAAAGCGATCGATAGACACCTAGCCTGAGCATGAAGACTCCACCTACGAGGCCGCCCAAGAGAATGCCCACAAAGCCGACGGGCTTTGCCACCGCACCGATGACCTTTTGCTCGAATCCGATCTTCAAAAAAAACGGAGTCGTCATCACGCTCGCGATATTCTCTCCGATTTTATAAAGCATGATGAAGAGCATGATCTCTAAAGCGCCCTTGCGCTTGAGATAGTCGGCAAGCGGGACAAACACCGATTGCAACAAGGACTGGGGGGGCGACGAAATAACGTTCTCTGGCTCTCGAGCAAACCACGAAGCGATCGCACCCAATAACTGCGTGCCCGCCATGACCCTAAACACGTTGGGCCAACCTATGTAGTCAGCAAAGAACAGGGCAACCGCATTGCCAATCCAACGAAAACTGATCAAGTACCCTGTCACATGAACGCTGTTGGCAAGTCCAAGCTCTTCCTTGGACCAAGCCTCGGCCCGGTAGGCATCCACGACAATATCCTGACTCGCACCCAAAAAGCTGATCAAAACAGAAAGCAGGGCAATCCACCACAACTCCTCGGTTGGGCTCAGCACGCTGATCGCCAGCAGTACAAGGGCAAGTAAAACTTGAAAGATCAATGCCCAGCCTCTCCGGCGCCCCAAGAAGGGCGGAGTGTACCGATCGACCAAAGGTGCCCACAAAAATTTGACGGTATAGGGCGCACCTACCAAGGCGAAGAGCCCGATCGTCTTGAGGCTCACACCCTCTTGAGTCATCCAAGCCGAAAGCGGAGCTTTGGTCAGGATATAGGGCAATCCACAGGACATCCCAAACACCAACATCCACGCCATCTGCGGATTTTTTAGCGCCGCACCTAAGGCCTTCCAACTCTTCATGCTTCGCCCTCCTGGCTTCGCATGGCGGTAAGGTACGCGCCCCTCCAGGGCGCATCTTCATGCGGTTCGCACAACTGTGCGGGAACGCTTTTCATTATTAAAGTTTAACACTAAGTGCCCAACATGGACAACGCACAGGCTTTTGTGCTTAATTTCGAGAATGACTTCGACTCAACGCGCACCCTTTGCTTCAGATCTACAACCACTCAGAGACACGCTGGCCTCGCTTCTTCCAGCATTAGAGGCCAAGCCTGATTGGTACGCTTCAATTTTCTTTGAGCGTAAGACGGCCAAGAGCTTTATCGCGAATCTAAAAGCAACGCAGCTATCTGACCAGGTACGGATGGGCGTGGTGCTCAGAATCTATGACGGCTACACCCTCTACGAGCAAGCGACTGATGATCTTGAAGCAGGCTCTCTTCAAAACGCCGCTCGCGACTTTGCCGATCGTGAATGGAACCGCCTGAAGGATGAGCAG
>CAZGCK010000069.1:0-2756 GCA_964524175.1 uncultured Bacteriovoracaceae bacterium | reverse complement strand
CGCCAAGGCCGCTCGCGACTTTGCCCGGCGTGTGAGCGGCGCCCGTGTACCTGAGGGCGCAGTATTGCGGCCTTATCATCCCTTGAGCTGGAAGGACCGATTGAAAGCAAATCTCGAGTCGGAGATTCTATCGCAGATCCCCAACGCCGCAGGGGCGCAAACTGAGGTTCACTTTGGAATTAAATTTAAAGACGATCCGAAGAAGTGGGATGCAGCTCGAAGAATCCAGAAACTCAAAGACTTTGTAGAGCGCTGCAAGAAGCTTGCTCCCACTGTGGGTCTCAAATCCGAAGAGCTCACCTACGTGATGGCTCGATCCAGCTTCTGGGAAGAAGAGTCGATCTTTATCGATCGTGAGACCAACATGTCTCAAACGCTCTATCGCAACAGCGCCACTCTCGTGACGATGTCGGGCGCTGATCGCACTCACGTGAATCTAGGGGGATTAGGCGGAATGGAAGCTGCTGAGATCCCGGACGAGAAAGTCGAAGCACTGCTTCAAGACCTCAAAGCCCTGAAGACCGCTGAGCGTCTGACTCCCGGAAAGTATCGTGTCATCTTTGGTCCTGTCGTTTCTGGCGTCCTAGCTCATGAAGCCTTCGGTCACGCGCAGGAAGCGGATACCTGCGCACGGGGCCGTAGCAAAGCTTGGGAGTTGCATAAGACTGGCGACAAAGTGGGCAACCAACTGGCTACCATTCTCAACAATCCCGCAGTCTTCGAGAATGGCGACGGCAACTACGCAGCTTGGGGCAGCTATTACTTCGATGAAGAAGGCTGGCTTGCGCAAGAACAGGTCCTTCTCGATCAAGGCCAATTGCTCGCGCCAATGACCAATTTGACTTCGGCGCTTCGGCTCGGGGTGCCTCGTACCGCAAATGGCAAGCGCGAAAGCTGGGCCAACGGCGTCTATACGAGACAAACGAATACCTACTTCAGTGCAGGCGATAAAACTCTCGATCAGCTGATGAGCGCGTTGGGCGATGGCTTTGTCGCGGTACATCCCGCCGGTGGGATGGAAGACCCTAAAGGCATGGGCATCCAGGTTGGACTCGCCTATCTTGAAGAAGTCAAAAATGGCAAAAAAACAGGGCGCGTGTTCAAAGGTCCAGCGGGCGGCGACATCCAGATGACGGGCTATACCCCTGACGTCTTGAATTCGATCGTCGCCAAGTCAAAAATCGAAGCGACCCGTTCCGATCCGGATCGCGCACGCTTTCCATTCAACGATGCAGGCGGGTGCGGCAAGTATCACAAAGAATTTGTGCAAGCGGGCTGCGGCGGACCTTACATGCTCATGGATCAGGTGATCTTAGGATAATTATGGGGATGACTCAAACCAAGAAGACCGATTGGACACTCGATCAACTCAAGCGCGAGCTCAGCGCTCGCAAGCAAGTACGCGCTTGGATCATTCAACAGGAGCACACGCACCGTCGTGAGCGATACTTCATGCAGGAAATGCAATCGCTCGTGACGGATCAAGACCGCGAAGTCCGAGCACGTGCGCTCGAGGCGCGGATCATGGTGCATCTCCCAGGACGGCCGGGCCGGCAGGGTGAGATCTCGAAAAAGCTATTCAACTCGCTCCCGTTGGCTCCGCAGCTTGACTCGGCTATCGAAGCTGCTCTGCAGACTGATCATCAAGCGTGGGAGCTCCCTACTCAGATCCCTCCTCAGCAATCGCCGCTTCCAACCTCTGATCCTCGCATGGCCGAGGACCTCGAAGGAGCGATGGATGAGCTCACTCAGCAAATCGCAGCCTCGGTCTCAAGAAAGCGCGACACGATTTTTAATTCGGCAGAGCTCTTTCTCTCCGTGCATGATCGAGAGCTTCATTTGAGCAATGGCTTAACCCATCGACACTCGCAGAGCCGCGCATACGTCGAATCAGCTTACTCTTACACGCGCAAAATGGCCGATGGCGAAACTCGCGCCGATGAGTATCTCAACGCACGCTGGTCAGTGAACATGGACGACCTAAAAATCCAACAGCTCTTTGATGAGACCTCGGAGCGCGCTCGACACTCGCTCGACGTTTCTAAGCCGCCCAGTGGGCGTTTTTCTGTCATCGTAGATTCTGAAGTCCTGGCTACGCTCTTTAACAACCAAGTGTCCCAGCTCGCTTCAGCGAACGCCTATAATGGGCTGCCATTTATCAAAACGGGTGAGAATCTGATTTCCGAAGCCAAGGGCGATCTGCTTACGATCGGATTGGATCCCCACCTCGAGTATGGCGCAGACACCACGGGGCTTTCTGAGCATGGGGTCACGCAGAAGCCGCTCAAGCTCGTAGACCGCAACCGCGTGATCGCGACCTTGACCGACAAGCGCTACGCCGATTACACGGGCTCGCCTGTCACCACCTCGCGGGGCAACGTCGTAGTCGAGCCAGGCACCCTTTCGCACGCCGAGCTGACTCGGCAATCGCCGCACGTGATCGAGATCTTGCAGTTCTCGGGATTATTTGCCGACGCGAATAGCGGCACTTACAGCAGCGAGATCCGCTTGGCGCGACTCTATGAGAATAACGGCCAGGAGCAGAAAGTGACCTACCTCAAGGGAGGATCATTGTCTGGTTCCTTCACTGAGAACTTCAAGAACGCGCGCCTCTCGAGCAACCGAGTGAAGCACGCGCACTTCTCTTCAAACAGCATGCAGGGGCATGGGTACTATGGGCCAGACTTCGCGCTTTTGGGCGATGTTTCGATTGTAGGGTGAAGCGCAGTCAGTTTTCTTGATTCTGGCCGAGTCCT
>CAZGCK010000068.1:14963-21405 GCA_964524175.1 uncultured Bacteriovoracaceae bacterium | reverse complement strand
ACCATTCATTTTGGAAGCGGCATCACAGCCAACCGAGCGATCTCTGTCGACTCGAGCCCCACATTGGCAAACATCCTATTCAACAACACAGCCAATGGGTTTACATACAATTTAGGCGAAAGTGGCGGCAACTTCATCACGATGGACAACACGGGAAGCTCTAATGCCTCTATCCGTCACACAACAACGACCGCAACAAACCAAACCATCCGCATCGCGCTTACGCTAAACGACAATCTAGATGTGGAGATCACCTCTGGAAACGGCCTGAACATTGGCGCCGGCCTAGGAACTGTCGGGGGCCTAACGAGCGGAAGCGGCGTCACTCTCACCAAAACAGGCGGGGGTACGCTCATGTTTCAGGGAAACAACGCAAGCTTTGCCGGGACAATCTACCACAGAGAAGGGCTCCTCAACGCCTACAACAATGGAAACTCACTGGGAACCGGCTTAGTTCGCTACGAAAACTCCGCCAGCTCTTCGATCAATTTTAATACTTTCGCGGCTCCCGCTACCTTTGCCAACAACTTCGAACTCATCGACATTGCGGCCAATGCTTTTTACTTCAACACCAACAGTACAAGCAATGCTCGCCTTACCGGTCAATTCACGACTTCAGCGACATTGATCCGCTCCATCCTCTTTGGTGGATCCACGACAACGGGCAACGACGCGGGGATCGTCTTAGCCGGCAACAACAGCGCACTCACGATGTCTGGGGCAACCGGGTATTTTGGGAGCGTCGCCGGAGGACCCATTCGAGTCGAATCCGCCAACGCACTGGGGACGGGCAACACCCTGCCAGTGATGATAGGCATCACCAACCCCGCTACCAATTACACATGCAACACAGGCCTTCTCACAGAAGCGACTGGCGTCACAATCGCAAGCTCAATCATGATCAACCACCCCGCGACCGGCAACGCCAACTCTAACGGCATCAGCTACGTTGGAAGCAACAACACAGCAGGAACCAACAGCTTTACCGGGCCGATTTCTCTCAATTACGGCATTTCAAACAACACCAAAACTCTCAACCTGCAAGCAGCTGGCACATCCGTCGTCACATTCAGCGGCGTCATCGCTCCTCAGGGTATCAATCCTACCGCTGCAACCATCACTAAAGTGGGCACCGGCACTGTGAAGCTCACCGCCGCTAATACCTACCCAGGCACTACCCTGATCAGCGCGGGCACTTTAGAGGCAGCCAATACCACAGGCTCTGCCACCGGGACTGGCGCCGTCACCGTTGCTGCAGGCGGCACGCTCAGCGGTGCGGGAATCATCACTGGAGCAGTCACCGTAGCCGACAACTCCACCGCGATTCTTGCCCCTGCCAACGCTGGTTCGACCGCGCTTCGCCTCAACGGAGGACTCACGCTCAACAATTCTTCAAAGCTCAATTTCACGCTAGGCACCAACTCCGACGCGGTCGACATTACCGGCAATCTCACACTGGACGGCACCATCGACCTGACAGCGGGAGCAGGATTGGCTACAGGCAGTTACACGATCTTCACCTATTCGGGGGCTTTGACAAACAACACCCTAACCGTTTCGACCAACCCTGCAGGATTTAACACGATCAGTGTAGATACGGGTACCGCCGGCCAGATCAAAATCAACGTCGCACCTTGAGCGGTTTTACACTGCGCCTCAGAGAGGTATGCCTTTACGGCTCAATATACTCGAACTGCTGCTTCCTGAAGTTTCGCAGCGTCCATTTCTTGCCTTCGCGCTTCACGACATACTCAGGCAGAAGCGGGATCTTGCCTCCCCCTCCCGGGGCATCCACCACGAAGTGCGGAACCGCCATCCCGCTTGTCCAGCCCCGTAGGTGCTCAATGATGTTGAGACCGACTTCGACCGGAGTACGAAAGTGACTGATCCCCTGCGAGAGATCACACTGGTAGATGTAGTAAGGACGCACGCGCATCATAAGCAGCTTGTGATTGAGCTCTTTGACGATCTCAGGCTTATCGTTCACACCCTTGAGAAGCACCATCTGGTTATTGATTGGGCACCCTGCGTCCGCGATGCGACGGCAGGCATCGAACGCCTCTTGCGTGCACTCCTTAGGGTGGTTGAAGTGCGTGTGCACATACAGCGGCTGGTACTTTGCCAACATCTTGACGAATGAGTCCGTCACACGCTGAGGCAGCGTCACGAGATTGCGAGTGCCAAGGCGAAAAACCTCGATATGATCCATCGCACGCAAGCGCGACAGGATATATTCCAGGCGATCATCCGAGTTGGACAGAGGATCTCCACCAGAAATGACGACATCGCGGATCTCTTTGTGCTGGTCAATGTACTCGAGGCTTTGCTCCAGCTGCGCATTGGCCGCAGACGACGATGGATCCGAAACCTTGCGTTTACGCGTGCAATGACGGCAATACACTGGGCAATTGTGAGTCGTATAAAAGAGTACTCGATCGGGATAGCGATGCGTGATCCCAGGCACGGGCATATCGCGCTCTTCGCCGAGCGGATCTTCTAGATCGGTGGGCAGGATGGTAAGCTCACCCTTTTTAGGTACCGACTGCAATCGAATCGGGCAGTTGGGATCATTTGGGTCGATGAGAGAAGCATAATAGGGCGTGATGCCCATATTGAACACCTCATGAGATTGAGCAAAGGCGTCGCGCTCCTCTTGGGTGACCTCAATCACTTTCTCAAGCACGTCCATGGATTTGATGCGCTTTTGTTGCTGCCAGATCCAATTGTTCCAGTCCTTCTCCTCTGCATCTTTCCAGATAGCTGGGCGCGGCGGGCTCTTGAAACGATCGCGGACGTTATTCTTCGTAACGATATTAAAAGCCATGAATCCCCTCGTGAATTTGAACGCCTACGTTGCCAGATTGACTTCTACGGTGCAACCCCACGCTTTTGACAGCATGACGCGATATATCACGGTTTCGACGTTGTTTGCCTCTTAAAATTCGAGGTACCCTATTTAAGGTTCAATTGAAGGAGAAATGATTCGATGCTCTCAAACCTTTTCTTAGGAATGTCGTTGATCGGCGCGGAGTGGGTTCTCTATCTCCTTGTGCTTCTTTCAGTTCTTTCGGTGACCCTGATTTTTGAGAGGAGCCGATTTTACCGGCTTGCCTGCAGGGACCTCCCCAGCTTTCGCGCACAGGTTCGCTCAGCGGTCGACCAAGGCCAATTTGACGCAGCTCAGCGCCTGGCTGAGCAGCGAATTCAAAGAGCTGGCAATTCACCCGACCTCGAAGCTCAAATGGTGCAAAGCCTGATCGCTCGAGGCAAATCATCCCCCGATATCTTGACCGAAGTAGCGCAGGATCCAGTGATGCGCGCGCGCCTACAGTGGGAGCGCAATCTTTCGGTTCTCGCCACCATAGGGAGCAATGCGCCGTTTGTAGGCCTTTTTGGTACCGTACTTGGCATCATCAAGGCGTTTCACGATCTCTCGCAACAAGCGACTACGGGCGCACAAACTGTGACCTCCGGTATCTCTGAAGCACTTGTCGCAACGGCAGTCGGACTCCTCGTCGCGATCCCTGCGGTCGTCGCCTTCAACATCTTTCAGCGCCGCGTGCGGGCAGCGATTTCCGAGGCGGAAGCCACCAAGAGTTTCTTAGTCGGAAAGCTGGGAACCTAAAATGGCGGGCGGATTTGCCGGCTCCTCAGATGATGACTTGATCTCGGGGATTAACGTCACGCCACTCGTAGACGTCGTTCTCGTCCTCCTCATCATTTTCATGATCACCGCTCCCGTTCTCTACCAATCAGCCATCAAGGTTCAACTCCCTAAAGCCAAAACGGGTGAAGAATCCCAAAAAGGCCCGCTCAACTTTACGATCTCAAAAGAGGGCGCCCTCGTCTGGGACAAAGAGACGCTCGACTGGGATGGACTCAACAAGAAGCTTGCTGCTATGGGCGCAAATGCCGCTAACGAGACGGCGATCATCAGTGCCGACCAAGCGACTCCACATGGAATCGTGATCAAGCTGATGGATGCCTTAAGGCAAGCAGGCCTCACCCGCTTTGCTCTCAATGTCGAAGGCCCGGCGGGCGCTCCGGCAAAGTAGACTGTGGCTCGCTTTGATCCGGATCTCTACCGTCGCTACCGCCCCTACTACCCTGCTGCGCTTTTTGAGGAACTGCCAAAACTGCTTCTAGCGAGGAGCTTTAGCGAGCCATTTGAGATCGTCGATCTGGGATGCGGAACAGGGCATTCATCCGCTTCGTTGCTAAAGTCCGGAATTCGCGCGCGTGTGCGCGGAATAGACCCTGATGCTGCCATGCTAGACCGCGCACGCGAAGTGACAGCTGATCTATCCGTTGATTTTTCGATAGGTCAGGGAGAGCTCACTGGGCTTGAGTCGGAGAGCGCAGACGCAGCGATCGTAGCGTCCGCCCTTCATTGGATGGAGCCGCAGGCCACCTGCACGGAGATCGGGCGAATCCTCAAGCCGCGGGGAATACTGCAGGTCTTTGAGTACCAGTTTCCAAAATGCGCCGAGTTGCCGGAGCTTAACGAATGGATCCGACGCGAGTTCAATCTTCGCTGGAAAGCACCCCAACAAAAACCGCGGGGAGACTTGTTTGAGTTGACTCGACTTTATCGAGCCACCCCTTGGAAAAGCCTCGATCCAGCCGGAAGTCCCCGTCGCGTTAAGATGAATCTCAGCCTGCGCGCCGAGGACCTCGTGGGTCTCATCCTCTCGCAGTCGAGGGTGCTGCACTATGAGAATACGCTAGAGGCCCAACAAATCACCGCTTTTCGATCAGATCTCGAAAAGCAGATCCAATCGCATTTAAGAGATCAAGCCAGGGAGTTCGACTTCAATCTAAACTCGGCGCTTTTTGAGCGCGGCTAGAAAATCAGCTCAGCCCCAGCCATGAGCTGATAAGAGGCCTGCCCATCCACATTCGTCTCGACTGCTGAGTTGACACCATTGCGAACAAAGATCTTGCCCGAAAAGAGATCCAAAAGTTTCTTAAAGTCGAGCGAGACTTCGACGTATGCCGCAAGGTCTGACTGAATATCCCACTCCGAAGGCGAAGGATCATTGAACCGAATCGCCAGATCAGCACGACCTCCAAGCTTCAATGCCAACGTGAAAGTTTCGTTGAGGTACCAATCCAAACCTAACTCTCCGCTTGCGCCAGCAATACTCGCGCCGCTAAAGCGTGCGAGCTTACTAGAGACATGTGAAGCGAGTTTGTAACCGGCCGCATCTGCGATCACCTTGTAAAACAGAAACAGCTTCTGTGGGATCAGCTCAGTGAGCTTTTCTTTTTCCCAACCTACAACATCCACACGCAAGCGCGCGCTCTGACCGTTGTTGACGTCGACGCCTGCACCCATTGCAAGAAACCTGAGCTGGCCGCCCATGGTCCCATCAGGTCCCAGCTTAAGACCTAGAGGTACAATCTCGATGTCGAGGTATGGCAACGCTTTGCCTAGCACTAAGTTCTTGGCTTCTTCGGAGTTAAGATCAGGCTCTCCGGTTATAGGATCGATAGCAAAGTTGCCGCTGACCTTTGCAAGCACCAGCACATACTGATCGGAGTTGCTCACGACCAAGCCGGTCGAACCTACACGCAGCAGTAGATTGACCGAGCGATCAGGCTGAAACTCCATCCCGGCAGCCGCCCTGAAGTCTGGGCGACTCACTTGCGCACCTTCCTTTACGGGTATGATTTCCGTGCTGTCAGCCAATACAGGCGTCGCCGCAGCGAAGGCGAAGAAGAAAGAGAGAATTTTTCCAGACCAAACCATTTTGGTCTTTTATATCTGAACTGGAGCTGGGTCAACCTAAACTGGCCCCCTCGTGTATTGAATTACCCGCTATAAGCCATTGAAACTAAATAAAAAAATAGTTCAAGCACCACTTAGTCGCATTACTTTAATGCACGGCAAGATAAACAATACCCGAGGGGGACACTACTTTACCCTACTTGGGCCAGGTCCTCGCAACCTCAGCAACCTTGCCCGCGCCACGAGACTCAAGGAAAACGAGCAGCTCGTTATCCTGCATTGTGGATGAATTGTGGTTCAAGAAGGCGCTCCAAACTGCCTGCGCGGGCGATGCCCCTGCGGCGTCATAAACCTGAGCGGCAGCGGAGTGAAACTTAGCCTGGTACCAGCCGTAGTTTTGGGGATCCATGTCTGAATAGTGACCTTCAAAATCAGACAGCGTGTGAAATGGAAGCATATTGGGATCCATTCCCGCTAAAATCGCCGGCGCCGTCAAGAGAACGGGGAGCTGAGCAGGTTCATTTTCAGAGATGTAGGAATGGAGCGACAAGTTTGCAAAGAGTTCGTTCAACCACAAGCGCGGCAACCGAACACCGCCTTGTTCCTGAAATGAGTGCGCCAACTCATGAACAACTAAAAGATCGAAAAACTGCGACATCTCGATCTTTCCGCTTCGGCCGTAAACTTGCTCCATCACTTTGTAAGCTTCTG
>CAZGCK010000068.1:6356-14953 GCA_964524175.1 uncultured Bacteriovoracaceae bacterium | reverse complement strand
CTGCCGAATGATTTCAACAAAACTATCCCAAAGGTCATTCGATTCCGTCGCAACGGTCAACTCCCCGTTCGCATAGTTGGGCATTCCGTATGCTGGGTATACCGAGTATTGAGACCAATCACTTTTAGACAAAGCCAACAATGAGATCTTCGCAGGCTTGGATTTGTAGAGACCCACAAAATATTGAAAAGCCTTTTCACAGCGATCAGCGAGTTCCCTAGCTTTTGCTTCCTGGCCCACACTGCTGAGCACAGTAAACGAATATCCCTGAATGGGAACCAGGGCGGCAGCATGCGCAGATGTTGCAACACAAAGCAAAACCGAAACAAACAAGCCTCGAAAATTCGAATGGATCATCACAGAAGTTTTTCCTCTTTCATGTAATTGACATTTCTTGAGACAAGAAGCGTTAATTAAGTAACAACTCAATCATTCATTGAAAATGACATTCACACTGAGCTTTGCAGCAAGTGAATAGAATTTTAAAAATGACACAGAGAAACACCCAATCAAGATCGCATACGCCGCATCAAATTGACTAGCTAGCTGCCTAGGGACTCATTGACGGCCCTCACCCCCTCCTCTACTTTGATTTCGAAGTCGGGCCCTGTACCTGAATCACTTTGGAGATGAAAATATGAAGCACCTCACGATCGCTCTTTTGTTTGTAACGACCGCCGCGCACGCAGCACTTCCTCCCACGGCAGAAAGCCTGCGTAGATTCCGAGCCGTCTCCGAATCTAAAGACATCTATCTCCTTCTCGGACCCACTCAAGTCGTAAAATCCATCCAGGACAATGGAAACGGCAGCTTCACCGTCGTCACCCATGAGTGCGCATTAAATGTAAAAGTAGAGACCGTTCAAACCACTCCTCCTCAAATGGTCCCTCAGCTCAAAGTGACCGCAGGACAAGCTAACTGCCTTCCTTGACGGAAGTGCTGCCCTGGCGACTCTAACCGAATCCAGGATTGTCATTTCTCCAGAATTTTCTTAGCCTAATCGCATGTCACCCAAAGACGATCTCATCAAAGTAGGAGTCTGCGACTACACAGAAGCTAAGCGCCTCAAGGCTGCTCTCGAAGAGCGCGGCATTGTCATCGAGCTTCACGCGGATCCTGCAAACTGTCGCACAGGCTGCAAGCCTCAAATCGAGGTCTTGGCGCGCGAACAGGATATCGCCGGATTTAGAGAGTTTGTTTTAGAAGAACGAGCGCGAGACCTAGCAAGCATCGACGGCGGAGAGACGGTCGCCATTGACACAGAAGACGGCATTTACGACTCTGAAAAGGAAACTGCCAAGTGCCCCGCTTGCGGGACCGAATTCTCTACGCTCAACAAGGAATGCCCAGAATGTGGGCTAGGATTTGGAATCGGGTAGCTAACGAACCCAACGCCGGACCCGCATAGCCCATTTCACCTGTCCTCGCGTGAGCAGCCACCGAGAAAGTGGATCGGCCACCAAAGATCTAAAGACCGTCCATACTGTCGTGCCGGCAGCGAGTGCAACGACCGAGAGCGCTATGACTTCTTGCACAGCTCAACCCCAGCCGAGCCAACAAGCTCCGCGGTACGTAAGAAAAGAGGCTGCATAGGCAAGCGTAGTCATGTAGGCGAACATCACGGCCGGCCATCTCCACGAGTTGGTCTCTCGACGGGTGACCGCGAGGGTAGAGAGGCATTGGCAGGCCAAGATGTACCAAACAAGAAGTGAAAGCGCGGACGCTAGACTCCAATCGCGAGCGATGAGATCGGAGAGCGTTTTGGTACGAGCGTCTTCGTCACCAGCGACCTCGACCGCGTAAACGGTACCAAGCGCTCCGACCATCACTTCACGCGCAGCAAATCCAGGAATCAGAGCCACAGCGATGCGCCAATTAAATCCGATGGGCTTAACCAGCGGCTCAATTGCATGACCGATCTGTCCCGCAAAACTATGCGCAATCGCAGGCCCCGGAGCCCCTTCAGGCGGCTTGGGATAGGACGACAAGAACCAGATGAGGATCGAGAGTGTCAGGATCACTCGGCCTGCTCGCCTAATAAAGAGCCGCGCGCGCTCAAGAAGTCCCATCACAAGACTTTTTACGCTTGGGATCTTATAGGTAGGCAGCTCGAGCAAGAGCGGAGGCTTAGGACCCTTGAACAGCATGCGCCGAAAAACAATTGCCATGAGCAGCGCCGCCGCGATGCCGGCGAAATAGAGCCCCAGCATCACTATCCCTTGAAGCTCTAGAACTCCCCATACTTTACGCTGCGGTATGAACGCAGCGATGAGCAGCGAATAGACTGGGAGCCGCGCAGAGCATGTCGTCAGAGGCGCGATCAAAATTGTAGTCAACCTATCGCGACGATTCTCGATGGTTCGCGTGGCCATGATGCCCGGGATTGCACAGGCATAAGACGAGAGCAGCGGGATGAAGGCGCGGCCGTGCAGCCCCACCTTGCCCATCAGCCGATCCATCAAGAAAGCAGCCCTGGCCATGTAACCTGTATCCTCAAGCAACAGGATGAACAGAAAGAGCAGCAGAATCTGAGGCAGGAACACAAGAACCGCTCCCACTCCCGCAATCATCCCATCCACGACCAGACTCTTGAGGGGTCCATCTGCGAGCGTCCCGCCTACAGTAGCGCTGAGCCATGCAAAGCCATCTTTGATGAGATCCATCGGGACACTGGCCCAGCTAAAAATCGCCTGAAACAGCGTCGCCAGAACCGTGAGCAAAAGCAGCGACCCCCATACTGGATGCAAGACTATGCGATCGATTCGTTCGGTCCACTCCGCGGGACGAGTGGTCCGTCGAGTTGATGCCTTGAGAATCCGGTCGACTTCGGCAAAGCGCGCACGGATCTCTTCACTCGTGGGCTTGCGCCAAGCCGGCGCCGAAGCGACGCGAGTGCCAACGATCTGAAGTTGTGTTTCGACTTGATCGAGCAGCTCTCGGATGCCACTGCTTCGTACCGCAATCGTCGGCACCACTGGAGCTCCAAGCTCGCGCGACAAAGCTGATAGATCCAGCTCCAAACCACGCTGTGTGGCGAGATCCATCATATTGAGCGCCAGCACAACGGGCTTTTTGAGCGCCCGCAGTTCTAGCACGAGCCCTAAATTTCTCTCGAGATTCGTGGCATCTGCAACTGCGACCAAAAGCGCTGGCGTCCCCTCTCCTTGCTGGAGACCTAAAATCACATCTCGCGTGATGGCTTCATCCGGCGTGCGAGCATCCAAACTGTAGGTGCCTGGTAAGTCGAGTACGCTGAGAGATCGACCACTCGAAGTGGTTACGCTACCTTCTTTGCGCTCCACCGTGACGCCAGGGTAGTTCCCGACTTTTTGACGGCTTCCAGTCAGCGCGTTGAAAAGAGAGGTTTTGCCACAGTTAGGATTACCCGCCAGTGCGATGCACGGGATGACGACTGCTGCGTTACTCATGCTCCACCTTCACTTGGTTGGCCTCGTCACGTCTTAGCGCGATGAGAGCCCCCCGAACCGCCACGGCGATAGGGTCCCCTCCAAAGGGAGCTTCGTGACGAATCTCAATCATCGCTCCCTCGAGCAATCCCATCTCAAGTAAACGAGTGTCAGAGACTGAAACAATCCTAGCTTTTTGACCTTTTTTTAACTCGCCTAACAGAACCTGCATTTCTTCTGTCCTACCTTACAACCCATGACACATTGCACTTGCTTACGAAGATTCGCAATTAATTTACACGCTGCGAATTGACGCTCGCTCTACCCCTGGTACTCTTTTTAAAAAAAAGGAAGCACTATGTCGAAAGAATCGATATCTCTGGGTCTACTGGTCCTATTGAGCGGACTCTCTCTCCCGGCTTGGGCAGAAGTAGAAGACCCAGCTGAGCTACGCCTGATCCAGACATCGGATGACGTACAGACCTGGATGACTCCAGACGAAATCGCCGACCTGGCCCAACGCAGCCACGCTGAAGGCCATTGCGGCGGGTTCATCGATATCACTGAGCATCCCAATAAGACACCCGTTTTACCCGATAAGGTTCTAAGTCCTCTCGAGGGTCGCATCCCTTCGCATCAGACCGAAGTCAACCGCCTACTCCCCGAGCTTTCTGCTCAAAAAATCATGGATTCGATCCGCAAGCTCTCGAGCTTTCAAAACCGCTTTTGTCGGTCTCAAAACGGTGTGGACGCCACCCAATGGATTCATGCCGAGTTCGTACGCATGTCAAAGGGACGGAATGACGTTACAGTCGATTTCTTCAAGCACAACTTGCTGCAACCTTCGGTCATCGCCAGAATTCAAGGCAAAGATCCTACCAAAAAAGAAGAACGTATCGTCCTTGGCGGACACGCGGACTCGATCAATTGGTCCCGAGGCTTCCCCAAACCGCAAGACCGCGCTCCAGGAGCGGACGACAATGCCTCAGGTGTCGCAACCTTGCTCGAGACGTTTCGCGTGCTTATGGACTCAGGCTACCAACCGGACCGCACCCTCGAATTCATGGCCTACGCAGGAGAAGAGATCGGGCTCGTTGGCAGTCAGGACATCGCAGAAAAGTACAACAAGACCCAAATGCGAGTCATCGCTGCCTTGCAACTCGACATGACTCATTTCCCAGGACCAGACCCCAAGATTCACTTCATCAATGATCATACGGACAATGACCTCACGCGGTTTACCGAAATGCTAGTCGATACCTACGTAAAGATCCCGTGGGTAGAAATGCCCTGCAAATATGCTTGCAGCGACCACGCCAGTTGGACACGTGCCGGCTATCCAGCCACGTTTCCGTTCGAGGCTCCTATGGACAGCCACAATCCCAAAATCCACACCGAAAAGGACACGATCGACCTTCTCGATGGGAATTTTGGATTGCACTTCGCGAAGATAGCTCTGTCTTTCGCTATCGAACTCGGAAACCAATAAGAACTAAGAAATGTCTTCCTTAATGACCTGACGAAAACCGCTGAAGCCAGGCTTTAGTGCCGAACCGACCGGAATAAACTTTCCTTGCTCGCTATCCCATTCCTCGACTTCATTGCGAGAGATGTCGTAGAACCATGCGTGCAAGCGGACTTCGCCTTGCCCGACCATCTTCTTGACCAGAGGATAGGTCATGAGATTCTCAAGCTGCTTCAATACATTGAACTGCGCGGCTTGCTCAGGCGAAGCGCCTCGTGGGAGTAGCCTGCCGATCGCCCCCGCATCATCCAACCACCTTTGCAGGCTTGGCAATCCCGCCGGAACGTGATTCGAGACAATCGCCTTCATCGCCCCACACCCCGAATGACCGCAAACAATGATTTCCTGCACACCCAGCACACCGATCGAAAACTCGACCGCCGCGCCTTCGGCAGGATTGTCACCTGCCGCTGCGAAAGCAGGAATGATATTGCCGATGTTTCGCACGATAAAAAGCTCACCGGGCTCGGTTGAAGTGATCAGATTTGGATGAATGCGGCTGTCACAGCAAGTGATGAACAGCGTGTGCGGGCTCTGGGTATGAGTCAGCTGCTTAAACAAGCCCTCGTAACGACCGCGGCTTTCGTGCCGAAAACGCTCGACTCCGTAAACCAATCGATCCAGAGGGTTGTTATCAGAGGCACCTTTTAGGATCGTTTGCACATCCGTCTCAGAAGCCGCAAACATGCCCTCCACCTTGCCGCTATGGTCGCAGGCTATCAGCACATTGGCACAAGTAGGGATTGCACCCAAAAGCGCAATTTTAGCTCCCTTTCCTCCTAACTGGTGAATTGCCTCTACAAACTGCTCAGCTCCCGAAGCATCGATTGCCGTAATCGAGCTCATATCGATGACCACGCCCCGGTCGAGCTCGAGGCTCTCAAGCTGCTGCCTGATACTCTCAACCTTGCCCGAAGACATAAAGGTGAGAGCACCGCCAACATAGACGCGATAAGGACCCACAGTCCCATTGGTATGCACGCGAGTGCGAGTTTGTCCCAACCGAATGGCGGCGATGATCAACGCCGCGATCACGCCCGCCTTCACTCCTGCGATCAAGTCAACAAACACGATGGTGATGAAAGTCACCGCATAAACCGAGGCCTCGATGCGAGACCGTCTCCACAGATCCATGAGCTCGCGTGGGCTCAGCATCCGAATGGCGATAGAAAGCAGCACGCCCGCCAAAACAGCGATCGGGATACGACTCATTGTCGTAGCCATAAAATAGACCGCGAACATCAACAAAAGTGAATGAACAATGGCCGCCCTGCGGCCTTTAGCCCCCGATTGAATGTTGAGTGATGAACGCGCAATCACCCCCGTAGATGGAATACCGCCAAAAAGGGCGCCTGCTACGTTGGCGAGACCTTGGCCAATCAACTCCTGATCAGGATCGTGCCTTGTACCCTTGGTCATCTTGTCCACCGCGCTCGAAGAGAGCAAGGTCTCTAAGGAGGCTAGAGAGTAGACAACGAGGACCGTCGCAAAGATAGCGCCATAGCCAGACTCAGGAAAATTAGGCAACTTCGGAGCCGGGAGCGAGTTAGGGATCTCCCCGATCGAGGCAACATCCACCCCAAATGCAACTACAAAGAAGCTCGGGATCAGCACGGCAAACAAGGGGGCCGGAAGCCTCGGAAAAATCTTAGGCAATCCAAAGATAATTGCCAAGGTAGAGAGCGAGAGCGCCACGGCCTTCACATCACTCTGATGAAAGAGCTCGCCCAAGTGCTTAATCACATCGATAACGTGCGAAGCATCGGGAGCGGGTAGACCCAGAGCACGAGGAAGCTGACCAATGAGAATGATGGCTCCAATGCCCGCGGTAAAGCCAGCGATAACCGGCACTGGGACATAGCGAATGAGGGTTCCCAGCCCTAGCACGCCAGTGAGGACCTGCAGAAGTCCGGAACACATCCCCACGATCAACAGCCCACCTAAGCCATGCTGCTGAACAACGGATGCAATCAGAACGGCCATAGCCGCCGCAGGACCGCTGACGGCCAGCGGAGTACCACCGAAGAACGCCGCAACAATGCCTGTTACGATAGCCGTAATCAACCCGACGGCGGGAGACACGCCCGAAGCCAATGCGATCGCAAGCGACAACGGAATCGCTACGCACGCTACAGTGGCGCCTGCGATAAAATCCGCCTGCAAATCCTTGAGCGCTAGCATCTTTTTCCACTCTGGCAAAAGATTGCGCAGGCCTAGATCAAACCTGAAGCGTGACGAGTCTGCTGCCCTTCACGCTTCAGCGACTTGATCAGCGATAGAATTTTTTTTGTTTCGGTACCTTTGTTAATTCTTCCCATATGACATCATCCTTACTTGCTTTTTGAACGAGACAATCTAAGCCTATGCGCGCTTACTCGCGCGCCATTGCAATCTTAGGTCAGGCTCTAGAAGCAGGAGGGCGATGTAATTGAAACTCGAAATAGGAGAGTGGGATATCTTCGGACAGTAATTCGCTTTTGCAGACAGAAAGAGCGAACCTCGGGCTTGCCTCATACAGCTCGGCCAGGTCGCCTTCAGTAAAGCTAATTTCAGCGCCATCGGATTCATCGTCGGTTTCAGCAGGCTGCCCCTGAGAAAACACCACGCGATCAGCGTCCCCGCCATCAAGAAGCAAAGGCAACGCCTGTCCTGCAGCCAGGATTAGCGCGAAAAAAAATAAAATGAAGTTAGCCTTGATACGTAAAAACACCGAACAGTAACTATAAGGCAAAAGCCTTTTCATTTTAAGAGATAATCTCACAATTTTTTTCTGTCAGCATTTCGTCAGTACCCGTCGCCCGCTTTGAATGGAGGTATGCCAAGAACTAGTCGGACTTCCGGACTGACAACTTGAGAATCGTCCACAATACACGATGTTGTCCGCGCCCTTCACATTAAAATTATTTAATGTATTTTCGGTAGGCAATTTCTCCACCTAAGAGTACCGCCAAAGTCAGGCCACCAATTACCGAGCGCAGCAACACAAGCTGCCCTAAGTCGACCTGGTAGGCGAGGTAGAGAAAAAGGACGGCCTTAAGATAAAGGTATGCAGCCCAAACAAAAGTGAGCTTGCGCAAATACTCTTTGGAGTCCTCACCTACCTCGGGCCTCACGCTCACAGGCAATGCGGTAGCAAACCACGCTGCAATCGGCGCCCTCAGGATGGCGGAACCAAGAAAAACTGTCCCAATAAGAAAGTTCTGAACCGCGGGCTCTAGTTTAAAGAAACGCGGAGAATCGACCAGCAGATCAACTCCCCCCATCAACACCGTGAAAAACGAAGCCACGACAAAAAAAGGAGAGGGCTTCTGCCGGGCTAAAGCATACCCGGCGAGCACGACCAAGGTGACTCCCATAGCTAGAGCAATCGCCGGCTTCGCGCCATCCACTCGAAACATCCAAATAAACGCGATCGGCGTCGCAAAGTTCTTGATAATAAAGACGAGCAAGGCCGCCAGTACCTTCGCCATGGCCCCAGACTACCTGGAAAGCCCTCAAAATCCGTATGCAAACCCGTTTGCAGCCAGCCAATTCTAGGTTATGGTGGCCCCCATCAACCCAAGACGCTTTCACAAGTTCTTGTAATTATAAAGCTTATCCCAATACGGAGAGATGGCCGAGTGGTTGAAGGCGCACGCTTGGAAAGCGTGTTTACGTAGAAATGC
>CAZGCK010000068.1:3061-6346 GCA_964524175.1 uncultured Bacteriovoracaceae bacterium | reverse complement strand
CCTCTCTCTCCGCCATTTCGCTCATACAAACTCTGACTCGAAAATCAGAATCAAATCAATGACCACGCTGGGGTTTGTATACCTTTCGATATGCATTTGCGGTCAGGCACTCGAACTTTTCTGACTCTGGTTAATCTAGAAACCAGCCAACAAAGCTGATATTCGGCGTAAATACCATCAAAAGGACAAGTGCCCAGCCTGAAAGATAGGCGCTTAGCGACCAACGAGAAAACCGAGTCTGAAATACGAAGCGGTTAGTCAGATATAGGGCTGGCACTATAATCAACGAAGATAGCAGCCCAAAAAAAATGCACCAAAGCACAGCGTGATGGAGTTCAAAGGGCAACAGTTTGGGATCAGGATGAGCAGGTTTCGGCCAATATCCCAAGAAAAGCCGCGCACGAATTGCCAAGGCTACGACACCCCCAACCCAGGCCACTGGCAGTAACCCCAAAGAAACAGAAAGACCATGTGACAGCCTATGCAGTGAGGTTGTCATCGATTCTCATATTCTTTTTTGTTCGCAAAAACACCTTGCCGTTTCTTTCAGCTACGACCGTATTGTCCAGCTTTCCTGCCCGTGTCAGCTTGATGGCTTCAGCGACAGAAACCCGCTTTCCGTTTTCAATGACATAGCCAAGCGTTTTTTTGCGTTTGTCTTTAATTACCGCTGTTACATAAGTGAGTTTCTCTCCCCAGTTTCGGTCTTCGCTGATTTTGTAGTCCCCGAAATGCTTGTCTCCAACGGGGATCAGTATGCTGATCGGCATCATGAAGTCAGTTCCGATTTCGAAAATATCTGCTCTGAAAAAGTCCGGCACCTTCCACCAGTTCTTGTGCAAGAGGATTGGTTTGCCGTCAAACCGTCTGAATCCATCAGCATCAACGGTCGACGGAGATTTTCTCTTTGGTCCAAGTTGGTGGATCAATGGCTTTCCTGAATCGTTCTCAATTACAAGAAGCACTTTTGTACTATGGTTCAGAATCAGTCCCTTGCCTTTAATCCGTTTCATCCGTCACCCCCTTAATTCTACGGTAAAAGATCATCGCGGTTTTTACTCAACCAATTCAGGACCGTTACCTTCAGCTGCTTCGTAAATAGAATCAATTCCTTAACCTCGTCGTCCGAAACCACATCTACGAAATCATACTCCGCATGATTTCGATTCGTCCTACAGGAGTCCAGATAGTCGGCGTCCTTCCGAACTTCATCTCCCAGAATCAAGGGCATTGCTTCAATTGTGTAGTAATGAGCACCCGTTCCCGATGTGCGATATCCCGACGCATAAAGAAGAATCGTGCAGAGCTTAAGAGCTGCGTTATAGGCCGAAATAAATCGAGCGTCCGTGGAACTGCCTGTGACGGCTGCGTCGCGTGTATCACGCTCTACAATAGCAAGAAGATTGCTGATCTCCTTCTGGGTGGTCGTATGGGACTTAAGATGCCTCTCAGCGACCCAGTCTTTGAAGCTCATCGTCTGTTCCTATCAGATATATTTTTTTCGATTCAATCACTGATGTTACAAAATGGTCCTTGGTCTTCAGTCGCCGACCGAATTCCTGCACAGAGAAGACATGGGGATTGATGACCCGGTGGCTCTTTCTAGAGACTGGCCCCGTCAAGCCGGACAGTGCCCGAAGCCCGATATCACCCACCACCATTAGGTCAATATCACTCTCAGCCTTCTCCTCTCCTCGGGCAAGCGAACCGAAAACAAAAGCCAGCCGAACCCCATCGCGGGAAAGTGCCTTTTTCAACTCCGTGATCCAGCCCGAAGTCTTTAGCACGATTTGGCAAAGCTCCAAGTAAAGGGGGTGAGTCGGATTCGCAGTGAAATAGCGCCGGTTCCCGTCTTTTCTCGCCTTGATAAGATCCAGCTTGAGGAGATTCGTAATCTCCTGCTGGACGGACCGAATAATCAGCCCCGTACGTCTCTCGATCTCCCGTAAATAGAATTCCTTATTCTCCCCGTCAAAGAGGAGTCTTAAGATCTCAGCGCGACTTCGTGAGGCGAGCAGCCCTTCCAATGCGTCCATGTATATTGATATTATACAATCGTATATATAAAATATACAAGATAGAATTTCAGGGGGGAGTGGTGTCGTTAGAGTGCCCTAGAGAAGCCGCCCTGCTCGAGAACCATACCCCTAAATTCAAGTCGCGCGAAAAAGTTCGCGATCCTAGAGAATCGCCGACTACCTAGAAGGGCCTTTAAATCTAAGGGGGTCGCGATGAGAGCACCCCTAGAATCCATTACATTTAAATCCAAGACTGTTGTCGTAATCCTTTTGGGGAAAGTGAGCGAACTCTCAAACGATTTTTTTGAGCCCTTTACTGATCAATTCGACAACAAGCTCATTCATGCTTTTGCCGCTTCGCAAGGCTTCACGCGCTAACGAAGCATGAAGACCCTCTTCCGAACGCACTACGAACTTGCCGGAAAACTTTCGCTGGCTCATCGGTTCCGGAATCGGGATCTTTTTTTCACGGGCGGTCTCGATCCAGAGTTCGATTGCTTCTTTTGCATGACTCAGCGCCTCTTCGGGAGAGTTTCCGTGCGAATGACAGTTCTCCAGCTCTGGGACTCGCGCAACGAAAAGTCCGTCTTGCGGATCAAACGCGATATTGACCTGATATTCAAAGGCCTGAATTCGGCGATCTCTAGGGCGAGTGGGTTTTTTAGCCATCGGACTCCTCCATTAGTTTTTGCAAAGCATCTAGAATGTATGCCGTTGGAGCAGTGATTGCGCTCAGGTATCAAATTCTAAGGTGATTCAGCTCAGGCGATGGAGGCAGAGGTGCTTTTGCTATATTTTATGCGGCAATTCATTGGTATTCGTCCATAGGAAGGCAGTGGGAGGGACTATGAAAACGAAATGGGTTTTTGGATTTTCGATCTTGAGTCTAGCGACCAATATGCAGTCAACCTGGAGCATAGCTCAGGCTGAGTCAGTGAATGCAAAGGCGGTGCATTGGAGCTTTGTTGGCGATGAGATCAAGCACATTTCTCAGGCCGAAGCCTATGATTACTGCTTGGACCAAAACCCAGAGTCCGAACGCCAGGCAATCCGGGAGACATTGAACAAGAATCAGATCCCCGTCAAAGGAATCTATTTGCCTCTGGCTCGACAACTGGCTGAGTATGCTCATAGCGTGGGCTCCCGAGGGATTCGGGAAACGGCTCATTCCGGTGTGCCAAGATCCGACGGCTTGATAAAAACCGAGATCAGCGAAATGTCGACCTCACGAAGGACGCGGTGAACGAAAGCGAATAGCCGATGTCCT
>CAZGCK010000068.1:0-3051 GCA_964524175.1 uncultured Bacteriovoracaceae bacterium | reverse complement strand
AAATAATAATAGAGAAGGACTTCAATCATGAACAGCTTCTGCGTATCGCGCTTTATTTCAATCTCAATGAGTCCGAGAAGGAGTATTTTGTGGATCTGCTCTCGCATAATCGTGCGGGAACGAAAGAGCTGAAGCGGTTTTTCGAACAACGATTGATGCAAAGGAGAGAGCAATTCAACCTCCTGAAGAATCGCCTTCAAGAGACAAAAAGCCTCTCAGCGGCAGATCAAACCGAGTACTACTCGCATTGGCTCTACGGTGCGATCCACATGGCCTCCACCGTACCTCGCCTTCAAAGCGTTCCCTCTCTGGCGCGTCACTTCAATCTAGCGGAGGCTGAGCTCCTTCCCATCTTGGAGTTCCTCGCAAAGAAGGGGCTCATCACAATGGAGAGCGGACAAGTTCGCCCAGGGAAGGCGCACCTCTACGTTGGCAAGGATTCTCCGCTGGCAAACCAACATCACGCGATTTGGCGAGTTAAGGCTTTGCATGATCTCAAGGCCAATAAGCCCGACGACTTTCATTATTCGCTTTGTTTTTCGGCGTCTCAAAAGGATTGGCCTACGATTCGAGAGAGGTTACTCGAAGCGATCAATGACTCCCTCAAGATTATCCGGCCATCAAAAGAAGAAAAGCTTGGACTGATCTGTGTAGATTTTCAAGAAGTGTAACTCTTCGCAGTCCCGACTTGCTCGTGTGCAACGAACCCAGCCATAGTGGTGCACCCTGCATGATCAGTTGCTCACTTGCCCATTTGCCCACGATCTCAGAAATGGTTTCCTGGTCTACCTTCAGATCCAAAAAGTCCATTCCCATCCCATGATCAATGAGATACCCAGTGAGGTGGCTCCGAGCCCTTATGTCAGTTCTGAATCCGAGCGGTGGCAGCGGTGAAGTCCGCTTGAGCGCGGAAAAAATCCGCAAAAGCATCAATAAGTCGAGACTTGGCATCTGCAGTAGCTTGTTCTCGGAGATTCACGGTGAGGATATTGCTATCGCCATGCTTGAACTTGACTCGCTCTGCATCCTCAACCTTAAGCGAGAGGGCAACTTCGTTTTTAGTTAGAAGGATTCTCTTTCTTGAAGCTTCAAGCGATTGAGAAGAGTCGGAGATGGCCACCTTGATGCGATCACGCGCAAGATCAAGCTGCGCATCGAGCTTAGCGCCTTGAGACGCTAAGGCCTCCGCTCGTCCACGCCCCGAACGCAAAAAAAGCGGGAGCTCAAACTTAAGTGCCGCCTTGTACTCTAAAGTCGATTTTGAACTGCTGCCAACACCTAGATCTTGAGCAACCATAAGTTCCGCATCAAGCTTTGGAAGAATTGAGTTTCTAGCAAGCTTTCTTTCTATCTCGTTTTGATCAAGCTGAGCATGAAGGCGCAGTACCTCAGGGTGTCGTGGCAAAACTTCAAGTGCTAGCACCTCGGGGCGAGGTAGATACTCAGAAGCCCCGGGAGCTGAACTCGGCAGGTCTAATCCTTCTTTTGGCAGTTGATCGATAGTGGCAAGAAGAGGGCGTCCATTGTGGTCACGATAAAAAAGCGAGAGCTCAAGCGCAGATTTATCAAAAGAACGCATGGCTGAGACCAGGGCGGCTTCTCGCTGAGTTACGCTTCGATGGTTATCGATCTGCTCAATTCGTGCAGCATCCCCTCGGGTCACCCGATGGCCCATCGCCTCGTCACGATCTTGCGCAAGCTTAAGTACGGCATGTGCGACCTTAAGCTTTTCTGCGGCGGCAACCCAATCAAAGTAGCGATACGAGGCCTGGCGCTTAGAATCTATTTTTTGAAGATCAATGGATTGCTCCGAAGCCTCAAGCGATTTTTGGCTTGATCCAATTCTAGCGCGCCGATCATCTGTAACACCCCCTCGAAGAAGCGGGACCTCGAGCCCCCCTCGAACTTCGCCATCATTATTGGTGAGAAGTCTCTCATCGTAAGGACCGAAGCGTCCTCGCCCGTTTCGATATCCAGCAAAGAGTCTTGTTCCCCAAAGGGGCGTAGGCTGCTCTATGACGGTGTCAAAGTAACGGTTTTCATACTCACCAGAAGGGGTTGCCTGATAGGCTGATTTTAGAACTGGATCAAAGGCGCCTTGAGCCGATAACAGATCACCCCTCGCCTTCTCGCGGTCCTGCAGGGCGCCTATAATCAGAGGGTAATGCGTATCAACTGAAGTAAGCACCTGAGAAAGCGTCAGCGAGTCTACCGAGAGCTTCGGTACTGCATCCATGTTTTGCTGGGCGCCAGAGCCAGACACAAGAGCGGTGTTACTTGCATCAGCCGGGGGTGCGAAAGTTGCGACGGAGCTGATGATGAAGAGCCAAGCTACATACGGAAAAGCCCCTCTCATTTTTTCTTCTCTTCACGCGCTTTAAAACCAGTAGCCGGGCTACCGACAAGGTCATCAGGCCTTTGATCTTCAGGAAGCGAGGGCGGAAACCCATTGAACTGCCGCCAGAGCTCATAGCCGAGGGCAACTTGATTGAGCAAAATCCAGCCGTTAGCCCTGATACCTTGCCTCAAATACCGGTGCGAGGGCCAGCGCTCGCCCGTCTCGGGCACAACGACGACTCGAAACTTTCCGTTACCGCTATCCGCGGCATCCACAAAAGACACTCTTCCACCAAAAGTTCCGATGGCAACTGATGGCCACCCACTAAATTGCACAGCAGGCCAACCTTCAAACTGAAGCCTTACGTGCCGTCCTTCGTGAACCAACGGAACATCGTTGCCATCGACCCAAAGCTCAACCGCCCTGGATTCGGTTTCTGGGACAATGACCGCAAGCACGTCCCCCGGCTTCACGAGCTCGGACTCTTGCCCAGACATTCTTCGAAGGATTGTGCCGGACCTAGGGGCCTTCACCGACTGCACGCTTTGACGAGCGAGCCGCACCTCGATACGAGAGAGCTCAGCGCTGCTATTGGCCTCATCAGTCAAATAGCGCGCATACTCAAGCTCCGCTTGTTCAAAGGACCGCCTGGAGCTGATCCCACGATCAAAAAGCTCCTTTTGCCGACCCACGTTGATATATGCGGTCTTAGT
>CAZGCK010000067.1:20132-21561 GCA_964524175.1 uncultured Bacteriovoracaceae bacterium | reverse complement strand
AGCTTGCCGGAGCTTTTGCCTCCGGAGGTGGGGGTACTTTTTCCGGTTCCACAGGACGAGTTATCTGAAGAGAAGTGGGTGGAATGGCTTCGGAGTAGCTCTCGGCAGTTTTCTGCTGAACGGTGTCGTGAATGGGCTATGGCAAATTTTCATTTTCGCCGAATGGCGGAATGTTATGAGAAGATGTATCGGCGCGTGACGGCAGGAGAGAGTTTGAATCCTACTATTCCCGTCGCCAGTGATTGGAAAATGTTAGCAGCTTCTAAGAAAGGCATTTCAGCATGATCGCTCGCTATTCGCGTCCGGAGATGTCCAGTATCTGGGATGATCGCCGTCGGTACCAGGTTTGGCTTGAAGTAGAGCTGGCTGTTTGTGAAGAAATGGCCAAAATGGGCGAAATACCTCGAAAAGACTGGGCTCAGCTGAAGAAAGCTACGCGCGCGCTTCTCGACAAAGGAGGCGTTGACCCCTCTCGAGTCGATCATCACGAAGCAGTGACTAAGCACGATTTGATAGCGTTCACGACCGCAGTCGCTGAAAAGATCGGCCCAATCTCTAGGTACATTCACTTTGGGCTGACATCCTCCGATGTCGTCGACACGGCACTTTCAATCCAGGTGCTTGAGGCCGGGAGCATCCTCGTGCGCGACATCCGAGAGATGATTCAAGTGCTAGACCGCCAAGCTGCGCGCTATCGAAAGCTACCTACGATTGGCCGCTCACACGGAATTTTTGCTGAGCCAACTAGTTTTGGACTCAAGTTTTTGGGCTGGGCAGCAGAGTGGCGCCGCAACCTGGCTCGTTTGGAAACGGCATTAGAAGGCATGAAGTATGGCAAGCTTTCGGGCGCAGTTGGAGTCAATCCTCATTGGGGTCCTCGATTTGAGATCCGAGTTCTCAAGCGCCTAGGGCTTGAGCGTGAACCAGTCAGTACGCAAGTGGTGCCTCGTGATCGGCATGCGGAGTTTTTCTGTGTGCTTGCGGTTTGCGGATCTTCGCTCGAGCGAATCGCGGTTGAGCTCCGACACCTGCAGCGTTCTGAGGTGGGTGAGGTGCTGGAGAATTTTAAAAAGGGGCAAAAGGGCTCAAGCGCCATGCCTCACAAGCGGAATCCCATCTCATCAGAGAATTTGTCGGGCTGCGCCCGTCTGCTGAGAGCTTATGCTCAGGCTGCGCTCGAGAATGTTCCGCTATGGCATGAGCGGGATATCAGTCATTCTTCTGTAGAGCGTATTGCGTTTCCGGATGCAACGATCTTGCTCGACTACTCTTTGGGGCGGATGACTCGCTTGCTGGACCAAGTGGTCGTGCGTGAGGAGAATGTGCAAGAGAATTTGAAGAAGGCTGGCTCAACGGTTTTCTCTGGTCATTATTTGCTCGCCTTAGTTCGGGCAGGCGCAACACGAGAGCAATCTTACGCCTGGGTTCA
>CAZGCK010000067.1:0-20122 GCA_964524175.1 uncultured Bacteriovoracaceae bacterium | reverse complement strand
TGTGCTCTGGCCAGCTTGGAGGGGAAGGGAGACTTCGTCGAATTGATCTCCACTCACCCAGAGGTTCGCAAGCTGATTCCGCTTTCCAAGATCAGGAAACTGGGCTCAATGAAATATCAACTACGAGCCGTCGACGAAATTTATCGTCTTGCTCCTCATGGGAAGTGCTGATGGGAATGCTCCGAAGACTCTTTCAGGATGAGTCCGCACAAGCGACGACTGAGTACATGCTAATGTTGGCGGTCGCTATTACGATTGCTGTTGCGATGATCAAGAAGGTCTTGCAGCCAGCATATGATCGCTTGAAGGTTGCGCTCGCGGATCAGCTCGAGAAAAATCTCTTTGGGGGAAACATGCATAGCCTGAAGGTCGGCCACTAAGAGGCTTTTCCCCGAAGTCGGATCTAGATGATTTTAATTGAAGAAAATAACAGAGTAAAATCAACAAGTAATAGTTTCTTGGCTGTCTAAGAGTTTGACAGTTTGTCGCGAGAGTTTGACAGGGATGCTTTCTGTCGCGGATTAAATTAAATTATTACATATAGTTAAAGCAGGGTGTCTAAGAAATAGGCAATCCTTGTAAAAAGTCCGTGAATCGCGTCGGTGTTTGTTGAGCCTTTTCTGGCGAGCGACGGTGTGTTCATTAAGGCTATATTAATACGCATAGCGTTATTAATAACTAAAGCATGACCTCCAACTTATTAAAAACGTTAATTAAATATTCTGTATATAAAAAATATCCTTAGATTTCAAGTGGATGGATTGTTTTAGTCTTGTTTTCGCACGTAAGTTCTCGAATTCTCCGAGAATTTTGAATTGCGCACTGCGAGAAGTTTTGTTTTCCATTTGGTCCACCCTTTGCTATATCGCGCTGCGTTTCATAGAGGGTTCCAGCTGCAGAGTTGTACTCAGAGACGGGCGCGTGCCGAGCCCAGCTCTCGAATTAGCTGGAGGCACAGGGGTGGTTCCGCTCGTTTCGGGACTAATGCTGTTTCTGGTCTTCTGTTTTTTTAAGGAGTTTACGATGACTTTCAAAATGTCGAAGTGCTTCGGCACGGCGGCGGGTATGGGGATGCTCGCCACCTTGGCCATGCCGCAAGCCTGGGGTGAATTGGTATATGAATCGGCGCAGCCTGCAGCTCCAGCTGCGCCTACTGCGTCGACAACGACTACGATTACGACAACGGTTCAAGACCGTTCTCAGGATCGTACAACGATGAGACAGGCGATCGGTGCGTCTGAAAAGATGCAGACCACGCTTCAGGCTCAGTCTCCGACGCCAGTGGTAGCAGAAACGGAGCCTTTCATGGCCGCCGCACCTATCGCTGCTGCTGCTGTGGAGACTGAGACGGTATCTAAGGCGGAGCTAATGCGCCGCGAACGTCAGCGCCAAGAGCTTCGCAATGAAGACCTCTTGCAAGAGCGTCTCGAAGAACTTCGGTTGCGTGATGAGCGTCGCAGGACTGAAGAAGTTCTTGCAGCGCACGCATTGCCCACTGCGGTTGCGGTAGGCGCAACGGCAGGCACGGGCTCTGTGGCTCCTACGAGCGCGCCGAGTGCAACACAGTCCATCGCTGTTCAGCAATCCCAGATTTCTCCTGCTCCTGCCATGAAGGACACTCCGGGCGCTACTGGTATGCAAGAAGAGTTCGTTGGGTCGGGTGTTGATCAGTCTCAGGTCCCAGCAATGGCTCCGGCTGTGGCTGTAGGTGGCGTTTCTCAGTCAATGGTGGTGAGCACCCCATCTGACTCTGAGAAGATGCTGTTTTCGATTTCTCCTCGTGTGGGTATTTCGAACCTTACCGGAAATGGCGGCTACTTTGATATCAAGCCGCACTTCGCTGCGGGCGCTGCTCTCCGCGTAAGCACTTCGGATAATATCAGCTTCGAAGTGGGCTACACCTACAACGAATATGGCGTAGCAATGGCTACGAACAATCCGTTCATTCTGATGCGCCAACAACAGGCCACCATGTACGGCTATCCGAACAGCTTCAATCTGGAAACTGTGACGATGAAGCAGAACATCTTCGACGCTGGTTTGAAGATTCATCTGCTGGGTGTGGACTCTAGAGTTCGTCCGTTCGTCGGCGGTGGTGGTTCATACTCTCGCGGGTATGTGAACTTCAGCCACCAAGTCCTTGCGGATATGAACCGGGTTTACGGCCGCAACTCTTCTCCAGACTTCGTGATCTCTAATTTCATGGGGTATTTGTCGACCGGTCTCGATGTGAAAGTAGCTAAGAACATCTCTGTAGGCGCCGAGTTCAAGTATTACGCGGTGCTCTCAGCAACCGAGAGTGACAACTTTAGCTCCTACTACGGCGCGTTCTATCAGCCATACGGGGGCTATAACCTCAATCCGAACTACTACGGTGTGAATCCAGCTCTGAATCAAGATACGGCAGTGGCAGGCGGCTCAATTAGCCGCAGTTCGCTGTATACGATCTTGGGAACGGTGACTTTTACCTTCTAACGGTTTTGGCGGGTTAGTGCGTTCAAGTTAGGGCAAGTTTGACTGGTCCGCCGCAAAGCGGACTGGTCAGAAACTCCGAATCCTCGGAGATCAAACAGCAGGCAGGGTGGACCCTGGCCGGAAGGTCGGAGTCCATCCTGTTTTTTTGTGCATCGCCTACGCTTAGAAGACCCACATACTGGGTCTTGGGCCACCTCTTTGCCTCGCACCGTACTTTTATGTACGCGCTAGGGTCGGCCGATGACCTGCAGCCTTGCCTGCAGCTCTTCTAGGTGATGGACACCTTTTTATGTTTTCCCGTTTGGCATCCCGTTGCTATGCTCCCGGGGCCTATGGAAACAACATCAGAGAGAACCCAACCTATGTCGTCCAGTAAGTCTTCCGATTCAGGCGCCTCAGAACTTATTTTTACTCTCGAAGATCAAACTGCTCGTTTTGGTTCAAAGCTGTGGACCTGCACGTTTGATCTGCCGGGTGAGAAGGTCAATAAGCTCAGCACCAAGGTCATGGGCCAGTTTGAGAGCTTACTGGGTGAACTGGAGAAGATGGGCAGGGCAGGCAAAATAGATGCTTTGGTACTTCGTTCGGGCAAGCCGGGTGGATTCATCGCAGGTGCCGATATCGAGATGATCCAAAGCACGAAGTCAGCTCAGGAAGCAGAAGCTCTATCGAGAGGGGGGCAAAAGCTCATTGACCGATGGGAAGATTTGCCGTTTCCGACGATTGCGGCGGTTCAGGGGGCGGCTCTTGGCGCGGGTTGCGAATTCTCTCTCGCAAGCTCAGCCATTTTGATGTCGACGGATTCGGGAACTAGGATCGGATTGCCAGAGGTCATGCTAGGCGTGCTTCCTGGGATGGGTGGCTGTGTGAGATTGCCACGCAAGGTGGGCTTAGCTAGCGCGTTGGATATGATTTTGACCGGAAAGACGCTGACGGCGGATCGTGCGGTTCGACTCGGGCTGGCAGAGGTTGCGCTTCCAAAAGAAAACTTTGATGACTCAGCTTTGAGGTGGGTGAAGTCTAATTTGAAGGCTCTTCAAGAGGGGCGTCGTTTGGCGCGCGAACCCAAGCTCGGTGGCGTCGGAGGCGCGATTGGCAGCCTCATGGAGAAGACGCCGGTAGGGCGCAACGTCATCTTTAAGAAAGCGCGCGAGGGCGTGATGTCTAAGACGCGTGGTCACTATCCAGCGCCGCTTGAGGCTCTTGATGTGATTCAAGCAACAGGCGGTGCTTATGGTGAGCGCCTGAAAGGCGCGGCCCGCGATCAGGCGATGGCGCGTGAGGCGCAAGGGTTTGGAAAGCTTGCGGCCACGGACATTTCTAAAAATTTGATCCGAATCTTTTTCATGACCGAAGGAGTGAAGAAGTCCAGGGGGCTGCCGGCAGGATCTGGCGCAGAAGCGCGGTCGGTACATGCTGGGGCGGTCTTGGGAGCGGGGGTTATGGGTGGTGGGATTGCTCAGCTTTTTGCTGAGAAAAACGTACCCACACGCATGAAAGATATCAATAATGCGGCACTTACCCTGGGTGTGCAGTCGGCTTCGAAGGTTTTTCAAAAGCAGGTGAGCCGAAAAAAGATCAACAAGCGCCAGTATATTCAAAAGATCAATTTCATTGCACCGGTTTTGGACTTCTCCGGATTCAAGAGCACCGACATCGTGGTCGAAGCCATCGTTGAGAATATGGACATCAAGAAGAAGGTCCTCGCAGAACTAGAAGGGCAGGTGCGCGACGATTGCGTGGTGACATCAAATACCTCTTCGCTCTCGATCACAGAGATGCAGAAGGCATTGAGACGTCCGGAGCGCTTTGCGGGAATGCATTTTTTTAATCCAGTGAACAAGATGCCGTTGGTTGAAGTGATTCGCGGCGAGAAGTCTTCTGATGAAGCGGTTTCGACGGTGTTTCAGTTCAGTAAGCAATTGGGCAAGACGCCGATCGTGGTGAAAGACGCGCCCGGCTTCTTGGTGAATCGCTTGCTCGCTCCTTATCTAAATGAAGCAACCTATCTGCTGGCAGATGGCGTGCCGATCCCTGAGCTTGATCAAGTGTTGCTGGACTTCGGGATGCCGATGGGGCCTGCGGAGTTGATTGATGAGATTGGGGTGGATGTGGGTGCCAAGGTTGCACATATCCTTCATGATGCGTTTGGCGCGCGAATGCTCCCGACCGCTTTGAATGAGAAGATTGTGAAGGCAGGGCGTCTTGGAAAGAAGAACGGCAAGGGTCTTTATAAGTACACGACCGAGGGCCGCAAGGTGAACAAGGAGCTCGATACGGATGTCTATGAGCTTCTGGGAATTACTCCGAACGAAGGCGCCGTGGCTTCTGAAGAAATCATAGAACGCTGCATATTGCCTATGATCAATGAGGCGAGCCGTTGCCTGGAAGAGGGCATTGTCGCTTCAGCTTCAGAAGTGGATCTGGGAATGATTATGGGAACTGGCTTTCCTCCGTTTAGAGGTGGCTTGCTTCGTTATGCCGACACTCTAGGCGCGAAGACCATCGTCGAACGCCTCAAGAAATATCAACCTCGGTTTGGAGCTCGCTTTGAACCCGCACCAGCGCTTGTAGCGCGGGCTGAGCATGGCCAGCGTTTCTACCCGAACTGATCGCGACGCCGATGACGGCGCCGTACGGCATCTCTGGCAGAGTCCTTGGACGAGTTGGGTGGGGTTTCGTTATCTCAAGTCGAAAAAGAACTCGCGTTTTTTGAGTTTTATTACCCTTCTCTCAGTTTTGGGCGTGGCCGTGGGTGTGACCGCAATGATTGTGGTCCTCTCTGTCATGGACGGATTTGAGTCGGAGTTAAAAAAGCGGCTCATGTCTTCGGACCTGCATGTGTTGGTGACTCCGACGGCGCAGGTACCGGGATTTGATCAAGGGTTTGTTCCTAAGTCTGCCTTGGATCCTGCGAAGATCGAGCAGTTCGTGAAGGACCATCCTGAGGTGGAGAGCTTTTGGCCGATGCTTTCGACGGAAGCGATTCTCAAATCCGGACGTAAGGTCACGGGTGTGGTTTTTAAAGGTGTGACTGAAGATCGCATGAATCGGCTGAAGGCGCAGGTTGTGGAGTCTGCGGATCGGCAGGTGCTGGTCACTCGCGATGGAGCCGAATCGAGTCGTTTGTTAGGGATATTTGTGGGGCAGGAGCTTGCCTACGAAATGGGTCTGATTCCTGGGGATCAGGTGACTTTTATCTCGCCTACCGAGACAGAAGGACCGCTAGAGGCGGTGCCCAGGCTTAAGCGTTATGTTGTTGAAGGGGTTTATCATTCGGGGTTGCCCGAGCAGGAACTCCACACGGTCTATGCGCCGGAGAGCGCGGTTCGATCTTTTCTGCGTCGACAGGACGCTGTTACTCAGTGGGAAGTCATCGTAAAGGATTTTGACCGTGCGGCCAGCGTAGGCAAGGGGATCCGAGAGATGGCTACCGGCTTTCGAGTGCAAGATTGGATGCAGCTCAACTCCCATCTGTTTGCCTCTCTTCGGCTCGAACGGGTGTCTATGTTTATCATCTTGGCATTCATTATCGTGGTGGCGTCGTTTAACATCGTGACGACGCTGACGCTGATGGTCCTGGAGAAGAAGCGCGACATTTCGATTCTCAAAGCGATGGGTGCGCGACATGGGCAGGTGGCGGCGATTTTCTTGGCAGAAGGGATTTTGATTGGGGGTTTGGGTGTCAGTGGGGGAATCTTGTTGGGGGGCGTGCTTTGTTCGATCCTCAAGCGGTACCCATTTATAGAGCTTCCGGACATTTACTACGATCGAACTCTGCCTGTGACCTTTGATCCTCGCTACTACGTGCTGGTGGCTGTAGCAGCCGTGCTAATCGTCTTAGCGGCCTGTTTGTACCCAAGTCGGCGTGCAGCTCGAATCAATCCATTGGATGGGATACGGTTTGGGTGATTTCCGTCTTCTATAGTCAGGTAATGGTATTTTTTGGGTTCCGATTTGCCTTGAGATCTGCATTGCGTTAGACGCAAGCCACGGATCGAGGGGACTTGTGAGAATAAGCCATTATTTAAGAGTTGCTGGGTTCGGGGCAGTGTTGTTTGGGCTGCTGCAGGTGGGTGAAGCATGGGCCAGCGGGCGCCCTTCACTCGTCGTGTGGATGGGGTGTGATTCTTGTAAAACTGCTCAGACGGTTCGAAGTCAGCTTGACGAGAATCTCAGCACGGTAATCGTAAAGGCTCATCTGGGTGGAAACTATAGGCACATAGACATTCTCTCAGGCGCAGAAACCACAAGTGGAGATCTGCTCAAGCAGATCCAGCGTCGTTCGTTGAACTCGGATGTGGATGTCTTGATCCTCCAGCGTGGAGAAGATCAGGGTGGTTTTACTCAACGGCTCTTAGCTAGTTTGAGCGCAGTCAAGCACCTGCCTCGGCTCAGGATGGTCTACCTCCAATCGAGCTCCGGACTTGCGCGCGCGCAAGCCGTTTGGAAGTTTGTGGGTGCGCACACCGTTCTCGCGCGCGAAGGCTCTCTGATGGAGTCAGGGTTTTTCTTGCCTCGTTTCTTGAAGCTTTGGTCTAAAGGAGAGAGTCTGACGTTTGCCGCAAGTCAGGCAGAGGCGTTTGCACAACGTGCAGTTTCCAGGCTTTCTCGCTTTGCTGTGACGGAGGAGGCGGCTCTTGGTTCTGGGCTTTCGCTGGTCGGGGTAGATCTCGATATTGCGGGCCGGACTTTTCCTGAAAGAAAGTTGGACCGAGCGGAAGGAGAAGAATCTGGCTCTTCTCAGAGCTCCGGAGGGCACGAAAAGTCAATTTACGTGCACGATGGGTTTGAGCAGCTGAGCGTTTCATTGATGGGTTTTTTGTTTCCGCCGATCACCTTGAATACGTCTTCTGTGCCGAGCCCTCAGAGTTTGGTCGATGAAGGCGATTTGGCTTGGGATTACTTGGCCAATACGTTCCCTGCTCTGGATAGCGCACCAGGGGGGCTAGGTACGTTGGATGATGAGATCTGGATGGATGGAGGCGTACTGCGCTTTTTTGCCGAGCCGCTGAGAGGTTTTGGCGGTGGAGTGCTTTCCGGGGTTCTGGATCGTTTAGTGGGTTTGCGGCTCAAGCGGTTAGATGGAAAGGTGAGGATATCCCTTTACGTCGACCAAGTGATGGACATCAAGCTAGCGGACAAAAATCAGGTGAAAACTGGTGTGCCATACGGGCTTCATTTACCCAAAGCGGTGCGCTTCAATCTGAGCATGAAAGAAGGAGTCATGTATCTTTCGGGGCTGGACGAAGGGCACGATGCGCTCAGAATTTCGATCAAAATACCCGTTGCGCCAGATGCAGTTTCTTTGCGGTCGGCAAGGGTAGATATGTCCACCGGCAAGGTCAAACTCGAGGCAGGCGTGTTGGGCAATCATGTGGCCGTGGTGGCGTACGGCGAGGTGACCACTCGCAATCTGGATCGTTTTGATATCTGGGAGTCCATTGAGAAGAATTTGGCGTTCTGGAATTGGCCTGAGCTTGATTTTTTGTTGCAACTTTAAATTTGGATTTTAAAAGACTCTGACTTGCTGTTGGTCACGCGACCATGGGGCGCGCGCTTTTAAGCAAGCCAGTTGAAAAGAAATGAAGCGGCTTGCTTTGACACCGCTTCGAGAGTGTCCAAGTTCTTAGTACAATGGACACACCAATCGCAGGCACTTTTGCGGTCCTACCCATCCGAAATGCAGTCATCTTCCCTGGTGTAGCGCTTCCGCTGCGCGTGGGAAGGGCGAAAAGCATGGCTGCCATCACGCAAGCTCACGCCAATGGCGATTGGCTGCTGACGGTGAGTCAATCTCGAGAGTCCGAAAGGGATCATGAGGCTCAGTTAGACGATCTGTATCGAGTGGGTACGCTGTGTAGGATCGAGAAGCTCAGGGGCTCAATCGAAGAGGGCTATCATGTTCTCGTTCGTGGGGTTGCTCGCTTTAGAGTGCTCGAGTTTTTTGAGCGAAATGGATCCTCGGATGCTGAGGCGGACGACGTCATACGGATTGAGGCTAGCGCTGAAATCTGGAATGACGTGCAAGGAGCTGATGAGGGCACTACTCGTGCGCTTGTGGAGAGTCTAAAACAAGTGACTCAGGAAGTCCTCGAGTTGTTGCCTGCCGATACTGAGCACCTTTCGCAGCTCGTTGCGGGGATTGATGATCCTGCCTATCTCATGAATCTTTGCGCCGGGAACTTGGAGCTGCCGGTTGCTGAGAAGCAGAAACTTCTTGAAATGGTCTCTATCAAGGATCGTGCATTGAGGCTGCTTGAGCTTATGCAGGTGCAGAAAGATGGCCTTCAAGTCAAAAGCGAAATTAGAGATAAGCTGTCTCATCGCATGGGCAAGGTGCAGCGCGACGCTTTCCTGCGTGAGCAAATGAGGACGATTCGGGAAGAGCTGGATGATGACGATGAGTCTAAGTCGGGAGAAGATCTGCGAGCCAAGATCGAGTCTGCAGGGATGCCGGAGGAAACCAAGAAGCTTGCTGTGAGTGAATTGAATCGATTGGAGAGTATTGGCAATGCGTCACCGGAAGCACACGTGATTCGTAATTACTTGGACTTGCTCTGTGCGCTTCCTTGGTCAAGGTCGTCCGAGGAGGTGGGGCTTGATTTGACAAAGGCCCGCGAGAGCCTGGATCGCGACCACTATGGCTTGGATAAAGTAAAAAAGCGCATCGTTCAGCATTTGGCAGCGATGAAGCTTGTTGCTGACTCCGACAGGCTTCAAAAAGCTCGCGGGTCCATTTTGCTTTTTGTGGGGCCACCGGGTGTTGGCAAAACCAGTTTGGGCGAGAGTATAGCGCGCGCGCTCGGACGCAGGTTTGTTCGTGGCTCGCTCGGTGGAGTTCGTGATGATGCCGAAATACGCGGCCATCGACGCACCTATATTGGTGCGATGCCGGGCAGGATCATTCAGGGCATCAAGAGGGCGGGCGAGAATAATCCAGTCTTCATGCTCGACGAGATCGACAAGCTTGGACGGGGATTTCAGGGGGATCCGGCTTCAGCGCTTTTAGAGGTGCTAGATCCTGAGCAGAACTCGACGTTCTTGGATCATTACCTCGACGCGCCCTTTGATCTATCGAAAGTCTTTTTTATCGCGACGGCCAATTCTCTGGAGTCGATTCCAGGTCCGCTCTTGGACCGAATAGAAGTGATCGAACTGAGTGGCTATACGACTGCCGAGAAATTGCATATCGCCAAGACGCACCTGATTCCCAAGCAGCTCGAGGGTTTTGGCTTGGGTGCCTCCGAGTTTGAGATCGCAGATGAGGCGCTCGTGCGCATCATTAGTCACTATACACGCGAAGCAGGTGTGCGTGAGCTCAGTCGCAAGATTGCAGAAATATGCAGAGCCTCTACCGAGGCAGTTCTTTCGGTTCGCGAGCGGGGCGAAAAACAGGCAGTTCGAATTGATGTCGCCGGGCTTGAGGAGATCTTGGGAGGTGAGCGATTTGTTCACGAAGTTATCGAGAGAATTGCTTCGCCTGGGCTGGTGACGGGTTTGGCTTGGACACCCCAGGGTGGGGAGATTCTATTTGTCGAGGCCGGCCTTATGCCGGGCGTCGGCAAACTCACACTCACCGGGCAGCTAGGTGACGTCATGAAGGAGTCTGCGCAAATCGCGGTCAGTTTGGCCCGCTCACGGCTCAGCGAAGTGGATCTAGCGAAGAAAGACCTTCACATTCATGTTCCGGCCGGGGCCATCCCTAAAGATGGTCCATCGGCAGGTGTGACGATGCTGACAACCGTCGCATCCCTTCTGACTGGCCGGAGCGTCAACCCTCGGTTGGCTATGACTGGTGAGATTACTTTGCGAGGTGCTGTCACTCCTGTGGGTGGGATTAAGGAAAAGCTCATTGCTGCGCATCGCGCGGGAATTGAGCGAGTGCTTTTGCCCAAGCGAAATGAGCGCGATATGAAGGACGTACCAGAGGAAGTGAAGTCTCAGCTTAAGATCGATTTTGTTGAATCAGCGGCCGAGGTTCTAGAAGCTGCTCTGGGTTTGAAGCTCGAGGATCCACTGGTTATGTCCGGATTGGTTCAAAAACCTAATCCAACCACACCTGCTGTGGCTTAAGGTGCGCGAGCTGATAGCTGCTGCGAGGTTGTTTTGCAGCGTGCTCATTGCTCTTAGATTCTGAGCTCTTAGACTCTGAGCTCTTAGACTCTGAGCTCTTAGACTCTGAGCTCTTCTAAGTCGGACCCGCCCGCAGTGGTTAGGTGTCCATTCTTTGTGGGAGAGGAGCCTCCGCCGCCGCCTGTGCGAGATCTCAACGTTGTGATGAGATTCTCTTGAATGGCATAGAAAGCCTTTGGAAGCTTGGGATTGAGTTTGTCAAAGAACTCGCGTTGGCTCTTGAGTTCTTGCGTCCACTCGGATTCTCGTACACTCATGAGCTTGGCAAAACGCTCCCGGGTCATCTCAGGGAGGCCTGTCCAATTGATCTCGTCGTAGGTCGGAAAGTGCCCAAGAGGTGAGTGTGGGTGAGCGCTAGAATCTGATTGAGCTTTTGCTGCACGATTGACGATCCATTGGAGGATGCGCATGTTTTGGCCATATCCGGGCCACATGAACTTGCCATTCTCATCTTTGCGGAACCAATTGACGCCAAAGATCTTCGGGGCTTTGGTGCCGGAGCGCTCACCCACTTGCAGCCAGTGCGCGAAGTAATCGCCCATATGATAACCGCAAAACGGAAGCATGGCCATTGGATCACGGCGGACTTGTCCAACCGCGCCGGTGGCAGCAGCAGTGGTTTCAGAGCCGATCGTGGCGGCAAGGTAAACGCCACTTTCCCAATCGGAGGATTGATAAGCGAGAGGTACCGTATCCGAGCGGCGGCCACCGAAGACAAACGCAGAAATCGGGACGCCTTTGGGGTTTTCCCAGTCGGCATCAATCGAAGGGCATTGAGAGGCCGGCGCGGTGAAGCGAGCATTCGGGTGTGCGGCTTTGCGGCCACATGTCGGTGTCCACTCCTGTCCTTGCCAATCGATCAGGCTCGGGGGTGGGGTGTCGGTCATTTCTTCCCACCACACATCTCCGTCTGGAGTGAGTGCTACGTTGGTAAAAATCGTGTCGCGGCTGATGGTTTCCATCGCATTGGGATTGGTTTTATAAGACGTGCCTGGAGCGACGCCAAAGTAGCCGGCCTCTGGGTTGATCGCGCGTAGCTCTCCATCTGGACCGGGCTTGATCCAGGCAATATCGTCACCGATGGTTGAGACTTTCCAGCCTTCGAGAGTTTTAGGAGGGATGAGCATCGCGAAATTAGTTTTACCGCATGCGCTTGGGAAAGCGGCGCCGACGTAAGTTTTCTCGCGCTTGGGATTTTCGACACCCAAGATCAGCATGTGCTCGGCTAGCCAGCCTTCGTCGCGGCCCATAGTTGAAGCGATGCGTAGAGCAAAACATTTTTTGCCGAGGAGGGCATTGCCGCCGTAGCCGCTTCCAAACGACCAGATCATCCGCTCTTCAGGGAAGTGGACGATGTACTTGTGTTCCTTGTTGCAAGGCCATGTCGTGTCCTTCTGGCCGGGCTGAAGAGGGGCTCCTACAGAATGCAAGCACTTCACAAAGGTTCCGTCATCGCCGAGAACTTGAAGCGCACCAGCACCCATGCGAGTCATAATGCGCATATTCACGACGACGTAGGGAGAGTCCGTGAGCTCAACACCGATCTGAGAAATGGGTGAGCCCAGTGGGCCCATGCTGAAGGGGACGACGTAAAGCGTACGGCCGCGCATGCAACCGTCGAAGAGGCGCGTAAGCGTGGTTTTCATTTCTTGCGGCGCAACCCAGTTGTTGGTGGGGCCAGCAGCCTGAGAGTCTTTGGAGCATATGTAGGTGCGGTCTTCGACGCGCGCTACGTCATTGGGGTCTGAAAGAGCGAGATAGCTGCCAGGGCGCTTTTTAGGGTTGAGTTGGGTCAGGGTTTTTGCGGCGACCATCTGGGCTAGGAGCGCTTCATTTTCCTCGACAGAACCGTCACACCAGTGAATCCGGTCCGGCTTGCAGAGAGCGGCAATCTCTTCGACCCATTTTAATAGATTCGCATTCGCCATAGCTGACATTCCCCTTGTCGCAGATGTGATTGATCTTGAAGGGATGTCACGGGAGTTTCAAAAATTCCAGACAAAATGGCTGGGCGAGGGGAGTCAAGACGCACGGCGATTTGTAATTTCGCTGTGCACCACTTCTGACGATCGTCTCCGTCCGTCATGGGATCTGCGTCGCTTGGGTATTCATGCTTACGAGAAGATTACGGGTTTCTCACCTGCAAATAGAAGCGTTTCTTGGCAGTCGGCTGTTTGGCTTGATCGCCCCACACTTGAACGTAAACGAAATCGACGCAGCTCCCGTCATCGCGATTCACTTCGTCACACTTGCCAGTGACCTCAAGCGGAATCGACACCGCATCTGTTTCGGAATGAAGCGTGAAAGTCTGATCTCCGTTCTCCTCGCCAACCCAGTGAACCGCACCTTGGATGGGGCCACCGTTGTACTTAACCCTGATTTGCACTGGGTAATTGAACTTGAACTCGTCTGAGCTCGTCAGCGCGGCTTTGAGCGCGAAGTTCGCGGAGCCGTCCTTAGGGATGTTAACTAGGATCGGAGCTTGCCTGGAGCCGGGTTTACCCGTCGCCACCTCAGCGCCATCCGCTTGGTTGACGATGCTAAACGAAGCCACCGTGCCGTTGTTGAGTTTGAAGTTGCGGCTTGTGAGAGAGCCGAGCAGCAATCCGCTCAGTTCGCCTGGCGCACGTAGGCCTGGACGTCCTAGGGAGTCCGCAAACAAGATGTGATTGAACCAGTCCGCTGCTGTAAGGCCCGGGTAGTCGCGGGTCAATCGCATGGCTTCAAGAACGAGGTCGGCGACTTTGTGAAGGCCAGCTTGTCCGTCTTTTGCGATAGCGGCATCCAAGAAGTCCTTCATTGTGCCGCCATAAGCTTCACCATCATCATGAATCTCGTTGGTGAGGTTGAAGCCCATTTTGTTGATGATGCGAAACTGGTCGTGGCCAGGAAATGGCGTGCCGTGGGTAACACCTTGGACGACCAAGTCGGCTAGGAAGTCGGCCATTCCTTCGCTGAGTCCCCCGGTGTCAGCCAGTTCAATGGAGTCGCCCATCAAACGATCCATGATGCCGTGACCCATTTCATGCCAGATGGTGCTGTTGTCTCGAGCGTAGTTCTGAGCCTGAGGCGAGTATGTCGTAAAGTTGATCGTATCGTCGGTGTAGAACGCATTGTCGCGCATCGAAATGTCTGGATTGAAGAGAAACGCATGGAAAGGACGTGTCGAGAGTTCAGGGTCGGTGAACCCACGGCTATGTAATTCTGTGAACATCGTATCGACTGCGTAGTAGACCTGGATTTCGTCGAACCCGTCGTTGATGTATTGGAGAGGATCATGATCGGGCAATCGACGTGCTGGGCGATCCCATGCATCCTGGGCTGAGGAGAGAAGCTTGCCCGAGAATGCTTGTCCTGGGATCATCTCCCATACTTCGTTGCCGCCAATGGTCTGAGATGTCCAGTTTGGCAAAAATGGAGCGGAAAGTTGAGGAGTAAAGCCCAGGGGGCTGTACTTTGCGATCGCATCCGGATGGATGTTAATCGAGGTGTAGAGACCTTGGAGGAGTACTCCACGGCTCCAATCGTTGGCGGCCATCGGTAGGGATGCACGGATCTTGGCCGCTTCTCTTTTGAGGTAGCTCATTGCCCAGTATCCTTGGATGCGGCCAGCGTCAGTTTCTCCCAAAATCGGATCGTACTGAGTCTCGAGGTAGCGTTGAGTCTTGAGGGGCGCGTAGATGTCTCCGTTGACTTGAGCCACCTGAGGCAACAAGTGGCGTAACTCGGCTTTTACGCGAGGGAGGACTCCTGATTTGTCGTCGGCCTCTTCGTAGATCGGGTAGACCTGCACAGGGATGCTAAAATCCGCTTGTGGGTACTCGCGGTATTGGGTCGATTGAATCTTACGGGTGAGCAGATTGATCGCGACCAAGTGGTAGCCACGTTTTGCGCGAACCTTGACGACGCGAAGAAGTTGGCCGTCGGCCCATTCGTCTTTCCAGTCGATGTCACGAACGTTGGCGTCGTCAGGGTGCTTGAGCACAGAGGTGCGAGCAATGGCGATGGTTTTGGCTGGGCTGAGGGCTCTTAGTTGGGTGGAAGATTGTCCTGTCTGGATTAGGCCGGTCAAGAGGGGGTTAACCACTTGAGGAGGGGCAATGGAGGCTTCAACTTGGATTGCTTTGTCAGATCCGATCTCAGTCCAAATGCGGATGGAGCGGTTGCGAAGAGGAACGCTGTCAACGAGTTGGACAAGGCGCTTGTAGTGATTGAACGCGAGATCGCGATCTTCTATCAATTTAAAGTCAGAGACGCTCAATGGATGCTGAAGCTTCTGGCTGAGCACCGCGACGACGTGAGCGACGGATCCGTCAGAATCGTCTGCAGCGGTCCAACGAACGAAGTTGGCTTCGACTGCGGCGTGAGCAGTGAGTGAGAACCCTAGAATCCCGAAGACTAAACTGAATATTTTAAGCTTGCCGTACATGTGATGAGGTCCCCTTAGGATTGATTCGTAGGAGTGACTTCACCATGGAGATGGAGATCTGTCAAAAGACGCGTGGTGAAAGTCCCATCTCTTCAAACCCTCGAAGCATGCTTTCACGTCCTCCTGTTTCGAGTATTTCTCCGTGACTCATGATGACTCGATCAAAGTCCCACTTCATGATTCTTCCAAAAGACTGTGACGCTTGAGTGCAATCGTTTACGAAGATATGGCGCATGACACGGCTGGGTCCGAAGCGCTTATAGATGCGATTGAGCTTAAAGAAAGCTTTGGTGCCGCCCGCGACCTCTTTCTGCATGTTGAAAACGAGGTCAGTCACGATGAGTGTCTGAGAGGCGCGGTGAAAGAAAACGGTCTCTTTGAGAAGGCGGGTGCCGGTGAACACCATGCAATCCAGCTCGGCGCGGTGCTCGGCTCCCCAGGCTTCAGGCAAGACTCCATCTGCGACGCAGCCTTTAGGGAGTTGTTTGGGGTCGGCGACCAGAAGCTTGGCCTTTGGGTAGCGCAGCTTGTAGTCGTGGGCCTCGCTTCCGTGAAAGCAATTGGGCGCCAGGATAGTGTGGACTGTCCCCAGTTGATCGAGTTGGGCGAAGTCGGCCGTTTTAAGGCGAATGGGGCTATGGATGACGAGCTGTCCTGAGTTGAGGCGGATCACAGTCATTCGCCTGCGAAATGGCGTATCGTACCAGTCGCCGTCGAGGGTGTAGAGGTCGTGCGTCAGTCGGCGAAGCGTTTCGTAGGGCTGTATGGATGCGCACATGCCATGATTTTTGAATGGAATCAGCGAGAAAGCAAATTAGATTCCGAACGAAATGGAGCCAAAAAGGGCATCGTCTTGGGTAGAGTAAGCCTCGGGAATCTCGCCTTCTTGGTCATAGCCCAGGTAGATGCGCCGCCATTCGGCTCTGAGGCCCAAGTGCAAGGGCCCGCGCCGCAAGAATGTGAATTCGGCACCGAGCTTGAGCGTCTTGGCTGAAGGATAGGTCATCCCCGCTAAGGGAAACCTCACGCGACCCAGCTCGCCGCCCACATAGAGCTGAATGGGGATGATGGGCACGTCGATGCCTAGGTCGAGGCCGCCTAAACTGTAGTAGTAGGAAGAGTTCATCTTGGATTGGAAGTCATGCAAGTAAGTAAAACGATATTGTAGAAAAATTAGGTCCGCAAAGATCGCTCCGAGGCCCAGCGAAGCACCCAATGAAAGCGGGGATTCGATCTTACTCTCGTTGCCGAAGCCGGCTTGCTTGAGGGTGCCTTGCCAGAGTCCGAGCTGAAGATTGGTGGATGGGCCGATCAATCGGCTGGTGACAGCTTGGGCTGTGCTGCTGAGCGCGAGCAGGCCCAATGTTAGGATCACCGCAGCGAAATGGGTTGTGCGCGTGGGCTTCATGTTCATTGTCCTTGAGCTGTATCGAGATACAGATCCACGCCTTCGAGGCCAATGCCTTTGCCGTTGTCTTCGCTCTTATTTTTTGGGTCATAGACTCCCAATGTAAAAATTTCGGCAAACGCGTCGGCCGTGCCTTTGGCAGGATCGTCTTTGCACTCGTCGAGGTGACCTGCGTCGGATTTTGAAGTCGAGTAAGGCGAGATGGAGACGTACTGGTTTTCGCAGCAGCGTTCGTTCTCAACCTCATAGAATCCTGGAGGGCACGTTGTGCCGACCACCATGTTCACGCCGGTGTAAGTCGTGTTGCCCGTGACACTGGGGTCGATGCGCCCGGTAGGTTCGCCCACATCGTAAGTCCTGTTTCCGTTGGTGTCTTGGTAGGCGCGAACGTTGTAGTACAACGGGGGATACGTAGGGTTTGGAGAGGGGATTGGGCTTGGCGTTGGATTGATCGGAACGTGAAAGGGAAAGCTCACGAGCCCCAGGTCATTGGTGGGGCCATCCAGTACTCCTTTGATTGTCGCAAAATTATCCTCGGATGTCTCGATCAGGATTTTGGTGCTGGTGGCAGGGCTGACTCCCGTGGCGAAGTTGATTCTTCCAGCCACAAAGCTTGCGTACCGGGGCACTTTGTTCTGCTTGGGCGAATACCGAATCGCGCAGCCGATGGCGAAGAGCGCCAGTATTAACGCGATTGCTGGGTCTTTGGATCGTCTTAGAAGTCGAAGAAGCTCAGAGCGTTTCACATAGATAGTGTAACCGAGCCTATTGATGCTTGCCAGAAGGTCTGAGGATGAGGCGAGTGTCAAGAAGCCGGCGAGGCATGAGGAGATGGGACTGCGCGGAGTCGGTTCGATGGGGCTAGGGCTCACCGCGCCTATTGCGAGCTTCGGAACCACCAGAAAGGCCACCCTGGGTTCCTGACTTTTATACATCCCCCTTGGATAGCTTGAGGATTTTTGCGGGCAATGGCTTCTGGCTGGCTAGCGGAGGTAGCCTAAACACACTCAGTTGTCACTCCGGGGGCATCCTGCTATCTTTGCCCCCATGCAAAGCAGTATTACCGGCCTGACTCCGCCTGTCGTCACCCCCGAAGCCCTCAGTCAGTGCACGGAGATCTTAGAAGCCATTGCTCAAAATCAACTTCTGCTCTCTCCGCTCACCGAGGCCGAGCGCGTCCGCCTGCTTGTCGCTGCTGGCCGCGTCGTCCGTCCTGAAAAACACGACATCAACCGAAGGATCAAAGCGCTTCGAAAGATAAAAAAGAAAAGAATTGAACTCCGGGATCGTGCCTTGCGCTCGGTGACCCAAATTCGGGCCGCAAGGCAGGACTCCTTGTTCGTCGCGCCAGAAAGAACCACGGCCCCCGAATCTGAAGGCCTGCTCCTTGAGCGCCCTCGCGATTGCTATATTTGCAAAAAAGAATTCAACCGCCTTCACTTCTTCTACGACGCCATGTGCCCGTCCTGCGCACAGTTCAACTATGAAAAGCGTTTTCAGAGCGCTTCGCTCGAAGGTAAAACCGCCGTGATCACCGGAGCTCGTCTCAAGATTGGTTACCAAGCGGCGCTCATGATGCTGAGGGCTGGAGCACGAGTTGTCGTAACGACTCGATTTCCCCAAGACGCCGCGGTCCGATACGCGCGCGAAAAGGACTTTGCAGACTGGGGCGATCGCCTGCAGATTCACGGCTTGGATCTTAGGCATACGCCTAGTGTCGAAGTCTTCACTCGCTATCTCGGACAAGCGCTCGATCGCCTTGACGTTCTCATCAACAACGCCGCTCAAACCGTGCGAAGGCCACCGGGATTTTACGCCCACTTGCTCGAGCTCGAAAAAACTCCGCACTCGGCGCTTCCGCCTGGCGCGCGTCAGCTCTTAGCGGGTCACGAGCGATGTAAGGCAGCGCTCTCGGGGGCTCCGGGACAAGAAGGCTCAACCTGGCTTTCGCAATGGCATGAGGGATCGGTGATTCGCAAGGCATCGCTCGGGCTTACTGCATCCGCAGAGCTTTCGCAGGTGCCTTATGCCTGCGATGAAACCAACGAGGCCAAAGACCTATTTCCTTCCGGTAAGCTGGATGCCGATCTCCAGCAAATCGACTTGCGTGGGATCAATAGCTGGCGTCTCACGCTCGCAGATGTTCCTACGGCGGAGTTGCTCGAGGTCCAGCTCGTCAACTCCATTGCTCCGTTCGTTCTTTGCGCCAAGCTCAAGCCTCTTATGTTGAGAACACCCAATCGAGATAAGCACATTGTCAATGTTTCGGCTGTCGAGGGGCAGTTCAATCGGCACACCAAGACCGATAAGCACCCTCACACTAATATGGCCAAAGCCGCGCTCAATATGATGACGCTGACCTCGGCGCGGGAGTATGTCAAGTCGGGCATCCATATGAACGCCGTAGATACCGGATGGGTGACCGACGAGGATCCGGCAGCGCTCTCCGCGCGCAAGCAACAGGATCATGATTTTCAGCCCCCTCTTGATATCGTGGACGGAGCGGCACGCGTGTGTGATCCGTTTTTTTCTGGTCTCATCACGGGCAATCACTCTTGGGGATGTTTCTTAAAAGACTACGCCCCGACTGGTTGGTGATCAGGTATGGACATGACCCTCATTTCGAGCCTACTCGCTCAGGCGCTTGAACGTCGCAAAGACTTGCTGAAAAAGCTTCAAACCGAAAACACTGATGCCTATCGGATTTTTAACGGGATTGCCGAAGGTCTGCCGGGATTGACGATCGATCGGTATGCTTCGTTGATTCTCGTGCAGACGTTTCGAGAGGCGCTGGACTCGACAAACCTAAGCATCCTTGAGCAAGCGCTCAGAAGCCAGTTATCCATAGACTTCAAGTTCGCCTACAATCACAGGGGGAAGCGCGCGACCGAGTCATTTGACGAATGGCACCGACCAGCGCCTGAGGCCCTGGTCGAAATCGAATGCCAAGAATTGGGCTCCCGCTTCTTTGTTCGTGCGCGACATCAGGGCATTGACCCCTGGCTCTTCTTAGATCTCCGTGCAGGACGCCGCTGGATTCGCGAGGCAGCCCGTGGAGCAAGCGTGCTCAATTTGTTCTCGTACACCTGCAGCGTCGGGATCTCTGCCGCCGCCGCTGGAGCGAAGGAAGTCTGGAACGTCGATTTTTCTCATTCTAGTCTTGAAGTCGGCCGTCGAAACGCCATGCTCAATCAGATCTCTGATGCCCAATTCAAGACGATCGAAGAGGATTGTCTTCCCGTATTGAGACAGCTTGCAGGGTTGCCCGCAGGTGGACGAAGGGGGCAGAAGCTCACTTACCAGCGATTAGAGCCAAGGGTTTTTGACATCGTCGTGCTCGATCCTCCTGCATGGTCCAAGGGCAAGTTTGGTGCAGTCGACGTTGAGGGAGATTATGCAAGTCTCTTCAAACCCGCTGTTCTAGCGACAAAGCCGGGGGGCAGGATTCTTGCGACTAACCACGTGGCTTCGGTTGATTTGAATGCCTGGATCGAATCCCTTTACCGATGTGCGACTAAGGCAGGAAGGTCGCTGAGCAAAGTTGAGGTCTTGCAGCCTGATGTAGATTTTCCTGCGTTTGACGGGAGGCCGCCGCTCAAGATCGTGGTTTGTCACCCTTAAACTGGCCCCTCAGTCTGTTGATGTTGATCGAGTCAATAGGATGATCACCCCTG
>CAZGCK010000066.1:0-21667 GCA_964524175.1 uncultured Bacteriovoracaceae bacterium | reverse complement strand
CGGCTTCGCGCCAGGCCCTATGGACGGGTGGGTGGAGGGGGGGCTACGCGGGCCGTCGGAGCCGAAGCGGGAGGCCGATGCGTGGGCGTAGGGGGCGCAGCGGGAGGGCTTTCGTTGGTATTGGATGCTACAGCTTGTGGGCTTTTGGACTTGAAGAACCAAGTCACTCCGCCGGCAACTCCGAGCACGAAAAGAGAACCCGCAGCAATCCATATCCAATGCGAGTGAGTTAGGCGATCGATCTCAGACTCGGCTTGAGTTTCCGACTGAGAAGGGTGGCGGTGGGCTTTGCGTTCTTTTGCAGCTTGGAGCGCATCGAAAAGTCCGTCGACAGGATCTGCCCGCATTTCGGCTGGCTTGGGAGGAGCTGGGTCGGAAGCTTCAGCTAATGCGGCAGGCTGGATCGTGCGTGTAATCTCTGAAGACGGGCTTAGATCAGGCGGTCTGGGGGGCGGAGTAAACGGCCGCTGCGTGAGTTCACTCTCTTTCTTGGGAGAGGGTGAGGTTTCGCGTGCTGGCGTCCGATCTGAATGCGCTCTGCCTGCGGATTCCGCGAGGTTGACTGTATCTTCCTGAAGGGGCCTGATTTGCCCCTGGAGCTGGTCGGCCAGTTCACGGATGGTAATCCAGCGTCCATGCAGCTCATCGCAAGTAATGCGCTGTGTTTCTGGAATCTCAGCTTCTTCTAGTAAATGCAGAAGCTGATCCACGGTGAATGGACCGGTCTTCTTGTCCTCTAGATCGAGGAACCAGTTCTGAGCGGATGCTGGGATCACCCTTCGATGATAACGTGAAAATCGTGCCGCACCAAATCTATGATTTGCGATTGAGGAGGTGAGCGTCGTCAAGTTTTCGTCGTCATGGCGTTGACAGCGTTCACTTTTGAATGGGTTCAACCGAAGAGTACCCTTGAGGTGAATCCATGGCCGTTCCTCAGAAGCCTTACTTTCGACGTGTTTTACTGATCAACAAACGATTTCAGCTGACGTTCTTGGGATACATCCTCGGCATGATCGTGCTGACCATAGGGATCATCTACGGCTCAAATTTTTATTTCTTTTGGATGTTCAAGAAGATGGGCATATCGATGCAATTGCCTTCGGACCATGTGTTCTTCTCATTTCTCGAAGCACAGCAAACCCAGATGAACTACGTTTTCGCGCTGACCGGTGTCTTGGTCTCTGCGTCGATGTGCTTGTTGGGTCTGTTCCTGTCTCATCGGGTGGCTGGACCTTTGTATCGTCTCTGCAGTCACCTCAAGAAAATCTCGGCAGATGGCAGCGTCGAAGAGGTGAAGTTTAGAGAGGGCGACTTTTTTCCGGAAGTTGCGGATGCGTTTAACGAGCACTTGCGGCGGATCGGGAAGTCAAAAAATGTTCGCGATCGAGAAAGTGCTTAGACCGAGTGAAGCGTTTTTTGAGCGTTTTCTTTAGCTTCTTCACTTCGATCGTTTTTCTGCTCTCGTGCGGAGCGGTGGCGGGGCTTATTTTTATGGGTACATGGATCTTGGGCTTCAAAGAGGCGATGGAGAAGCGCTTGGCCAAAGAACAATGGGCCCAGGAGCTCACAACGGATTCCGAGTCTGCAGAAGACTTCAGAGAGGTTATTGGTGAGATGGCCAATCGGATGCAACCTCAGGCGGTGCAAAAGAAATCTGGGCGGCAGCGCAAGCCCGCGTCGGAGGAGTCTGGTGGAGAGGCGATCCGCGATGGGCTAAATGCGCTGAACTCCGGGAGCGATGCGACTCACGAAGAGCTGACCAAGAGGCGCGGGTCTTCGCGCCGCGCCCGATAATTGTTTGGAGAGCTGACCCGATCCGCGACTATCGCTTTTTATAAAGAACAAAGTCTCCGTAGTGATCAGAGCTGTAGCGCGCGTCTTGCTCAAATTGACTGAGGAGGCGGCTGATCTCTTGGGACGTAAGCGGGTAAAGCGGGAGTGAAGGATTGGCTAGGAGAAGCTCTGTGCCATCAGTGAGGCACTGATTGGATAGAAGCTGGACCTGTCTTGGGTAGCCGATGTGTGGAAGCAGCGAGGCTTGAACACAGATTCTGGCCTCAAGCGGCAGTTGGATTTTTTTAAGCTGGTTGATCTTATCCCAATCCGGGCGCGCAAACGCGATGTAGCCATGACCCGTGAGTGAAGTGAGGATTAATAGGGCGAGCAGAATGGGTGATGCGAGCTTGCGAGTTTGAATGCGTCGAAGCACCCCGATCGATCCCATCCATAAAAACGGGATCAGAGGCGCGGAGTAATAGAGCGCCGCCGATCGAAGCTGGGATGAGTCGGCAGTCGACTGAATCAGCATGAAAACAAGAATGGGGCCCAAGGTGAAGGGGTTGAGCAGGGGCATAAACAAAAACGTGCTTAGGATCGGTATCGAGCCGCCTTTGAGTACGTCCGTGAGAACGGTGATGGGCTGCTGGAGAAAGCCAAGGGCGATGGCGGGTGCTGTGTCTCCATAGTGAGACCAGAACCGGAGGTTGGAGTAGGTCGTGCCGATCTGGTTGGACGGGATGATCCAGCGTGAGCAGATGAAGTAGGAGATGAGCGCTGCTGCAAGTCCGGCTGCCGCCCATCGGCGAGGGATGAGTTTTTGCCGCGAGTTGAGAAGGCAGGCAAACGCGGCAGGAGCTAGGTAGAAGGCTGCATCTTCTTTGACGAGGAGAGTGAGAAAAGTGAAGAAGCCTGCCCATCCGATTCGATTGCGGGCTGCGCATGCAGCGATGGAAAGAATGAAGGGGATGTAGAAAGCTTCAGGGTGAAAATCACTGGCGAGCACCCAGGCTAAAGGTGTGAGGTTGAAGAAGGCGGCAACTAAGATCACCCGATGGAGGGAGGCCTCCAAGTAGTGCCGGGCTAGCGAGTAGAGAGGGATGAAGCCGCTCCAGAGCACAAGCGGGTGCAGAGTGACAAGAAACAGCGGGTGATCGAAAAATCGGTGAAGGGGGTAGAGCAGGAAGAAGATGAGATTGGAATGGACTCCAAAATGATCGCAATCCCCGCAGGCGGGGCTTTGCATGAACTGGCCCTGCGAGGTTCTTGGGATCAGGAAGTCGTAGATCGAGAAATCGATCGCGTTGACCTCGAACGCAAAATAGCGAAACCAAGAGATCTTGAGAAAGATGAGAAAATAGAGAGAGGCTAGGATGAGAACGATTTGTCTTTCTCTTTTTTCGTTGAGGACTTTTGCGGGGTCCTTGAAGAAGAGCTTCACCTTGTCGCGTAGGGTGGGCGACGCCAAAAAAATCAGGCTGATCGCGGCGAGCGCCAGCAACGGGTTGCGCGTGTTGCCGAGCGCGCGTTGCCATAGTCTGCTCGTTCCCAATTCGAGGCCACCGAATAGGAGCGGAAGGCATAAGCAAAGCAGAGCGAGCGAGGACCAGGCTCGGGCAAGCCATTTAAGATTTTGCAAGCGCCTGCTCCAAAGCTTTGAGCGTGGGCTCGCTTTCGACGCTGTGAGTGGGGCGGCCCAGCAGAGCCTGAAGCGCAGGCGGGGGTGTGGGCGCCTGACCGACGAGCGGGGTCACGACCTCGGTGAACTTAGCGGGGCTTGCCGTGGCGACCAGTATCCAAGGTCCTTTGGAGAGCTTGCCGCGAACGTAAAAGGCAGTGGCAGTGTGCGGGCAGAGGGTGAGTCCGTGTTGAGAGTGCGCATCGCGGATGGTGCTGCGAATCTGGTCGTCCGTCACTGATGCCGCTTGCACGTCCTGTTGGAGCGCTTGGACATTGGGGTAGAGACTGAGGATGCGCTCGATGTTGCTAGGATTGCCGACATCCATCGCATTGGCGAGAGTGTTGATAGCGGTGGCGGCTTTGAATATGCCAGTTTGGAGATAGTCGGGGACGACTCGGTTTGCGTTGGTTGCCAGCACGATCTGTGCGATCGGTGTGCCGGACTTTTTGGCCCAAAGAGCCGCTGTGGCGTTGCCAATATTGCCCGAGGGGATAACGAAGCCAGGCGCGGTTCCGTGGGTTTGTTGCCACTGAAGGCTGGCGGACGCGTAGTACACAGCTTGGGGGAGGAGCCTTCCGACATTGATGCTGTTGGCGGAGGTGAGGCCCAGTTTGCTCCATGAGCTGGTCTGGCGGGACTGCGTGAAGGCTTCTTTGACGAGGCGCTGGCAATCGTCAAAGGTTCCGTTCACCGCGACGGCGCGAACGTTGTCGCCCCAGCACGTGAGTTGGTGTTTTTGGAGCGGTGAAACGCCATTTTTTGGGAAAAGAACAATCACTTGTAGGCCGGGTTGCTTGTGAAAAGCAGCGGCGACGGCGCCTCCAGTATCGCCCGAGGTGGCAACCAGGATGGTGCGCTCACCTGCGCATCCGAGATCGGCGAAGCACTCGGCCAGAAATCTCGCGCCCACATCCTTGAAGGCGGCGGTAGGACCATGAAACAGTTCAAGCATCGCGGTCGTGGAGTTGACCTCAGTGAGCGGGATCGGAAAGCTAAGCGCCCTGTTGCAAATCGTGTTGAGCTTGGGCGCCAGCTTGTCGCCTTCGAAGAAAGGGGCCAGAAAGCGTGCCGCGAACTCTGAAAGAGGGTTGGGGCTGAAGTGCCTCAAGTCGAGTTGCGGAAACCTTTCGGGAACATACAGTCCGCCGTCAGGTGCGAGGCCTTGCTCGATGGCTTGAGAAAGAGGGATGCCGGGCGCGCCGCGAGTGCTCCGGTAAAGCATCGGCTCAGCCCACAATCCGAGCGCCGGGGCTCTCAAGCGGCGCGATCCAGCTGTCGATGGCAACGTTTTGGCTCGCAAACGCTTGGGTTACGGCACGGTGGATTTGCTGGGCGTCTTCGAGCGATTCGGCCCATGCAAAACAGCTAGGGCCCGAGCCGGAGATCGAAAAACCGATCGCGCGCTCGGTGATCGCAGCGTTCTTGGCTTCGAAGAAGCCTGGGATTAGCTCGGCGCGCTGGGGTTCGATAACAAGATCGATGAGAGAAGCTCTCAGTAAATCGGTGTTGTTCGTGAAGCAGCCGGCGAGAAAGCCTCCCAGATTGGCGGATTGATGCACGTGCTGGGAGAGAAGCAAGGTGGGTTTAAGGACAGAACGCGCGTGCTGAGTGTCGATGCGCAGATGCGGATGCACGAGCACGCAGTGTACGCCTTTGGGGGAGGGAATTGTCGCGACTCTAAGGGGCTGAAGTGAGACGACGAGCTGGAGTCCGCCGAGGAGGCAGGGTGCGACGTTGTCACCGTGCAGAGAGCCACTGGCCGCGGCTTCACCTGCAAGCGCAAACTCGAGGAGCTGCTCGCGCGGCAGTGGTTTGGGAAGGAGCGCGTTGGCAGCGACGACGGCAGCTACAGCGGACGCCGCCGAACCACCCATGCCAGAGCTCAAAGGAATGCCTTTTTTGAGGCTGATGCGCACGCCTTGCTTGAGGGATTGCGACTTGGCTTGGTTCTCCCAGAGCTCGCGCACGGCGACGGTTGCGGTGTTCTTTTGAGGATCCTTGGGGAGTTCGGTGACGACACCGGAAATCTCGGCGATCGTGATGTCCTCGGGGCTGCCGCTCAACTCCGCAGTTGCGTGGTCGCCGGCGACTTCGAGTGCAAAGCCCAGGATGTCAAAGCCCACGGCGATATTTGCGACGGTGGCGGGGGCGTAGGCTGTGGCCTTTTTTGTGCTCACGTCTGGGCTCCCAGGTAGGAGCAGAGTCTGAGTAGATCCGCAAAGACGCCGCCAGCAGTGACTTCGGGCCCCGCGCCGGGGCCTTGCACGATCAGGGGTTGCGAGTTGTAGCGCTGGGTCTTAAACGCGATGATGTTGTCGCTTCCTGTGATGCGCGCGAACGCGTGGGACTTAGGGTAGCGCTTGAGCTCGACCGTGGTGCGACCGTCGGGGCGGATCACGCCCACGTAGCGCAGGACTTCGCCCGCTTTTTCGGCGGCGAGGTACATGGTAGCGACGCGATCGTCGAACTTGGGGAGCTCGCGCAGGTATTCTTCGGTGGTGGCGACTTTTTGAAGCTCGGGCGGGACGAGGCTCTGAACTTCGATCTGATTCAGCTCGAGTGGGAGGCCCATTTCCCGGGCGAGGATGATGAGCTTGCGAGCGACGTCGAGGCCTGAGAGGTCATCTCGTGGATCGGGTTCGGTGTAGCCCTTTTGTTTGGCGTCCGCGACGATCGCCGAGAAAGGTTTCTTTCCATCTAGAGTATTAAAAATATAGGAAAGCGTGCCCGATAGTACGCCATCGATCTGCAGAATTTTGTCCCCGGTCTGCACCAGGTCTCTGAGAGTCGTGATGACGGGAAGGCCGGCGCCGACGGTGGCTTCGTAGAAGTAGTGGGTGTGGACTTTGTGGCCCAAGGATCGGATCTCTTGATAGCGGGTGAGGCTTCCGGAGCTGGCCTTCTTGTTAGGCGTGATGACGTGGATCCCTTTGGCTAGCCAGTCCGTGTAGCGGCTTGCGACTGCTTCGCTTGAAGTGCAATCGATGAGTACGCAGTGCGGGAGATGGTCAGCCTGGATGTGCTTGGCGAATGCGTCCAGGTCGGCTGTGGCGCTCGATTGGGCAAAGCTATTTTTCCATTGATCGAGCGCAATACGCGGATTGGCGAGCAGCATTTTTTTGGTGTCTGTGATGCCCCTGACTCTGAGATCGATCTTGAAGCGCTCTCTCAGCAGTGGTCCTTGCGCCTCGAGCTGTTTGAGAAAGGCGGAGCCGATGAGGCCGGGACCGATGACTCCGACGGAGATGGTTTGATCCGAAAGGTAGAAGCCTGAGTGCACGGCTCTCAGTGCTTTCGTTGATTCGGCCTGTCCTATCACGACGGAAATATTGCGCTCAGAGGATCCCTGCGCAATGGCGCGAATATTGATGCCCGCCTTGCCGAGCGCGCCAAAGAGCTTGGCGGATACTCCTGGGGCCTCGACCATGTTGTCGCCTACGGCTGCAAGGATGCTGCAGCCGGAGACCAGCTCAACGCATTCGATCTGGCCGTGGTGAAGCTCAGCGAAGAATACTTTTTCTACCGTCTCTCGTGCCTGAGCTCCTTGGGCTTCAGGGACTGCAAAGCAAATCGAGTGCTCGGAGCTCGCTTGCGAAATCATGATGACGGAGACGCCGACTTCTCGAAGAGCGCCAAAGAGTCGGTGCGCGACGCCGGGAACGCCGATCATGCCGGTGCCCTCGACGTTGATGAGCGCGACTTTGTCTACGGTCGAGAAGCCGCGCACGGGACTCGTGCCTGCCGACGTGCGCTGAGGTGTGCGGTGAATCTTAGTGCCCGGATGCGTCGGGTTGAGCGTGTTGCGAATCCAGATCGGGATGTTTTGCATGAGCGCGGGCGACATGGTGTGCGGGTGCAAGACTTTAGCGCCAAAGTACGCGAGCTCGATGGCTTCGCTGTACGACATCTCGTCGAGGACAACGGCCTCGGGGACTCGCCGGGGGTCGGCGCTCAGGACACCGTCGACATCGGTCCAGATGGTAATGGCGGCCGAGTCGGCAAGCGCGCCAAAGATGGACGCCGAGAAGTCGCTGCCATTGCGCTTGAGCGTGGTAGCAGTGCCTTCGGGAGTGGAGGCGACGTATCCTGTGATTACGATCCAAGGAGTGGCGTTTGCGGCCCAGTTCTGAAATCTCTCTTTCGAGATTGTCCAGTCGACGACGGGGCCGGTTTCTCCTGGGCGCACGACGAGAACTTTGCGGGCGTCGAGCCAGTCGGTCTTGCCTTGCGAAGGGATGCCGGTCTGGGTGAGGTAGGCCGCGAGAATCTGCGCGGACCAGATCTCGCCGTAGCCTGCGATAAGTTCGAGTGTTGCCTCAGAGTAGCCTTTGCTCAGCCAGATAGCTTTGAGCAGGTCTTGGATGTCGATGACGTCTTTTTCGATCACAGACAGGAGAACTGGGATCGAGAGCAGCTGAATGGCCTCGAGGTGCTTTTGTTTGAGTTCTTCTAGCTTTGTCTTCCAGACATCATCCTGCTTGCGCGCAAGCTCCGCGAGTTCGTGCAGTCGGTCCGTGACGCCCGACATGGCAGAGACAACGATCGCTTTGCGTGCGCCCGGCTCTTTGAGCATGATCGCCGCGACCTGACGATATCGCTCGGCATTGGCAACGCTTGTGCCTCCAAATTTGTGGACCCACCACTCAGCCGGCATCTGTTTTTGGCCCTCTCGGAGATCTTGATTCTAAGGTGGGGTGGGAGGGGATGCCAACAAAAAGGTGCCTCCCGGTACCCCCAAGGTGCTGCTTGACGATGCAGTAACATGATTGAGCCCGTTTAAGACTCGTGGCGTCAATTTTATGTGAGGTAACCTGACCGCTCAGTTCAAAGTTACCAGTCGATCCGCTTTCTCTCGCGAAAGAACCCGCCCGTGGGGCCGTCGTCAGCGAGGGTGGCTGCCCACACAATCGTGTCGGCTCCTTGCTCGGGCGTGAGTTCTGCGCCAGGGCCACCCATGTCAGTCTTAACCCAGCCTGGGCAGACAGAGTTCACGAAGATGCGGTGGCCTGCAAGCTCCTCAGAGAAAATCCGTGTCACTGCGTTGAGTGCCGTCTTCGAAATCCTATAGCCTGGATAGGCGCCGTTCATTTCGGAGAGTTGGCCCATTCCGCTCGATACATTCACAACGCAGCAGTGCGCACCTGATTGCTTGGCTGTCTCAATCATGAGAGGGGCAAGCTTCTGGATAAGCTGATAGGCGCCAAAGACGTTGGTCGCGATGGTTTTTTTTATGATCTCTATGGGGACCTCTAGAGCGCTCGTGGAGATGTCTTCGTTGTCTGGGCTCGCGTTGTCGCGCGTATTGTCAAGGAATACCCCCGCGTTGTTTACTAGTGCGTCGAGGCGCTCGTGCTCGCGTTGAATTCGCGCCACTGCTTGCTCGATGCTCTCTGCACTCTCTACGTCGATGAGGAGCTCAGTGACGTCGAGATCTTCATTCTGCAGCTTCTTCGCAGCAGCCTGACCTTTCGTCTCATCGCGTGAACCGAGAAGTACCTGATAACCCTTTCGAGCGAGCTGCCGGCAAGTTTCTAGTCCTAATCCTCGGTTGGCGCCGGTGACGAGAGCAATGGGCTTTTTCGAAGAAGTCATGGGGAGTCCTTTTACTTGAGATTGTATTCAAAAGGCAGGCCCACCGAGGATGCCATGACGAGCGCTCAAATGCATTCTCTATGAGGAGGGTGCGCGCGGCTTTCGCACCTCGCTTCTCGAAGCAGAGGGCGGCCCCCCCCCCCTGCGGTTTCCCGAGCGCCTCTCAAAATTCTCCCCGCTAAATTTTCTGGATGCTATTTTGAGTACACGCATGCAAGACAACACTTCCCAGCGCTATTGCCTTCAAGAAAGGTTCTCCCCTCGCAGCTCCTGCTTTGGCTGTGGCCCCGCCAACCCCAAAGGTTTGCGTATTCGAAGTGAGGCAGGGCAGCCTGGCTCGGCAGTGATCGCTGAGTGGCGATCCGAACCTCATCACGAGGCTTTTCCAGGAGCTTTGGGTGGCGGGATCATCGGTGTCCTGCTCGATTGCCACTCAAACTGGACGGCTGCCTGGCATTTGATGAACCAATCCGGCGCTGATCATCCTCCGTGCACGGTGACTTCGGAGTACTCGATTAAGCTTCTGCGCCCGACGCCGACAAGCGGGCCTGTGCATCTCTCCGCAAAAGTAGTCGAGTCGCGAGACGATCGTGCGACCGTCGAGGCTACTCTCACAGCAGGAGGAAAAGTCTGCGCAACTTGCCGGGGAACGTTCGTTGCCGTGAAGCCTGGCCATCCCGCCTACCATCGATGGTAGCTGCCTTCGCATAATAACACTTGGATAGTTAAACAATCCTTGCTGTAATCAAGGTATTCAATGAGGTACTTTGCTCGACTTCTAGATGAGTTGAAGGACGTAGTGCATAGGCACAAGCCTGGCGACCCTCTGGTTGCGCCAAGCTTGCTGAGTACCGTCGCTATCCATGGCCATAATGTTTCCTATTTTCAGATGGGGCTGAACAAGGATGGCCCCGCAGTCATTCTCTTGCATGGTTTTGGCGGCTTTTTTATGGATTGGCCCCGAGTGATGGTGCCACTTTCAAAAAAGTACCGAGTCTTCGCGTTGGATTTGCCGGGGTGGGGATTTTCGGCGCCTAGGCCAGAGAACAAAACAATGGGTCTCGAGGACGATGCCGAGACTATCCGCGAATTCATCCAGTGCATGGGGCTCGAAGAAGTCATTCTGGTCGGCATCTCCTACGGAGCAGCCGTGGCTTGGGCCAGCGCTGCGATGAAGGTCAAAGGGATCAGTCAAGTAGTGCTGCTCAATCCGATGCCGCCGTTTCCGCTGAGGTATCTCAAGTCACCCCTTTACCGGATCGTGTTCATGGCAAACAGTCTGCCCTTTACCGCCAAATGGCTCGGACGGTTGATGAACAAGATGCAGTACAAGCTGATGTGCAAGGAAAATTTAAAAAATCACCGACTCCTCGAGACGCTCTACTTGGATCTCGGCTATTTGGTCCTCAAGCAGCCGCATATTCATCAAAATTTGCATCTTCATGCCAGGAAAGCCAAAACGATCGATTGGAGCATGTGGGAGAAAATGCTTGGACGGATCAACCTCCCGGTCACCATTATGCAGGGAGTGGATGATCGAGTTTTTACGATGAAGTCCGCAAAATACCTTCGAAGCTTGATCCCTCACTCGAAGCTCATCGAAGTAAAGGATTGCGGGCATGCGATGGTCTTTGATCAGCACCGCAAGATCACGGCTTATCTGCTGTATTTGCTCAAGGTCAAGGTGAGTCCGTCGCCTTGAGTGCTCGTGAGTCCTTTTTATTCATGCATTAGTAAAGATGATGACTCAGCATTAATAAATATCGTTTGTAACAAACACTATCCATTGTTAGCTCTCGCTTCGTCTTGAAGAAACGAAAACTCACAAGGGGATAGAAAAATGAAAAACGTTATCGCTGTTTTTGGATTGATTGTCTGCACTTCGTCCGCATTCGCAGGGGAGTCTGCGCTTCTGGAGCCAACTCGCTTGGACACTTTCGTAGTGAAAGGTGAGAAGGCAGCTCGTGTGATTAACGCTCTCGAAGGGATGGGCGCAAAGTCGGATGAGTCCGCGCAGGACGTATCGTTTCTGCACGTGCAGAAAGTCCAATGCAATATGGGTTATGTTCTGGGTGGTGGCAAATACTTTCAGCACTGCAAACTGGAGCAGGTCGAAAGATTAGGAGCTATGCTTCCAGCTTTTAGGCATGTCGCTGTTGAAGCAGAAGGCGAAAAAGCGGTCGCTGTGTTTAACGCTCTAGAAGATGCCGGCGTGAAGCCCGTGCAGCACCTCGAGTCGACATCGATGCACGTAGATTCTATTGACTGCACTCGCGGGATGTTCTTTGGACACCCAGAAGGCATGAAGCAATCTTGCACCATCCGCTTGGTTGACGAATTGGTCACTGACTAATCAGATCTGGGAGAGCCGGTCCGGGCGGTGTGACTTGGGCCGGCCTCAACCTTTATGTTGTCCAAGATTCTCTAAAAGAGCGTGGGTTTGAAAGGTGAGGGGTGCGACTTGATCTTCGATCTAGCCGAGCGGAGGTTGGGTCACTGGGGAAGCTCTGACTTAGGAAGCTCCCTTTCGAGCGCCGCCATGAACTGTCTCATCGTCCCGATGCGCTCTTGCGCCAGGCGGCGTCCGGCGGGAGTTTTCATCAAAGATTCGAGTTTAAAAAGTTTGACGGCGAAATGGTCCAGTGTGTTGGCTTTGTCGTTGAGTTCGCGGCCTTGTTTCGAGAATGGATCGCTCAGGGAGTAGAGAGGACGATGGGTCGAGCCGCCTACTGCGAAGGTTCTGGCGATTCCAATGGCGCCTAGCGCGTCGAGACGGTCGGCGTCTTGAAAAACGCGTCCTTCGTGGGTTTGTGGTTCGAGCCCACGCGAATAGCTATGGCAAAGAATCGCGTCGTGGACGAGGGGAAGTTTCTCTTCGGCGAACCCGAGCTCGCGGAGAATAAGAGCCGCCCTATCTGCGGAGCGCTCCGAGCTGAGCTTTGAGTCAGGGTGAGATTTGGGGAGGTTCGCGATGTCATGCAGTAGCGCTGCTGCGGTCAGGACCTCTGTGTCGCCGCCTTCATGTCGGGCGATCTCGAGTGCGTTGTGCAGAACGCGGAGGCTGTGCGAAAGGTCATGCGCAGGGTCTGCGGCTGCAGCTTGACGGGCGATGGTGAGGAGGTGTTGTTCGAGCGAGAATTGCATAGTGGGCCTTAGATTAGCTAAAATAGGGGGATTGGGTAGAGAGATTTTTATGAATGGTGGGCAAAGCCGAGAGAGCACGCTATCTCAGAGCTCCCATTAGAGCTTTCTCCACATCTAAAACCCGGCTCCCACTCGTTGGCAGCACCCGCGCATTGGCCACCAGCACGCGCTTGATCTCCTCGGGCGTCAGTTCGGGTCTCTGCTGCAATAATAGCGCGATCGCGCCCGTGATCATGGCCGTTGCAGCGGATGTGCCGCTGAACATCGCCCAGCCTGGCACACGCGTGCGGCCGTTGCCCACGGCGCTCGCATCGCCGGCGGCGATCGTGCTGAACGAGGGCCTGCGCGCGAGCCGAGCGCGTGGAGGTACCGGCACCAATAAGAGTCGACCGTGAGGGCGATTGCCCGTGATTCCACACAGATCTGGAACCTGGCGACCCGGATAGAGATGGCTCTCAAATTGGGACGAAACATCCGAGGGCTCAAAGTGACCATCCGAACCCCAGTAAACCCCGCCGGCTGCGATCACCTCAGGCATGCAGCCTGGATAGGGCTGTTGCCCGTTGCCGCCTGCTGCGACGATGGAGATGCCTTGCTGAATCGCTCGCCGCAAAGTGCGATGCATTCTCTGAAATTCATTCGGCAGCCTTTTGATACCCTTGTGGTCTATGTTGAAGCCCCATGCGCAATTGATCACTTTAGGGTCGAGAGCTAGGGCCTTTTCTAGCGCGTAAGTGGGATCGCGATCCATGCACTTGATTGCAAGAACCTCGGCTTCCGGCGCTACAGCAAAGAGACTGGCGAGCTGTGCGGTGCCGTGTCCATACTCGTCCACACCTGGCTCGGGCTCCCGATGAGTCGGGACATGGTGAATTCTGTACCCGCGCTCCAGATAAAACGGATGCAGCCAAAAACCTGAGTCAATGATCGCTACCCGCACACCACGCCCGGTAATCCCTCGCGAGTGGGCTGGGCTCGCTCTGAGGATGCTCCCTAGCTGCTCTGGCACGCGAACATGATGCTCGCGGATCTCCGGAGGCGATGCTGAAATCACGGTGCGCTTCATGCGTTGCTAATAAGGGTAACCGCATTCTGCAGCTCCCACCAAAACTATTTAGGGCGAGCAGCGGCCTGTATCGCTTCTTGTTGCCGAGCAGTCGCTCGCTTCTGCAAGACGGCGTTGAGTGCGGCACCGCTCAAGAGGATGATCCAGATGATGTCGATCCAAAGCAGCAGGATCGGGACGGCGCCTAAGCTCCCGTAGATTTTATTGTAGGTAACGACTTTGGCTGTATAGAGCCGGAACGCCCATTGCGCGACGTTAAATAGGGCTGCTGTAATCAAAGCGGAGATCGCGGCGTACTTAGCTTGCACTCTGGTGTGCGGAACGTACTTATAGATGGCAAAAAAGATGGCTACCGTGATGGCAAAGACGCCCGCACCGCTGGGTAAAAATCTCGCCATCGGTAAGTTGCTCGAGGTCGCGGCGCCTACGGCTACCGCAAGCGCGAGTGGCCCTAAAGTGATAAAGAGCCAATAAGTAGAGATCTGTTGAAAAAGGCCGCGGTTGAACTGAGTGCCCCAGGAGCGGTTAATCGCCTTCTCGGCACTTTGGAGCATGCTCATACTGGTGAAGATCAGGCCGATCAAGCCGCCCACTCCGACCACGCCGCCTTGCGCGTTGTCGATGAAGCCCTTGATTCTCTGCATGACTTCGTCACCAGTGCCTTCGGCTAGGTTCGAGAGAATCAGAGGCTGAATTGTCTCGTAGACTTTATTGAGCCCGCCGAACGCCTGAAAGATCGCAAAGCTTACCGCAAGCAGCGGGATGATCGAAAGAATCGTCGTGTAAGCTAGGCTCGATGCGGTCAGGAGGATCTGCGCGCGCCCCATCTGGTCAGCTAAATCCTTACCTAAGGACTTGGTCTTGGCTAACATGGCCGCTTGCTTGGGCGACATCCTTGCTTCGATCCTGGTTTTGAATGGGGCGTTCACTGAGGCTCCCTACCTGATTTGAGCAGAGGTTGGTAGCGTTTGAGCTCTTTTTTAAATTCTTTGTGTTTACTTAACCATGGAGTAGCCCAGGGCAGGCCTGGGCTAAGTAAGTCACGGCAAAGCGCGAGCAAGCCCTTCACATCCTGGAGGTGCACGAACTCGGGAGCCGGTCCTAGCGGGCCCACTGAGTCGGGGCCGCCCTCGAACGATTGATTGTGGTAGTTGCCCAGTGGGACTGAGATTGCGACCGTATCGAATCCGTAAACCGTGGCCGCCGTGCCCTCGCAAGTGCCTCCGTCCATCACGCGCCGCTGATGCGCGTCGGGAAGGGATTTGATCGCAAGCTCCGTGAATACTCGCGTCGCTCCGGCGCTAAACACCGTGTATTTGTCGCCGAGCCTCACAACAGGGCCCTTGCCGATCTCCGCACCTGGTAGGGTGCGTGAAGTCTCCAGGCTCACGCAAAGCACTTTGCGCTTGGACTTGGACAACCACCCCAGCTCAAAATGCCCAATCGCGCCGATAAAGCCCACTTCTTCGGCACGTGTCAGCAAGCCGATGAAGGGCGTCTGGTTTTTCTTGGTGCTTCGCCCAAATCGCTCAATCGCAAGCGAAAGAATCGAAAACGCGCCCACTAGATCGTCAGCAGCTTTGGTGTAGAGTAGCTCGCCTTCCTTCCAAACCGGCTCCCTAAAGGCGAACCCTCCAAAAATCTGCGTCGCATCCGAGTTGCGAAGGGAGTGCCCCGTCGGGACGTCCACGATGCCGGATTTGATGGCACGTCCTGAGGGCAGCATCTTGACGTCGCGGAGCTTGCCGTAGCCCAAGGAGTCTTTGCTGTTGGCGAGCCAGACGCGCGAGTTTTCTAGATGTTGGGTGGGAGATCCTCCATGCCACATCACTTCAAGCTGAGAAGGGGTTCTCCAACTCACGCCATGAAACCCCGGATGATCCATGTGCGCAATAAAGACGCGGAGAGGCTCAGGCGAGGCTTTGCGAGTCAGAGCTAGGTATTCTTTTTTCGAGCTGACTCCCAGGATCAAGTTGCCTATGGGGTCTGTGAAGTAAGGCACGCCATTTTGATCGAGCACTTCGCGGATGCGGCGGATCACGTGAGCCTCGCGAAAAGGCGATGAGGGTTGAGCGAGAATCGAGAGAAGAAGAGATTCGTTGAAAGGTTTTCTCATGATAGGAATGCTCCAAGTTTAACACGGAGAGCTGACCTATGGAACACGTCGTGATTGTAGGCGGGGGGTTTGGTGGCTTGACGGCAGCACGTGCGCTGAAGGGGGCTCCCGTGCGCATCACTCTCGTGGATAAACGCAATCATCATCTTTTTCAGCCTCTTCTGTATCAAGTTGCTACCGCTGGCCTTTCTCCTGCCGATATTGCAGCTCCGATTCGCTCGGTGGTACATCGTCAGAAGAACGTCGAGGTTTTACTCGGCGAAGTGGTCGGTGTCGATCGGTTAGGCAAAAAAGTTCGAGTTAACGATGAGGATGGCAAGTCCCATGAGCTTGCTTACGATCGACTGATTCTAGCAACTGGTTCGCATCATAGTTATTTTGGTCGAGATGAGTGGGAGAAGCATGCGCCTGGTCTGAAGACACTGGCAGACGCCACACGTATTCGGCAAAAGATTCTCTTGGGCTTCGAAAAAGCGGAGATGGAAACCGATCCCGTTCGTCGCAAAGCTTGGACGACTTTTATCTTGGTCGGTGGTGGGCCTACGGGAGTAGAGCTTGCGGGTTCGATTGCGGAGCTCGCTCATCAGGCGCTGAAGAGCGATTTTAGGAGGATTTCCCCGGGGGCTGCTCGGATTGTCTTAATCGAGGCGGGTCCTAGGATCTTGGCAGGATTTCCGGAGAAGCTTTCTAAAGCTGCGACGCGATATCTCGAAAAAAGGGGCGTCGAGATCCTTTGCTCCCAGCGCGTTGAGAACGTACATGCCGAGGGAGTCCTCGTAGGGGGTGTGAGCATCGAGTCCAAAACTGTGGTGTGGGCGGCCGGTGTGCTTGCCTCCCCAGCAGGTAAGTGGCTGGGCGCAGAGACGGATCGCGCTGGACGAGTCAAAGTCGGTGCGGATCTCTCGGTTCCGGGCTCACCGGAGATCTACGTGATTGGAGACACCGCTCTGGTCGAGCAATCGGGTCGTGCTCTGCCTGGAGTGGCTCCAGTGGCAATGCAGCAAGGGCGCTATGTGGCCGATAGAATCAGGCAGATCGCGCGGGCCGCAAAGAGCGGCACTTCGATCCCGATGGCCAAGCCCTTCAAGTATTTTGACAAAGGCAATCTTGCGACGGTGGGGCGATCATTTGCTATCGTGGACTTGGCCGGCCTTCAGCTGGCGGGCTTTTCTGCCTGGGTGATCTGGATTGTCGTGCACATCTACTACTTGATCGGTTTCCGTAATCGGTTGGTTGTGATGCTTCAGTGGGCCTGGGCGTATCTAACCTTTCAGCGAGGGGCGCGACTCATTTCGGAGTGAGGTCGTGCACCGGCGGGATTTCGGGAGTCTGCGAGGGCTTAGTGGGCGACTCAGTTGGAGGCGTCGCATCGGGCGAGTGTTGCGGAAAAATCTCGGGAGACTCCGTGCGCCTCGGTTCCAACTCGGGCTGTTCCGGGTTGCGCGGCTCGATCTGAGGTGATTTCTGTGGATGGATTTCTGGCTGTGGAACAATCGGCTGAATGGGTTTGCGCTGCGGGGGGAGTGGATTAGGGTTAGGCATCCCTTGGATGCAAGTGCAACGGGTAGGCCTGATTTCCGACCCGGCAAAAGCTGCCTGCTTACGACTTAGCCAGCATAAGATAATCTAGGTATCAGATGACTCGCTATTGGGGCGCATTCCTTGCGTTTTGTTTATTTCTCCACGCATCGATGGGTTGCGTAAGTGTTTCGCCCCATCCTTGCGTGAAAGGCGGCCAGCCCGCTCGTGATGATGGCAAGGTGGGCAAGGGGACCAAGCAGTGCATTCAGGTCAGGGATCGCACAGGCCGACTCATCAACAGCGGCAAATACATCGAGTGGCATCCCAACGGTATCCACGCCATTGAGGGTGAGTACGAGTATGGAGCAAAGACTGGCAAATGGATCGAGTGGGATGACAAGGGTAAGAAAACCACTGAGAAGTGGTACGAAAAAGGCGTTGAAACTGCCAACCGTGAAGGCAAGCCTCTAGCCACTGCGGTACCCGCTCCGCTTAAGGCACCCACGCAGAAATGATGCCCCTCGCTGGCGATTCTTCAGGGTTCAGGCCTGCGACCGCTTCGTTGGCATCAGCGAATGAGCTACAGCGTCCGCTTGAGGTCATCAAAGACCGCAGTCAAGATAGCGACCGCTTCATCGATTGTTGCTTCATCGACGGTCATTGATGGCTGCATGCGGAAGCGCGCTTCGTAACTCATCGTGAGAAGTCCGCGCTTGCAGCACTCCATGAACAGTTTGTGAGTAATCTCCTTGGGAAGAGGCTCGCGGGTCTTCTTATCTTTAACAAGCTCGATGGCCAAGAAAAGGCCTGCGCCACGCACCTCGCCTACAAATGGATAGAGATCCACCATTGGCTCGAGTTTTTTCAAGAAATAAGCTCCCATCTTTCGGGAGTTTTCGACCAATCCTTCTTCGTCGATAATTCTCAGCGCCGCGGCTCCGGCTGCTGATACCAACGGATTGCCGCCGTAACTCGAGGACGAACCTGATGGATTGGACCACGGCTTTGCCGCAGAAATCTCATCTGTCGAGATGAGTCCGCTCACCGGGACGCCGCCGCCAAACTGTTTGCCAATCGTGACAATGTCGCCCTTCACGCCTGTATGATCCGTGCCCCAGTACTTGCCGGTGCGACCAAAGCCGGTGATCATTTCGTCCGTGATCAACAGTGCGCCCAGCTCGTTGGCGATCTCACGAACGGCGGGCAAAAACTCCTTGGGCGGGATGATATTGCCAGCTGATCCCTGCATGGGCTCAACAATGACGGCAGCGACATTGCCCGTGGTGTTTTGTTTGATGCTCTTGCGAGATTGCTCGACGCAAGCCATTCCGCAGCCAGGATACTGAAGCTTCAGTGGGCAGCGAAAACAATCGGCATACGTTGCGATGTGGGAGCCAGGCACCATAGGGCCCAGCTTGTTTTTGAATTCAGAGCCCATGAGCGAAAGTACACCCATCGTTTTACCGTGAAAGCCGCCCGAGAAGCTCACGAACTCGTGCTTGCCAGTATGGCACTTCGCCAAGCGTAGGGCGCTTTCGACCGCCTCGGCGCCACTCGAGTAAAGCTGGGTGCGGTGCACGTCGGGAGATGGGCGATGCTCTGCGATGCGCTCAAGAAACTCAACACGCGCTTCGCTCGTAAAGCTTCCCACTGAAGCCTTCTCGACTTGCTCTTGAAGCGCTTTGACATACTTAGGATGGCTATGTCCCAGACCATTCACTCCGATGCCACCGATGATATCAATGTAGGTATTGCCGTCGACGTCAGTGAGTGTGCTTCCGCGGCCGCGTTCGGTTACGATGCCGGCCATTTGGGCAAAGCGTTGGAGGCCTGGGGCCATGTGCTTGTCTTCACGAGCCCGCAACGCGCGGCTCTTAGGACCCGGGACTTCGGTCTTGAGATTCACGATCTTGGATTGTGGCATAGGGCCCTGATATAGCCGGATTTGACGAAAATGGTCAAAGTCATTTTACAGGGCGCAGATCAACAAGTGATTGGGACAAATCAGTGATTCTGCTTACTTAAATACGAAGTGATGGTGCAGCGGGTAGTTAAACCCGAACCCAACAAGCAAGGAGACTCCCACCACAGGAGCGAAGTAATGGATATGCAGCCACTCCGTGACGACATAAACCCCAGCCGTATTGAGAATCAAGCTTCCTACAGCCACGAGTGAGTAACGAAACACCTGCCCATGAATGCCTCGATGGGTCGCCTGAAAACTCCAATGCCGGTTGATCAGAAAGTTGGTCACGGAGCCGGCGGCCGCGCCGATCGCGACAGAAACCACGTACCAAACATGTAGTCCCTCAGTGAGGATAAATAGCAGCCCCCAATCCACCACCGTAGCGGCAGCAGATGAAACTTGCGCACGACTAAAGGACTGAAGCAGCGTGGGACGCTTCACGTCGCCTGCGATTCCATTCACAAACCCATTCAGTTGCAACGGCGGTACCTATCGCGTAGGCCGAGCCCCAGATGATGTCTAAGATGTAGTGGTGGTTGAGGTAAACAGCCGAGAAGCACATCAAGAGATAAAAGAAGATGGAGAAAATGCGAAGGCGCTTGAACTTAAACGCGAACCAAAGGGACAGCAGTGGGTAGGCGACGTGCAACGAGGGAATCGCTCCAAAAACGTCGGCGGCACGGCCATACATTTCGCTAAAAAAGTGGGTACCTAAAATGAGGTCAAATCGCGCGCACCCTGCCGAGTTAGCTTGGGCGTCCATTTGGGCAGGGCCCAGTCCGTACTGAGCTACGTACCAAGGCGGAGCTGCCGCATACCAATAATAAGTCGAGTACCCAATCAGATTGAGCCAAAGAAACGACCAGACCATGCGAGTGGATTGAGTCCGCACCTGCTCGGGCCTAAGGTCCGCAGTACCTTCGCGCGCGACAAAAAAATAAAAGTATCCGCTGACAACGATGAAGATGGCGAAGAAGATCAGGTAGGCAAATCCTGTGAGCAAATCCAGCGCGGGATGAGTGTGGAGCTGCCACCACTCGTTGGGAGTCAGAACTCCTGATGCAGTCGAAATGCCAAAAAAGAACTTATCGAAGTCGTATGGTTCCGTTACGCGCACAGGGCCGCGCAGATAGTCCGAGTAGAATCTCTGGCTGTCGTAGATCATCCCAGTGAGAAAAAAAGGCATTGCAAAGGCTAATGCTGACCGTGCTGCGCGTCCGCCATAGCAAAGTACCAAAACGGCTAGCCCTAAAGTGAGGTGATCTCCTCGAAATCCACCAAGCGTCTTGAGCGCGAGCCAATATGAAAAAATCAATCCGATAGGCAGAAGTCTTTGGCTGTAGCTGAGTTCACTCCACCATACGGGCCAATCGCTCAGCCAAGCGCGCGAGGTCGCGATCCAACGACCTGGTGAAACAAGAGATAGACTTTCAGTTTTACTGTTGCTCATGGATGAAGTTGTTGGATTGTTTTAAAGGATTATTGGCGTCATGCCACTTCAAATTGTTAAAAATGAACGAAAAGTCATTCATAAGTAAAGTAGACTATCCTTTGCGTGTATTGGGTGTCAGAGGTTGAGTGGCCGGAGCCTGATGCGAAAGTCCCAACAGCATCCCAACAAAAATGAGGGAACTTGCGACTAGAGTTCGCAACGTGGGCTCCTGTTCTAACCAGACCCATGCCAACAGCGCGGTCACGATCGGCTGAACATAGATAAAGAGCGCGACTGAAGAGGATTTGCTATGGGCCAAAGCCCACATGTTGAGAAAGTAAGTCAGTAGAGTCCCTCCTATGATCGCGAAGGCCATGCTCGCGATGAGCGGTCCATCGAGAGGCGGCATCGTAAATGTGGTCCAAGCCGGTATGCTGATGATCCCGAGTCCCACGGATCCGTAAGCGAACATCCAGGTGGTTGTCCAAAGGCGGTCGTGATTCTGGATGAACTTGCGGCTAAAGGAGAGAAAGCAGCCATAGCTGAAGCAATTAAGCACCGTCAAAAGATCGCCGAGCCAGGTGCTGTTGGAGAAGGATAGCTCTTCGAATTTGCGAATGGCGAGTACGCCTGCAAGCGCGCAGACAAAGCCAAGCGCGCGTTTGGTGGTGAGTGGTTCTTGCCCCCGGATCGTAACTATCAGCAGGGTGAAGACTGGGATCAGAGTGTTGAGGATGGCGCTATTGGTGGCGGTCGTATAGTGCAGGCCCACCAAGAATGAGCTCTGATTGATGATGATTCCAAGCAGAGCGAATCCAATCAGAGGAACAAAAAACTTGCGGCCGTCGGTCGGATGACGGTGTCCTGAAACAATCGTCACGGTCAGCATGAAGATTGTGGCTATGACGATGCGGAAACTCGCCCAGGCTAGCGGCGGAAAAACGCTGATCACGTTCTTGCTCACCACATAATTGACGCCAAAGAGCACTTGCACAGCCATCAAAGCAGCCACTACTAAGGCTGGCTTTGGCGCCGGGGAAGAGGAGGCGTTTTCCATAATTTAAATGTACCATTGTTAGTCATGGGAACCATTAGAAAATCACTTGTGGCGCTTGCACTACTGGCGTCCTCCCAGGCATGGGGTGTGACGACGATACTGCGAGAATCCGTGATCCCTGAAGCGCTCTCGGAAACGATTCCCACCGCGTTTGCTCCAAACGATATCCAACCGGAGGATTTTGTCATTGAGTGGCAAGGCAAAGCTCTCGACGGTGTCACGCTCAAGCTTGCTCCCGGCAGCCTTCAATGGGTCAGAGTAGCTGAGGTCCTTGTTGTGCCTCGAGCACGCCTTTTTGTGAATGCAGAGAGGACAG
>CAZGCK010000065.1:0-21672 GCA_964524175.1 uncultured Bacteriovoracaceae bacterium | reverse complement strand
GAGGACAGACTCGCATTACGCCTGTCTCTCTTTCGCCTTCCACCGCCTATCAACGTAGTAGGATATGCGCACCTCCGTTACCCTGTTTGTGACGGTTTCTGACCAGCGAGCGGAGTGAGCTAGGTGGCTATTCCGGCCAAATGATTTTCTCACATTCAAGAGGTGGCTGAATGCCCTGCGATTCTCCCTCGAGAGGGATGATTCCCTGCAAGAAAGTTAAGATACGGTACTTTCGATAAGGATGGGGGTCACGAACCTCAGCAAGCGGGTCATCCTGGTTAGACCTTTTGGGCAGGCAAAACAAAGTGAGCTCATTAAGAAAGGATTCTTGGTCTAAATTCTTTTGAGTTTTCCAAAACTGCTTTGCAAATAAATCAGCAAAGTACTCGCTGCGCTTGCCGATCAGCTGGGCTTCCGTGGGTGGCTCTTGAATTCGACCCTCGAGGGCGAACATGGCGTACTCGCCTCTTCGAATGTTTTCATCGATACAAGCTCCCACTCTTTCAAAGATCACCTGATCTGCTGGATCCCATTCGATTTGAGAGTCCTTACCTCCTTCAAAGACCTTTACGAAGTGTCCCCACTCGTGAACCATTAAGGAATGAACCGCCTTTTCGAATCGAGGGTCCTGTCCTAAAAGGCTGGCACCCAAGTTCACACGGATGGTGCCACTCGGGTCGAAGCTCGCGTTATAGCCATTGTTGGGTGATTCAAAAGGATCAAAATAGGGCTTATCGGGAGCATTGGACTGATACTTTTGCTGCGTGGCCTTTAGGCTTTCTTTCGCTTTGTCTGAAAATGCTGATTGAGAAAATAGCTCTAGTAGAAGGGAGTGAGTCGTTGCCAAAAGCGACTGGACGATTTGACCGCGCCCTTTTGCGATATCGCTCGCTTCTTTATTTATGAACTCTTTGCCAAGGCATGCGCAAAGCAGAGAAGGCGATGCGTCCGAACAGGACTGGGGTCTAAGCTGATTTGCGACCCGATTGTAGCTAGAAAAGTTGCGATCCTGAAGGGATGACTCTAAATCCGAAATGACGAAGTTTTTGTCAGAGAGTGCGTCGAGCAATAGGTTGTAAAGCAAGTGATCGACCACTGCTGCCTGGTCCGATATCTCGTTGGCCCTAGGATGGATCTGGCCGCGAGCGGGCATTCTTTTGTTCCAGTTTCCGATTAACGCTTTTTTTACGTATTTCCGTGCCTGCTTGGGGCTTTCAAACTGAAAACCACAGAGCTCACTGAAGGAGGCCCTACCTCTCTCTGTTGTGACGTATTTTCTGACGACCTGGTGGCGTAGGCTGGGAGAGTTCTCTAATCCAAAATTTGTGCATGCAACACGATTGTAAAAATCGTAATCCTCTTTTGCTGGATCGAGAGAAAGGATCTCAAGAGCCATTGAGACGGGATCGCTCCGGCTTGGAGACGCCTCGATTCTTCGAGCGAGAGCGCGAAGCCTATCTTGTTTTTCTACATGCTCAATGCAACTCTTTGATCCATACTCAACTGTTTTGTTTGCATTGAGGCTGATGCTCTTCCGCCATGCCTCTGCTGCCTCGTTGCTGGCAACGTCAAGGTTAAGGGGAGATCGCTGGCAAACGTTATGAATGGATGCAGACCAGGCCGATCCAGTCGAGGGGTTGTTCTGAGCCCGAGTGAATAGCGTTTGATAAAAATCTCTCAGATGAGCATTCGTTGGGTCTTGGGTGGGTTCACCGGCTTGAGCAAGTGAGGAGATCAAGAGGGTAGCTATAAGGCTTAATGGGCTGAGCCGTTTCATATTGCTCTTTTACTATAGTGTACAAAAATAGTCAACTTAAATGGGTAGTTTCTTTATTGCTTCATTGACCTTAAATTAAGGTTATATTACCTTAATTTAAGGTCATGCTTCTTTCAGGCCTACTTGGAAACGAAACCGCAGAAAAGGTCCTTCTTTTCATTGAGAACTATAAGTCGGGCTATCCCACTAAGATAGCTTCGGTCTTTGGCCTTTCCGTGGGCCAGGTCCAACAGCAACTGGAGCGTTTGGAACGAGATGGGGTTTTGGTGAGTCGTTTGATGGGAAGGACTCGTGTTTACTCGTCGAACCCACGCTACTTGTTCCGAGATGAACTGTCTGTTTTGCTGCGTAAGGCGCTCAAGAGTCTGCCAGAAGACATCCTAGAAGCCTATTTCACCGTACGAATGCGTCCACGTCGCAAAGGCAAGCCTCTGTGATTAGCTCCAAAACATCGATTGCTGAGCTTGGAGCGACCGTTTGCGAGGCGCTTTCCCAAGCAGGAATTCATGCGTTTCTCTCGGGGGGCGCGGTTGTCTCGATTTACACCAAGAACAAGTATCAAAGCTACGATCTGGATTTCATCACTCATGCTGATCGCGCGCGAGTTAAGGAGGTCATGGAGACCTTGAGTTTCTCGCGAGATCGATCTCGAATGTATTCTCACCCTAACACATCTTTCACTGTTGAGTTCCCAGGGGCCGCCGTTCTGGTGGGAGATCAACTCATCCAAGACTTTGCTGAGATCAAGCTACCTCAAGGCAAGTTGCGTCTATTGAGCCCAACGGACTGCGTGAAGGATCGATTGGCCGCCTACTATCTTTGGAACGACAGACAAGGACTCAATCAGGCTGTCGCGGTTGCACAGGATCATCCGGTCAAGCTGTCTGCGATCAAAGCTTGGTCTGTGAGGGAAGGCGCGAAGGAGAAACTCGAGGATTTTCTGAGTGCATTGCGAAAAAGCAAGTAGCTGTTTATAGAGCGCCCATGCTGGGCGTACAAAAAAGCCCCCGCTCATGAAGTTCATCAGCGGGGGCTCGCAATTATTTTTGGCTAGAGGAGCGACTGCCGCGGCTTAGCTCAAGAACAGCATTTCGCGGTACTTAGGCAATGGCCAGAAATCGTCGGCCACGATCGCCTCAAGCTCATCGCAAGCAGTACGCACGTCGAGCATGACGGTCGAGACTTCCTTAGAGAGATGAACTGCCTTGTCTTCTTCGCTGGAGAGAGTCTCCGTCTTATGCCACGCGGACTCGAGAGCCTGGCGCTTGGATTGAAGACCCATCAAAAGCTGAGTGATCCGTCCGAGCACCTCTCCCTGAGGAGAGCCTACGCCTGCAGCCTTTGCAGCAACCACGCCTTGCGCGAGCGCAGCATGGTAGCCATAGCAAGCAGGAAGGATCTGCGTGTCCACCATGTGACGGAGCGTATCGACCTCGATGAGGAGATTCTTCACGTATCGCTCCGTGCGGACATGATAGCGGGAGTTGACTTCGGCCTCGCTGAAGACTTTGAGACGGGTCAGCATCTCGCGGGATTTTGGCGCGACAATCTGAGCGAGAGCTTCTGGGCTCTTGCGCAGGTTCAATAAGCCGCGTTTTTCGGCCTCTTTCACCCACTCTTCAGAGTAGCCATTGCCTTCAAAGCGAACAGCCTTGGTCTCCGTGATTGCCTCGCGCAAAGCATCCATGATCGCTGCGTCCAGAGACTTAGCGGTCTTGATCTTGGCTTGAAGCTTAGCCGTCATCTCGATGAAGCCGTCAGCGACCGCGGCATTGAGCAACGTGACCGGAAACGCGGTTGAAGCCGACGATCCCACCGCACGAAACTCAAACTTGTTGCCAGTGAATGCGAACGGACTCGTCCGGTTGCGATCAGTGTTGTCCTTCATGACGCTCGGAAGCTGGCTCACGCCGAGCTGAATGACCGCTGCCTCGCCGCTTTTGTTCTGAACAGCACCCTTCTCGATCTCATCCAAGATGCGAGAGAGCATGTCGCCCAAGAAGGCCGAGATGATCGCAGGAGGAGCTTCGTTAGCGCCCAAGCGATGATCGTTACCCGAAGACGCGATGCCTGCGCGGAGCAGGCCCGCATGCTTGTGCACGCCTTTGAGCACGGAAAGCAAGCAGAGCAAGAAGCGCAGATTCTCGTGCGGGGTCTTTCCTGGTTCAAGCAGGTTGTCGCCGTCAAAGTCAGGGCCAGAAGCCGTGACGCTCATCGACCAATTATTGTGCTTGCCGCTGCCGTTGATGCCAGCGAATGGCTTTTCGTGCAGAAGCATCGCGAAGCCGTGGCGAACCGCGACTTTGCGAAGCACTTCCATCGTGACCTGATTATGGTCAGTAGCGATGTTGGCTTCTTCGAAGATCGGCGCCGTTTCGAACTGGCTTGGGGCCACTTCGTTATGGCGGGTCTTCACAGGCACGCCGAGCTTGTAAAGCTCGTGCTCGACTTCAGCCATGAACGCCTGCACGCGAGCAGGGATCGAGCCAAAGTAATGGTCTTCGAGCTGCTGGCCTTTTGGAGGTTGCCCGCCGATCAGCGAACGACCGCTCATCAGGAGGTCGGGTCTGAGCGTCGCGAACGCGCGATCGATCAAGAAGTACTCTTGCTCAACGCCTAGGCTAGGCACGATGCGCTTGATGTTCTTCTCGCCGATCAAGCTGAGAAGGTCGCAAGCGCTGCTAGAAAGAACTTCCATCGAGCGAAGGAGACCGGTTTTCTCGTCTAGGGCGTCGCCATGATAGCTGATGAACACGGAAGGAATGCAAAGGGTCTTTCCGTTCGCGTGCTCCATAATGAACACAGGGCTCGAAGGGTCCCAAGCCGTATAGCCACGCGCTTCGAACGTCGTGCGCATACCGCCCGATGGGAAGCTCGATGCATCCGGCTCAGATTGAATGAGAGCAGCGCCCGAGAACTTCTCCACAGTGCGACCATTGTCGTCAAAGGAGATGAAAGCATCGTGCTTTTCGGCAGTCGTTCCGGTTTGCGGCTGAAACCAGTGTGTGTAGTGAGTCACGCCGCGAGCAAGAGCCCATTCCTTGATCGCGTGAGCGACCGTATTGGCGATGTCCTGATCGAGTTTCTTGCCAGTGTTAATCGTAGCGAGAAGCTTTGTGTAAGTCTCCTTGGGGAGCTTCTCTTTCATCTTCATGATGTCGAAGGTATTCACGCCAAAGAATTCAGAGACTTTAAGACGGCGGCCTTGATCATCTCTTGGGGGATCAAACTTGCGCGGAGTGCGCGTGGTGACTTCTCGAATCGCTTCAAAACGAGCTTTTGGCCCAGTGCCCATACTCATGTGACTATCTCCTGATTTTACGTTGAGGGGACAAACGCAATGCTTCCCCTAGGTGACCCACATACTAGCTAAAACCTTAGCCGACATGAAGAGTCAAATTAGGACAGGAGATATATACGCAATGTGTAAGATTTATTCAATATAACTGACTGATTTATTTTAAATTCAATCATTTAGGATGGATACCCAGTCACAAGGCATCCATCAATTTTAAATTGACACACATAGTCATATTTAATAACTTCCCTCGCTACCACTAAAATAGTCGTCTTCTTTCAAAGGTCCGGAATATGAAATTACCCTCTCTTTTAAACCTCACGCTATCGCCTAAAAAATCGAAGCTTTTATGCGTTGCAGGAATCTTGGTAGCGATCAACAGCGCTCCTGCCCGCGCAAATCAAGGACTAGTAGAATCTCTCCAGATTCATGCTGCTGGAAATGTCGCGCTTAAAAACAATGACCACTTTGAATACATCCATACGAGCAGTGAATTTCAAAAGGCTTTAGACAATAAAAAGTACCTGAGCCCGGGAGCGACGTTAGCACTATTGACCCAAGGCGTCCTGCATGTGGGAGCCACAATCGATATTTATCCAGAGGCTGAAAAATATACCGCTAGAGTTTTTGGCATGAATATCCCTATCGATTTTGACAGCGCGAATTTTCTCCTCTCCCTCGGCGTATACGCGAAGCTGGGATACTTCCGCGATGAGTTGCGGGGCGATGCGGTCGACTACGGCGTCGGCGTCGATGCTGCTCTTAGGTTGTGCGCCGATGACTATCAAAAGAGCTCCGACTATATCCTTTGCTTCCTCGCCCGCCTGAATCCTGAAGCGGGATTTGTGATGGGAACCAAAGGAGGGGTCCATTTAGAAGTTAGCAAGAACTACGGCGAATACCGCGAAAACAATGAATCGCGCTTTGCAGGAAAGATGTCAGCTTCTCTAGGTGCCGAGTACTATGGAAACGTCATCCTGCACCCTGGAGAAAATGAGGGTTCCCTACTGAACGACAATCTTCGTCATTTCGTAAATCCACTCTCCTTGGGAATAGCGATCTCTTTCTAGTTAGGTGTCTTTCTTTCGCCGCTCGCCCAACTCGCGCGCGACCGCTTCACCTTCGCTTACCCACCTAGCCAGATCCTTGCGAGCGCTCGCCTCAGTCACAGCCCCCGCAGAAATCGCGAATCGCACCGTCTCAACGTACTCGAGCAGCTTCGAGATGCGATCCCAGGTCATTTGAGAAACACCTCGCTCCTGAACCAACATCTCGCCCAGCTCCGAGCGGGGTCGCGAGCGAGCGCTGACATCGAACGCCTGGTCTAAAGAATCGAACATCAACCCAGCGAGCAGCTCATAAGATCGAATCACCTCTTGCCACGAAGCCCCTTGCGAGGCTTCGCGCGACTTCTCGCGTAGATTGGCCCAACTTCTCGAATAAGCCTCCGCCCTCGACGAGGCCATTGCAGCTGAGCGGGCCTTCGTGCGGCGGAACAGATCATAAATCACCATCCCCGCAAAAACGCTCGCAAGAGCGATCGCCAGCCAATAGAGCACTCGCCAATAGGGAAACCTTGGTGAAGAACCCTCTGCCAAATCCATCGGCAGAAACCCAGCCGGCTCCTGCACCTCAGGAGTTGCTTGCAGAGTCGCGGGCGACAACGACTTCGTCTTCGAGGCAACCACCGAGCCCGGAGCCGCTGACTGCACGTTGATCGCGATCGCCTCAGTCGACTTGGTGACATAGCTCTTTTTCGCGGGATCGAAGTAACTCAACTCAAGCGCCGGCAAGACGAGTTTTCCAGGATTTCGCGGGATCAATAGATACTCGAATACTTTTTCTCCAACTCCTGCTCGCCCCGTCTTGGCGGTTCCTTTTGAATCGTACAGCTCGATGTCTTGCGGCCACTTCGCCTTAGGCTCACCAATGGCTGCGAGATTTCCACGACCATTGACCTTAAATGTAAGCGTGACAGATTCATTGGCGCGCACATCAGTCTTGTCGACAGAAGCGCTGATGCTGAAGTCTCCTACGCCCCCCGTGAACGAGCCCGGCTTGCCCTCTTCTGGCAGCGGCAACACCTCGATGTTCAGCTGCTCGCTCCGGTCGCCGCCAGCCCGAGGAGTCATCTGGCGAAAGAACCCCATGAACGGATCTTCTTCGTCTAGAGAATCACCACCGGGGCTCGCATAGTAGGCGTACTTGATGGAGGTCGAGTCGATCTTGAGCTTGCCCTCTTGCAATGGATACGCTGCGTACCGAAGCAGCAACGAGCGCTCGTAGGCTACTCCGTCCGAGATCACGCGCTCTGATTCTAAGCGCTGACCCATCACTGGCATCTCGAGATCCTCTCGCAAGAAACCATTGAGGATCGGAAACTTGTCGACCTGTATGTTAAACACTTTTACCCGACGATACAGGTAATAGCTCACGACGACCTGCTCGCCTTTGTAGACGCGATCTTTATCCACCTCGGCGCGTACCATCACAGCGCGGCCAGAGGGCTTCTTACCGACGCCTCTAAGCCCGATCGCAGGTCCGCCATATCCGCGCGGAGGAGGTGATCCAGCCCCAGCGCCCACCACCTGCACGGTGATGTCAGGAGCAGTGATGCGCTTGCCGTTTTGTGCCAAGACCGAAATACCAAAAATCCTTTGATTCCCCGTACGCAGCGGCTTGAGCACTTTGGTGAGAGTCTGGATACTCTTCATCCCAAACTTGCCTGTCGTACCGTCATAGTAGGATTGGATCTGATTAGACTGATACTCGTTCATCACTTCAAAGCCAGGAGCGGTAAACTGAGGACTGCCCGCTCGCGTACTTCCATCAGACTCAACCGAGAACTGGAGCGACACGGACTCATCCAAAGCGACCTGGCTACGATCGACGCTGGCGTTGAACTTGAGCCCATCATCGGCGTGAGCAAGCGCAGAACCCGTCGCTAGTATGACGACGAGAGAAGTGAGAGCGCGGATATTACCAATCTTTAGATTGCCGCTGTACATTGCCACTCTGCTTTCTAAGCTTGGATTGGAGCATTTTCTCACGACTGGACATTTCCGACATCACGCGTTCCGCATCCTCTTTATTTAACTTAGCCGAACGAAATTGCTGTTTGCGGCCGTCTTTTGATGGGTCAGCATACTGCTTGGGGCCATCCTTGCCGGGCTTGTTCTGGTCGCCCTGATCATCGTCATTCTTGTCTTTTCCGGCCTGATCTTTTTTGTCTTTGTCCTGCTCATTGCCGCCTTTTTGATCCTTCTGATCCGACCCTTCTTTCTTGTCCATGCTCTCTTTACCGTCTTTGTCCTCCTTCATCTTTTGCTTCTCTTTTTGCTTCTCCCAAACCATCAGCTCAAGATTCTTGCGTGCGTCTTTTTGAAGATCCTCGTCTTTTGCACGCTCCGCTGAAGCGATCGCGCCCAAATAGGACTTGGCAGCCTCTTGAAGATCGCCTTTCTTCTTAAGCGCCTCCGCTCTGTTAAAGAGCGCCTTGCCCTGGAGTCCGGGATCTCCGCGAGAGAGAGCCCCGCGTGCAGCCTCATCAAAACTTCTCGCCGCGGTTTCTGCGTCACCTTGCTGGAGCTGCATCAACCCATTGTTGTACTGCAGCTCGGGAGCTTTGGGGTCAAGTGCTTGAGCGCTGCCAAAACGCTTCTGCGCCTCTTCTGCTCGACCTTCTTTGTACGCCTGAATGCCGCGCTCGTTCTCCCGATACGCGTCTATTGAGGTGCTGTTCTGGAATAGAGAAACAGCCATAGCAGGCCGGACTGCGAGAATCCCTAGGAGCAAACGTTTTCGTGCCTTTCGAATCGGTGCTGATATCTCAAGCAACAGGAGCAATACCGCGATGGCCAAAGGGTACTGAAATCGATCTTCATAGACCAGATAGCGGCGCTCAGCGTACTCGGTCCGATTCAGCGCGCCCATATCTTGGAGGAGCTCCTCGACTTCGCCCTCGTCGACCGTGACGTTCCAGTATCTTCCTCCAGCTGCTTGCGCCACTTGCATCAAGGCATCGGGCTTGAAGCTGCTCACAACCGCTTGGCCGCTTGGGTCTTTCTTGTACCCTTGAAGCGCCCCTTCATCATCGCGCACTGGAACGAGCCCGCCCTTTTCGGTACCCACACCTAAGACATAGACTTTCGCGTTCGTATCCTTGAGCGCCTTGGCCGCATCCAACGCCCCTTGCTCGTGATCCTCCCCATCAGAAACTAGAATCACGATTCTCGATGCAAGCGACACAGGCTGGCTGTGGCCCGACGGATCCGGCTCTGCAGCAACCGGATTGTTGGACGTAGAAAGATGATTAACCTCCTCGGCACCGCGCTCCAATGCTTTGCGTGCAGTTTCGAGAGCGATTCCGACATCGGTCCCTTGATTTGTCACCATCCGCGGACCCATGATCTGCAAGGTCTCCAGCAGATAGTCGAGATCCGTCGTCAGCGGGCAAGCAACGTAAGAGCTCGCGGCAAACGCGACCACACCCACTCGATCGCCCCGCAGGCGCTCTACAAGAGTCTTGATCAAATGCTTAGACTTCTTAAGACGGCTGGGGACCACATCCTCGGTCTCCATGCTGTTAGAAACATCGAGCGCGATCATGATATCCAGGCCAGTCGTCTTGATCGACTCCTCGTGGGTGCCCCATTGCGGCCGAGACATGGCGAGGACCGCGAAGGCTAACGACGCAACCCACAGCCCCATTTTGCGAAGGCGAGCGCTCGGATCCATTTCAGGCGCAAGCGTTCGCCACACCGAACGCTGAGCGAACTTCTCAAACTCCCGCTGCCTGCGACGCTCGTCTAAGATAGCGATCCAAAAGAGCGCCGGAAGAACCGCCAAGCACCAGAGCCATTGGGGAGCAAGAAACCTCACGGAAGCACCCTCCACCAGCCGCGTTCAAGGATCTGCTGGATGAGCAGCAAGAAGAAACCAAGCTTCAGCGGTTTCTGAAACATCTCATCGTACTTCACTTTCTCAGAAGACTTGACCTCAGATCTCTCCAGAGTATCGATTTCTTTAAATACGCTCTCGAGCGTATCGATATCGGTGACCCGATAGAACTTGCCGGCCGTGCGTTGGGCAATTTGCTTAAGAAGCTCGGGATTCAGTGCATTATCGAACCACTGATAACTGGTGATGACGTTTCCGAGAACCTTGCTCCGAATCGGCATCTTCACCCGGCCTTCTTTGCCGATTGCGATCGTATAGACGCGGATCCCGTAGCCGGCGGCCAACTCCCCGGCTGTCCCGGGATCGACTTGCCCAACATTGTTGTCGCCGTCGGTAAGTAAAACAATGACTTTGCTCTTTGCCGTTGAGTTGCGTAGCCGATTCACCGCGACCGAGAGGCCATCACCTATTGCTGTGCCGTCCTTGAGAATGCCTATCTGTGCATCACGCAAGGATCTCAGCACCAAACCGTAATCAAGCGTGGGCGGTGCAAGAGTCAGAGGCTCGCCGCTAAAAATGACAAATCCGATGCGATCATTGCTACGGCCTTTGATAAAATCTTCCATCATGTCCTTGGCCACTTCAAACCGCGAGCGATCCCCCAGATCTTCGATGTTCATGCTTGCAGAGAAGTCCATGACCATCATGATGTCCAAGCCACTCACCGTGCGCTCGGTCTGTTTAAAACTGCTTTGGGGCCGCGCAAGCGAGAGTACAAACAGCGCCCAACCGAGGTATTTGAGCGCGAGCAAGATCCGCATCGGACTCGAGGATCGCGCCTCCTTGGGGATGGGCAGCGAGAAAGTGACTCGCGCAGGCTTGTTGCGACCCATCCACCACCGATGCAAGATCGGGATCAGCAGCAACAATAGGAGGAAGGGCCAATGTTGCAGTCTCACAGCGACCCTCCTGGCGCAGTGGGCGTAGTTTGCACGATGATGGGTGGCCTACGCGTCTCCTTGACCAAATCCCTCACTACGCCCACGAGCCTTACGCCCTCGTCTGGCAAAGGCACATGATCCGTGAACTTCACCAAGTCGAGCTGGTCAAACAAAGACTCGAGCCGATCCAGCTGCGTGTCGTTCAACAGACCCTTGCCTTCGAGATGGAGCATCACCTCTCGTGTCGTAGACTCGCTTGCATCAAAGCGATACCTGGCTCCGAGATAAGCTTTAGCGATCTCAGAGAGCCTAAAATAATGACCTTTAAAATTGCCTTGCTTCAGAGGTCCTTTTTCTATGAGTTCGTTGAGGGCTATCAGCGCGACCTCATCCTCAGGCTGAGGAGGAGCGGCCGGAGCCTGGGGTTTAACTGGCGTTTTCTGGTACCAGCGCTGAAAGTAATACGCTCCAACAGCGATCCCCAAGAGTCCCAAAACGGCAAGTGAGGCAATAATCCACCAAGGAAACCTCAAACTCACTGGAGGCTGAGCATCCTCGGGTTTCTGGGCGTTTGGATCATCTGAGGCAATCGATGAAGGGACATTGAGGTTCCATGGGTTGGTTCGCGCAAAACCAACTTTAGAATCAGCCGGTGGCGCAAAGCCCTCGACGTGAGCCTCAGGGGGCCCAACAATCGATAGCGAAGGCAAAGTCAGCACGCCTGACTTCAGAGGACTGAGATGCAATCTCAGCTCATCGTTCTCACCTCGCTCAAACGCGCCCACATCCCAGCCCTGCTCAACCAGAGGGTCGGTCCCCGGAGTAACAACAAGCTTGAGGTCTTTTGCAGGATCTTTTACCCCGCCCACCTTGAGGCCCACGATCTTGATCAGTAGGCCGTCACCTACCTGCACGACTCTGGTCGCCTCTGACCCCGTCCTCTCGAGATCAAACGCAGGTAAGGCCAAAAAGGCCGAGTCAGGAGCTGCGGGGGTCGCTGCAGAGGACACCGCAGGCTCCTCTGCAATGGCGAATGGGACTGCGATCAAGAACAATGGTAAAGCAACAAAGAGCGCCCTCAACCTCATCTCTTTTTTCGCCGGGAGCGAGCTTGAAAAAACCTCACCACCGCCTCTCCATAATCTTGATCAGTCAGGATATTAAGGACCTCTACCCGACCACCCTTAAATGCCGTCTGTGTATCGGTCTCAAACGAAACCAAGTACTCCTTGAACCACTTCCTAAAAGAATAAGAGGATGTGTCTACCCAGCTCTCCTCGCCCGACTCAGGATCAGCAAAAACCAGCTGTCCCACTTCCGGAACCTCAAACTCCCTGCGGTCTCCCACCGTGACCGCGACCACATCATGCTTGCGCGCCAAACGCTTCAAAGCGACCTCATAGTTCTCCGCCATGAAGTCGCTCACTACGAACACGATTCCGCTATGCTTCATGATCCGGCCAGCCGCCTCGAGAGCCCCTTTGAGATCTGTGCCCTGAGTCTTAGACTGAAAGCTCAGCACGTCTCGAATCACTCGGAGAATATGCTGCTTGCCCTTTCGCGGCGGGATAATCTTCTCCACCGCCCCACCAAAGAGCATCACACCCACTTTGTCGCCAGTATGCACGGCAGCGTAGGCCAGCATCCCCGCGATCTCCGCAGCGATCTCGCTCTTAAGCTTCGAGGAGGAGCCAAAGTTTTTTGAGCCCGAGACATCCACCACTAAAAAAACGGTGAGCTCGCGCTCCTCTTCATATTTCTTGATCAATGGCTCACGCGAGCGAGCACTGACTTTCCAATCGATGTGCCTCACATCATCGCCCGGCTGATAGACGCGATGCTCAGAGAACTGGACTCCCTGGCCTTTAAAGTGGCTGCGATAGCTGCCAGACATGACATCGTCAACCATCTTGCGAGTGGTGATCTCGATGCGGCGAACCTTGCGGATCAGCTCCTCTGGTAGCATGGCTACGCCCTCAAGCCGCGCCCCTCAGGGCACTTCCACGTGCTCGAGGATCTTGCGCACGACTTGTTCGCTATCCACTCCGTCCGCCTCGGCTTCGAATGAAACGAGAATTCTATGCCTGAGCACGTCGTAAGCGATCGACTTCACGTCCTCGGGGGTGACAAACCCTCGATGATGGATAAATGCGTTGGCGCGGCTTGCTTTAGCCAACGCCAAAGTCGCGCGCGGGCTCGCACCGACTTGGATCTGCTGCTTAAGCTGAGGCAGCCCAAACTTCTCTGGAAACCGGGTTGCGAACACGATGCTCAAAATGTAGTCCTTGAGCTTCTCATCCATGTAAATCTTCGAGCAAAGCTCGCGCGCCTCAAGGATGGTCTTGGGGTGGCAAACCTTGTTGGCCTTGGGAGGCTGAGTGCCAGCCATGCGATTGAGGATGTTTTTCTCCTCACCTAAAGTCGGATAGCCTACCTTGATCTTAAAGAGAAAACGATCAAGCTGAGCTTCGGGCAATGGATAGGTACCTTCTTGCTCAATAGGGTTTTGGGTCGCCAACACAATAAAAGGATCGGCCATCTGATAGGTCGTCTCACCGATCGTGACCTGATGCTCGCCCATCGCTTCAAGCAAAGCGCTTTGAACCTTTGCGGGCGCGCGATTGATCTCGTCCGCTAAAACCAGGCTTGTAAAAATAGGGCCCTTTTTTACGGTAAAATCACCTGTTTTTTGATTAAAAATCATCGTTCCGACCAAGTCGGATGGCAAAAGATCCGGCGTGAACTGAATGCGCTGAAAGTCAGCCTGCATCACGTCCGCGAGCGTCTTGATCGTCAGCGTCTTCGCGAGTCCCGGCAAGCCTTCAAGTAGGACATGCCCATCACAGAGCAGCGCGAGCAGGAGTCTCTCGACCAACACCTTCTGCCCTACGATGACTTTGGATGCCTCCGCCAACATAGCGTCAACAAATTGACTGCGTTGCTTAATCTCTTCGGTGAGCGACTGAACATCGATGGTAGCCATATCGCCAGATCATAACTCCGAGCCTAGCCCTTATGCTAGTCCGCTCCTCTACTTTTGCATCAAACGGAGGCCTTTTTCACACTTTACCTTTCCGACGTACCCGAGCTCGCAGCTGGCCTTAGTATCATTCGCGGGAACCTCCCCGGGAGGGGCAATGTGCTTTCGATCAGCTCCAAGACCCGAGCCACCGTCTCAGCGAGCCAAGCCGGCATGCTACGGCTACCAGGCATCACTCATTGAGTCTGATGCATCGAGGTGACTCCCTAAAAAACCAAAACCGCTGGCCACAAAGACTCGCATGGCCAAGTCCTATAAACTCCACGAGCCCACGAGTGGATGATGCACTCAAAATTTTTGCTGCTATACTTCGATCTTGTGTCGCAACGAATCCGAAGCATTCGAATCTCTTTCCATCAACTCACCTTTCTCCGCAGCTCACTGATCTGCGCATTGCTTTGCGCTGTGATCTTTGGGCTGAGCCTGAAAAAGATTGAGCACCTCCCGCTCGACGGTACCCCGACTCAGTTCGAAGCCGCGCGTGCCCACACTTGGATGACCCGCCTGGCAAAAGGATATCCCAATCGCGTCACCTGGGGAGAAAGCCGCAAGGGCGCTGCGATCTGGCTCAAAGGCGAGCTCGCCAAAATGGGTTACCAACCCCGCGGCATGCAATTCTCAGAAGTCATCGCGGGCAAGCAGTACACGGACCTCGAGAATATCTTCGTCGAAAAGCGCGGCAACAAACACCCCAATGAGATCATCGCCGTAGCCGCCCACTACGACATCACCGACACGACGATCGAAGGCGCGATGGACGACGCCTCGGGCGTAGGCGTCGTGCTCGAATTGGCGCGCGTTTTTTCGCAGATCGAGACAGATCGCACGATTCTTTTTCTGATCACCGACAGCGAAGAGTTTGGAGCATTCTGGGGAGCTCGTTCCTTTGCGCGCGACTTTGACCGTGCCGACAAGATCGTCGCGATCGCGAACTTCGATTTCGTGGCACCTGAGAAGCAGACCAAGGTCCTCACGCTTTGCGACGGCCTCAAAACCGGCTACACCCCGCTTTGGCTCAGAGAGCTTGCCCTTGACTCACTCAAGTCCGTCTCAAAAGGCCCCTGGGGGGAGATCGAAGTCCTTGACATGGCAGGCCCCCTCGAGTTCATCGAGCGCGCGATGCAGATCCCGCCGGCCGACCACGGAGCTTTTCTTGCCGCCGGCATTCCGTCCTTCAATTGGGTAGGCCAGTCTGATCGATTTGCCTACGAAATGGCGCACTTTCACCACACCCCTTATGATGTCGCCGAAGCTCTCGAGGTCGAATCCTTCGAACCCTTTGGCCGAGGTGCCGAGCGCCTGATCCGCAGCATCGATGCTTTGGGAAGTATTCCTGCCAACTTCAGGGATTCTTCTTATTGGAAGATTACCGACACCTATTATCTCGAAGGATTCTCAGTCACGATTCTCCACATCTTGGCTTTCGTTCCCTTCGTTGCATTTAGCCTAGTGCGGTTTGGTCAGGCGATACGCAGACACCCTCTCAAAAAAGTCTTGGGCATTTTGCGCAACGAAGCCAAGGCGATGTCGATCCTACTCGGATCCCTACTATTGGGTTATGTCGTCATGCTGCTCTTACCTGCGCTCAAAGTCATCACGCAGTACGAGACCTTCCCTGCCACTCAAAAGTCACTTCTTCTTTACACCCCCAACTTTGTTGCAATCTTGCTCGTCATTGGCTCTGTGCTCGGTGCGTATTACCTCTTCAAACGCGTATTCGCTCATCCTGACGACACCACAGGAGACGTTGAGGTGAGGCAATCGCTTCACACCGCCTTTTTGAGCTTCATCATCTTCCTGGCTTTTCTCAAGAACAGCTATCTTGCCGTGTTGCTCCTTTTGCCCCCTGCCTACTTTTGGATGTGGGTGCGCCGCTACCGCGATTCGGCCGACCCTGCGAGCAAACGCACTACGCGTGCGATCAACGTCCTCCTCATTTTGGGTGGCGCACTCACTTTCGTCACGATGGCCGTTGTGCTCAGCACGATCTTCTACGTGGGCGTTGTGTATTGGTATCTCTTCTTGTCGGCTGCTTACGGCCTGATCTCGGCCTACGCTGTTGTCCTCTTCTTCATGGCCATCACAGTGATGATTCGTCTGATTCGCAACTTCGTATTGGATTGAGCGGCACGCGACGCAACCTCCCAAGCTAAATGGCATGTCCGCAACGATCGTGCTCTCACGCGTTAACAAGCGGTCAGGGTGCAGGTGTTCCAAAATGACTCATGAGTTGACGATTCTGGCATTTCTGGCAAATTATCGACTCAAGTTCCCTTGACAAACCTCAGGAGGCTAGACTCGAAGTGTCAAAAAAAGAGAAACCCGCTCAGTCCAAGTCCCCATCCCCTAAGCACAAATCCAGAGTCTCCCTAGTCATCAATCAAGCGCGCGAGTCCCTCAAACTTCTCGAAACCCTCGAGAAAGAAACTCTCGCCAAAGCTCGCACCTTTGTGCGCAACCCGATTCCCGCCAATCGCAAACGTCTCACCAACGAGAAGATTCTCTCTAGCCTTCGCTCTTTGGGTGTCGCCACTCGCTCAGAGGTACAGGTTCTCGACCAACGACTGCAGAATATCGAAGCTGAGCTCGCGACCCTCAATACGATGCTTGCGCAAACAGGCGCTAAGCGACCCAAGACTACACGCCCGCAGGCGACACCTGAAGCGTTTCCGAATACTTAAAAGTAATCGGTGAGTGTAGCGAGCTACGCTTGGAGCTTTCTAGGCTCCCCGCGCGGATCGCACGTTCACTTGAGTTCTGAAGCCTCGCCTGGACTTGCGGCAGGCCCTTCATTCCTGGATTTTACTTGCTGGTAAGCAATGCACGCTGAGCTCCCCATTGCTTCGCTGAGATCAGTCGATCTGCTTCTCTTCCCTAAGTAGATTTCGCTTAATTCCTCAAATCTCTCTAACTTGGCCTCATCGGCAGCGTCATCGTCCTTTGGATTTTGACCTGTATATGCCCGCTGAGTGAGCCCCCTGATTTCATCAAGAGCAACAGCTTGAGTCATCAGCCTATCGATTTCAGCTTTGACCTCCTGAGGGTTGAGGCTTGGCTTTGAGCTGAGTGATTTTTCTAAGATACATGCCTCCAGCAAGAGGCGCTCACTACTGATCGCAAATGTCAGACCCAAGAACGCTGGTCGGTCCTCATCATTTCGCGTAACGGCAGTAATAAAGACATCATTTCCAATCGGGACAAATCGAGTGTCGCCTATGCTCCCCCCATCCCGATAACTCAGGAGCGCCGCCGCCTTCACCTTTCTGACCAATGCCTTATTCTTGACTGGATCTGGCCTCGCATCTGACTCTTCTTCCAAATCGAAATCTTCGATTGTCGTGACAGCTTTCCAGGTATTGACCTCGCTAGCCCTCCTGAGTGGCAGCCTATTTTTTCTCCGATTTTCCCGCCCCTGAGAGAAGCAAAGGTCTGTACCGGTGCAAAAGTGATGAATATTGTACCATTTTTTTAAAGCTGAATTATAGCCACAGGTGACGGGTAAATGGACCTCACGGACTTTCGACTCGGGAAACATCGGGAACGCGACGAGCGGGGCAACTTCGACTTCTTTCTCGTTCTTTTTGTACTCTCTAAAAAGCCTAGCGATGATCTTTAGATCGCTTAACCCAGGACATTCTCCGGTTTCCATCAGCTTTTTTGAAATCCCCCAAGCAAAGTCCTCTCTCAACTGCTTCACTGGGGCACGCGCAAGACATTCTTCCCAATCCTGAATGCTCTTCTCGTCTTTTATATCGCACATACGAACTTTCAGGCTCTGCGGCAATTCAGCCTTCACGACTTCTCGCGCACCCGAGTCTTCAACCCATTCATAACAGTCGTCAGGAAGAGCACTATTTGCGCTGATCTTATCGGCGTAATGAATGGCGCACTCAGGAGTTCCCTTCACGACTCTTATTTTATTTTTTGAGTTTCCATAGGTGCTGTAGCTCAGCACTGCAATCAAAACAGAGAGCATCGCGCCCACCCCTGAGTAGCGTAAGGACATCATTGCTTAGCCTTTCAATATAAAATAGGTAATCATTGCTGTGCGCGCCGATGCAAGCAATTGGCCACCACTAAAAGCGAAGCGTGAAAGCGGACTTACCCTAAAAATGCCGATAGTAGGTGTGAGTAGGTTTTTTACAGTAGCTCAAATCTTGATCAATCCAAATTTAAACCCTCGCGCAGCAGAGGCCTATGAGGGGCGATGAGATCGATACAGCATGGCACTTGACTTGCTATGCGGAGGCTTTACTGATTTTAGTCTCGACGAGGAGAATGTGATGACCCTGAGTAGAGAAGTTGTTCTTAAGATCTTAAAAAGCTCGGCCGTATTGGCGATCTCATTGGCTCCTCCCCTTACTGGATTTGCTGACGAGACCTCTGAACTTCCAGCATCTATCGAAGGGACAGCGTGGGTATTAAAGAAGAACCTACCTCCTCATTGCAAGTACCAACCTTTACCCGAGAGAGAAAGCAAGGTGCCGGCTCAGCTTGATTGCTATGAGCTTGCAAATTTCGCGTTAACGCGAATTCCCGTTGCAGAGGAGAATGATGACGATCTGGGAATGTATCTCCCACCTGAGCCTAAAGTTGATCAACAGGCTGCCACGCAAAACTCAGAAGGCAATCTTAGCTATTTATCCACGATCTTCGGCGTCGGTGCAGGAGCCCGTGGTGACGTATCAGACTCAAACAAAGTAGGCACTCAAGGGGGAGGCTGGATGGGCGTAACACTTCAAGCCAATCGCCTGCGTGTTCAACCAGGAGAACTAGGATCGTCCGAGTCTGATTGCGCATTGGAGTTCGGAGCGGGAGCTGACACCAAAAACGGGATCTCCCCCAAACTGAAGTTGGATTGCCGATTGAGATCCGGATACTCAAGCACTACGGATGGACTTGGATTCTACCTCAATTATGTAGGTGCAAAGCTGCAGATGGGTCTTAGCCCCAATCTCGCTCGCATTGAAGCTGAGGCCGGAGTGGGCATCCTTTACATCCAGGGTGATCTAGCGATTTTGTTCGGCCCAAAAGCCGGCCCTGGGGTAGACCTATTGAATCAATTTGATATTTATGGCGAGTTTGGGCTCGATGGATCATTGACAATCAAGGATAAAATACGATTGGTTTTGAGCGCGATGATTAACGGAGAAGAACTGCGAAGAAAATCCACAAACTTAGACGTTAAATTTAGAGCCACTTTTCCGATGTCCGAGTCACTGAGGGCTGTACTAGATACTCAAGTCACCACCTCGGCTCCGTTTGAAGCTAACAAATATTACCATGGCGAAGATGGAATTGGCACTGCCGTTACGGGTGCAGCTTATCTAATTAGTATCTATTGAAATTCGCTGTCTGGTTAAATTCGCTACCTGGCTTTATTTCAGCAAGATCGCAACTTACAATAGGGCAACATTGAACGAACCACGCACTTGCTGGAACCCACTCCAATGAATGCCCTCTTCTAACTAGCCACGGGCATTTCGCCTTAAATCTTGCACCAGGTTAGTTTTTTCTGGGTGTTAGCCCCATGGATCCCGCTGAACGCAGGATGCGAAAGTATCCAGTCTATTCTGAACCCTTGTGGAAGGTGAAGGCCATCATCAATTTCAGCAGCGTCACCCAATGCTCCTTCGCAGAATAACATCAAGTTATCCTGCAACATCTGCAGCCTAAGGGCGGGAGTCATTTTTTCGGTCTTCAGAGCCAGCGCTTCGGCGGCCCAGTGATCGGGAATGAGTTCAGGCGACCGAACTGCAATAGCATCAAGCTCGACGCCCGCAAAAAAGCTCTGTTGTACAAGGATGGCTTCGTAGTTAGCTTTGTTGAGAAGAATTTGGTTCACTTTCACTGCTGAGCCGCGAGCGTCCGATGCGTCAGTAGCGAACTTCTCGATCTGATCTTTGGGCGAAAGAAACCGGCTCGACAACTCCTTTCTGAAGCAGCTGACCAAACTTTTTTGTTCTGCGAGAAAAGTTTGTCGACGCCCGACCCTCCTGCTCATATTGACGTAAAACCCTAACCCATCCATCACATGGGCGAGTTCATGAGCAAACAGAAAGAAAAGCGAGTCAGCGCGCGTCTGAGCACGGGAGGCTAGCGTCAAGGCGCCTGGGCAGACTACAACATAGAGCTCCCTCAAGCTCTCAGCCAGCTCTGGATTTTTTATGGTAAGCCCAAGACTCTGATCCGTCTCGATCTCAACATAGTTCGCGTCGATTCGGCCACTCTCGGCGGCTCCGCCACAACGTAATTGGCTCCAGGCTTCGAGCTGAACTTGCACAAAAGAGTTTTGAGTTTGAGAGGCCACCGGTGAGAAGTAGAGCTGGACTCTCTCGAGCTTTGCGCGGATGGCATCTTTTCCGGCTTTAGGAATCGCAGAATGATCAAGTGCCGACAGGAGAAACGCTCGAGCACTCTGAAATGAGAGCTGCATACCACTCACTGCGTGTTCCGCCTCAGTTAAGCTAAGAACAGGTTGCTCAAAAATATCGTGGAGACGCGCTTGAGCATCGAGGCAGACGGGTGCGGCGGCGTAAAGAGCAGAACTAGCCAAAAAAGCGGTTAGCCCGATTAGAAATGTCGGGGCAATACACAGGGCGTTTATAAACTTTTTCTGAAGTGTAATCATATTAGTTGACTATAAATATCATGTTAGTGGGATGACGTAAAGCCTTGCGTTTCTTCTTGAGATTGATCCACCCAAAGACTTGCCTTTCGCCTATTTCGTGTCAGATACATTTTTGACTCAAGCACTTATTTTTTACGGTATTCGATCAAATTGAATGACCGCTAAATCCAATATTGATCAACAATCTTATATATTTAAACATAATTGATATACTAAACCAAATATGTCATACATCCGTCGATGCCGAACTCAGTTATTTCAAAAGGTTTGTCTCGCTTCAAGACGTCGTCATTAGCCGCTTGGTTACTTGTTTTCTGCCTCCTGACTTCAGCCACACACTCCAGCCAAGCATCCACACGACTCAACACTCCTCAGCGACTGCGCAAACTCAGCCTACATCTCCGTGGCGTGACGCCATCTACGCAGGAGTACAAAGACCTTTCGGCCGCCATTCAAGAACAGAGAACGGACCAATTTTTTAAGAAAAAGACTGGCGCTTATCTCCGATCTCCAGAGTTCACATCGAAGATGTCCGAGCGCCTTCAAGAGCTTTTCAGATACGAAGTAAAACTGATCGATCCTCGAGAGAACAGCGATAGTGACTATTTGCGCTCCAAATATGCATCTGCCAATTTCTTCAAACGTGTTCTCGCTTTGAACCTCAGCTGGGACCAGCTTTTCACTGGCAAGACCTATCCTCTTTTGAGGATTACGGAGGATACTTTCCCTCCCGAATTTTTCACTGGCCTAGCCCCAACCCAAATCCCAGCCGAAAAATACCCAGGATCATCGGGTAGCTGGGTCTTTCCTGAAACGAACTCAGCGATAGCAGGTGCCCTCAGCACTAAGGATTTTGTCGAGCGCTATCCCACCACTCCTCTAAACAAGAATCGAAAGAGAGCGGCCGCCGTTTTCAGAATTCTGCTCTGCGACGACATGAAGCCTGCTTTTTTTCCTACTGCTCCTGAACAGACCAACTCTGCCATCCACGAGTTTTTCTCAAATAATGAGGTCTCTACCACAACTGCCACCGCAACGATGCCTGCTCAGATAACCCCGGTAGAGGATCTGCACGGCTCCAGCCCC
>CAZGCK010000064.1:19319-22389 GCA_964524175.1 uncultured Bacteriovoracaceae bacterium | reverse complement strand
GTTTTTCGTTCAATGCCGCTGCCACGTCATAGAAGTCAAATGCCCCCGCCTCGCGAGTTAACTCGGCGTGGAGCACGACCTGCATGAGGAGATCTCCCAGCTCCTCTCGAAACGGATTGCGAACTTCTTCTTTCTTCAGGTCTTCCGCAGACCCGATGCGATCCAGGACGTCGAGGACTTCGTAAGCTTCTTCGATGAGATACTGCCTGAGCGACTGGTGGGTTTGCTTCATGTCCCAGGGGCAACCGCCTGGAGCGCGGAGCCGGTGCACGGTTTGGACAAGGGCTAAAACGGAATCAAGCTTCGAAGTTGGGGTTTGCATGGCTCTGGTAAAGCACGTTCTGCTAGATCTCCACAAGGGGCGCATAGGCGCAATTGTAGGTAGAAAAGTCACTATTGGTTTCTTTATTGGCCCCTTCGATACTCAATTCATTATTGAGTCGGATCATCCCAATCTCCTGGACTTCCACTTCCTCGACGTTGTTCTTTGTTTTGTAAAGAAACTGACTGGCGATCAGGCCGACATTTCGTGGGTCCGGACCCCTAGAGATCATGTTGAGCGCTGCGTTTGCCTGAAACCAGCTCTTCAGTTTCGTCAAAGTGCATTTCTTGTCCGTTGGGCTGTCGCAAATCTCAATGGCTTTGGATTCTTTGGTGCCGATGATGACTTCTTTCCAAACATGTTTACGGCTAATGAGTTGAATGAGGGGGAGCTCAAAAGGGCTGCCAGGCACGGCGTCGAGCCAGCGAATCTCGATCGTTAGTGGGCACTTCTCCAATGGGGGGCTTTCTTCGCCCTGAGTGGTCAATAGACCATACTTTCCCAGAAAAGCTTTCTTGAGAAGATCAAAAGTTGGAGTCAAGTTTTCCGAAGCGTTTGCACTTGAGGCGAATAGGAGAGCAATCGCCAGCAAACTCGGTTTTTTGTTCATGTTCGCGGATCTCCAAAGAAGGCACTTAGGGTGAGTCTTTATATAGTAATTGACTTCATTAGGCAATTAATACCTAACCTATTGCTTTGCTTGTAATTTTTAGTGGACTCCAGGGGCTTTCCTAGGAGACGTTGCTCTCCATGCTGGAGCTGGCTCAGACCCGTTTGCGCCTCATTTTAAAGAAAGCGCGCACGCACTCCGCACTCAAAAAGAGGGCCCCGTCGCGGTTGACTTGGAAAGCGGAGCTAGCGCTCGTGAGCTCAACTCAAATGCGCCAAATCAATACTCGTTTTCGAGGCAAGCCCAAGGCGACCGATGTCCTGAGCTTTGAAGCTCCCGACGTTTTCAGGCAACAGGGTCAGCTCGGAGAATTGGTGATCTGCCTCTCAGTCATGCGAAAGCAGGCTCAGGAGTACGGACATGCTGCCGAGAGTGAACTCGATGTTCTGCTCGTTCATGGCGCGCTTCATTTGCTAGGGTTCGACCACGAGCGGAGTTCACGCGAGGCCGCGGCGATGGCTCAGTGGGAGGCTAGGCTCCTCAAGCAACTCGGTGGTCAAAGGGCGCAAGGACTGATCGGCAGATAACGCAATCCGGCTGGCGCATAAAAAGGAGAGCCTTCCTTTCTCTTCCGCACCTGTGCTATCCAACCTCCTATGTCGCAATTAGCTCCTTTCGAAATCCGCGAGCGTCTCAAGACCATGCAAGAGAAGCTCGATTTCCTACGAGGTTCTCTTTGACCTCGCTCACAAAACTCGCCGCATCGACGAACTGACCCATCTTTCAGCGCAGCCTGAATTCTGGATTGACTCTCAAAAGGCGCGCACGCTTTCGACCGAGAAATCCCGGCTCGAAACCGAGGTGAATCGCTTCAAAAACCTCGAGACGGGGTTTAACGACGCTCAGACTTTGTTTGAGCTTTCTCAGGAAGAAAAAGACGAGTCCGTCCTGTCTGAGGTCGCAAACCTCATCGTGAGCTTGGCTGATCAGTTTGAGAAGGCCGAGTTTCAAAAAATGCTCTCTGAGGAGATGGATCCCAAGAACGCTATCCTCACCATCAACGCTGGGGCTGGAGGGACCGAGTCCCAAGACTGGGCGCAAATGCTTTTGCGCATGTATCAGCGATGGGCCCAAGACAAAGGCTTTAAAACGGAGTTGATGGACGCCTTGCCAGGTGAGGAGGCGGGCATCAAAAACGCGACACTGACGATCACGGGCCCTTTTGCTTACGGGCTTCTGAAGTCTGAGGCCGGAGTGCATCGTTTGGTGCGCATCTCCCCATTTGATTCGAATGCGCGCAGACACACTTCTTTTACCAGTGTTTTTGTCACGCCCGAAGTGGATGACGACTTTGAAGTGGTGATCAACCCGGCTGATCTGCGCGTCGACGTGTATCGCTCGGGCGGCAAAGGCGGGCAGGGCGTGAACACCACGGACTCCGCCGTGCGCTTGACTCACTTGCCGACGGGCCTAGTGGTGGCTTGCCAGCAAGAGCGCTCCCAGATCAAGAACAAGGCACTTGCGATGAAAGTCCTCAAGTCGCGCATCTATGAGCGCCACTTAGAAGAGGAGCGCAAAAAACAGGCCGACGTCGAAGCCTCTAAGAAAGATATTTCTTGGGGCAGCCAGATCCGCTCGTATGTTCTGCATCCTTACAAGATGGTGAAGGATCATCGCACGACCCACGTCGTGCCGGTTGCCGACAAAGTGCTTGATGGCGACCTGGATGGGTTCATCAAGGCGTACCTCACCTGCCGCATCACGGGCGAGTGGGCGCGTGGTGGCGGAGACGAGATTTAACTAGATCGCGGTCGTGAGCCCCTGGCTGATCGGGTGGCTACCATTCCGCCAATTCGATCAGCTTGCTGTAAAAAGCGGCTGACGGGGCTACGACATTCCCAAATTTGTCGGCGTAAGGGATTCCCGTCACAGTGGCTGTTGGGTCGCTTGCACGTCTGAGTTCAGCCACCGCGACACCTACGATGTTCACGCGCCACTCACCGTGGCTATCTTGGACGTAATAAAAAATCGCACCGCCTGAAGCGCCTGGCGCAGAAGCGCAATCATGGAGGGCGGCGCCATCCTTGCGAATTTTTCGAATCTGGCAGCCACCATGCCATGCAGCTGAGGTGCCTCCT
>CAZGCK010000064.1:17937-19309 GCA_964524175.1 uncultured Bacteriovoracaceae bacterium | reverse complement strand
TCTCGGCTGTAACCTGCGAAGTACATCATCGGCTGACCGATTTTTTCGGTGAGGTCAGTTTGCTCCACGCTCATCCATCCCTCCGAGAGACCCAGTGGCTGCGAAAGTCTGAGTAAAGCCCAGTCCTCGCGCCGATTTCGTTCTGGGTCCATGCTGCCGATGGCTTCTACTTGAGCGGGGCTCGTGCCTCCGCGAGCGACTCCCTCGCTATAGCCTGCATTAAAAACAAAGTTGCCGGTCATCAGCTGGAGCGACTTGAGATCGACCAGGCAATGAGCTGCCGTCACGATGAGATCGGGTGACACGAGTGTTGCTGTGCACCAGCTTCCATCCGGAACTTCTAGTCTTCCAATCGATGACCACGGTTTGTCCGTCCAAATCACGCGAGTCCGCGGATCTTCGCCAAAGACATTGGCCTCAAAACTCAATGCTGATCGCGCTAACAAGATGTCGAGAATCGACACAGCGAGCGTCGCGATAGCAAACCACTTGTTACGATAAAACCCCATCCCCATGCGAATAGCCCCCTATCCGTCAAACCCGGAGCCAGTGCTACCATGCATAGTGTCAAAATAAAAGGTGCGTTAAAACTGATTAATTTAGTCGATAATTAAAAGCTTAAAATATCAATCACGAAAGCGTAGATTCGCGGTCCGGAGCTCATACGAACCCATGGTGACTGCTCAACAAAAACGCCGCCTCTTTCGAGATCTGGGGCAAGCGGATACGGACTTTGCTGAGAAGCTCTCGCCATTTTTAGAGGGCCTTTACGAGCATTACTTCCGCTGCGAGACGACGGGCTGGGAGAATGTCCCCAAAGGCAAGTCTCTGTTTGTTGGCAACCACAACGGACTTCTCACGTTCGAAGTGCTCATGCTCTTTCACGCGTGGTGGAAAAAATTTCGTGGCAAGCGCAAGGCGCTTGGGCTTGCTCATGGGATCGCGTTGAACAATCCTTTCTTCAGATGGATACTTCCTCGCTTGGGGGCAGTACCCGCTGACCCACAGGTGGCGATCGAAGCCCTTGGTAGAGGCTATAGTTTGCTTGTGTATCCGGGAGGGGAGAAGGAGAGCTTCAGGCCCTTCACGGAGCGAAAAAAAATCGATTTTTATCAGCGCAAAGGCTTTATCAGGCTTGCGCTCAAGGCCAAGGTGCCGATCGTGCCGATCGTCAGCGTGGGCGCGCATGAGAGCTATATTATTCTCCATCGAGGAGAGGAAATCGCGGCGAGGCTCGGGCTCAAGGACAAGTTTCGCCTCCACGGCTTGCCCATCACGTTTCGATCGATTTTCTTCATGTGGTGCGTGAGTACGGGGGTGCTCACGTTTTTTCCGCTATTGATTGCTCCGGCCGCCTTTTTAGCGATTTTCG
>CAZGCK010000064.1:0-17927 GCA_964524175.1 uncultured Bacteriovoracaceae bacterium | reverse complement strand
CCCGATGCCGGCGAAGATGACGTTTCGGATCTTGCCTCCCATTGATGTTTGCTCGCGGGTTAATCCAAACTTGAGCGAGGAAGAGAATCTGCAAGAGATCTACGACTACGTGCTTGAGACTATGCAGGAAGTCCTGACGCACGAGTATTCTAAACGCCTCCTGCCAGTTTTGGGGTAAGACAAGGCCGATGATTGAAGACATTTTTCTAATTTTGGTGCTCGCGTTTCTCGAAGGGCTGCTCTCGATCGACAACGCACTAGTTTTGGCCATTATGGTGCGCGGTCTTCCCAAGGAACAGCAGCGCAAAGCTCTGACTTATGGCCTTGTCGGCGCAGTCATTTTTAGAATCATCGCGCTCTCACTCGTGACTCATCTCATGAAGTGGCACTGGATCAAGTGGGTGGGCGGTGGCTACCTCCTTTGGATCGCGCTGAAGCATCTGCTCAAGAAAAAAGAAGTTGAACACTCTGACGCGAAGCCTGTTGTCGCCAGCTTTTGGAAAGTAGTCGTGATGGTCGAGCTGACCGACATCGCATTTGCGGTGGATTCGATTCTGGCCGCTGTCGCGATGTCAAATCGGCTTTGGATCGTGTTTGTCGGTGGTTTTATTGGGGTCGTGATGCTGCGATATGCCTCGTCGATCTTTATCAGGCTCCTGGACCGCTTTCCTAATTTTGAGTCCGCGGCCTATTGGATGATCTTGGTGGTAGGCACTAAACTCATAGTGGATGGGTTTCACCTGCCTTCGATTGATTTTCATTCGAGCAATAGCCCCTATTTCTGGGGCTTTTGGGGGCTGCTCTTGCTTTGTGTCTTGAGTGGCTTTAGGAAAAAAGTTCCTAAGGGTACGTAATGAATTTGACTGAGAGGAGCGCCGCCCACGGGCTTCGCATCTCTCGTTAGTTTTGCAGCGTGCCCTAAGTCAAAAACCTACCAAAGCTTTTTGGAGTTTGCTCACCCGAGTGCCGCTTAGGCTTGGTTCTCTGAGTCCGCCCATGTCATCATGTGAGTAGGTGGGGTGAGGTGACTTCGCGCCAAGGATGGCAGAAATCGCGATACTATTTGGGAGCAGTCCTCTGCTTAGGACTGTTACTTCCGGGCGTCGACTCGCGCGCGGACGGCATTATTGACACGGTCAAAAAAGGGTTCAAAGCGGGTAAGACCCAGGTTATTGAAGGCTACAAGTACATCGGCAAGAATCATGAACAGCTGACGCTGCGAGCGATCATCGACTCGGCTGGGAATGCGCGCAGTGCGTGCGCTCAAACCAAGGCCCCCACGCTTTCTGAGATCCAGGCTCACCAAAAGTCGGCAGACCGGGTCCTGTATCCGATCGACACATCAAACTACCAGAATGCGCATCATTGCGTTCTGGACCCGTTCAGCGCCGACAGGTTTTTTCAGCAGCACTTCAATATCAAACCTGAAGATGTTCGCGCCCTGGACGCAGGCGTCGACCCAGATCGGCACGAGAGCAACCTTGCATTGCTTGCTCTCGTCAAGAACGCAAAAGATAAGGCCGAAACCAACTATAAGTGCCTCAATGAATACGTAAGCAAGATTAGCGATTTTAAGAGCGGGTCGCCCGTGGTCAAAAAACTTCGTGGCTCGGTTTCAGGCGCAGTTGCTGAAATCGTGAAGCAAGCCAAAGAAGTGCCAGAGCTTGTGGCGGCGCTCAACGCGAAAAAGCGGGGCCAGCTTCCTGCGGACGCGGTGAAGAAACTCGAAGTTGGAGTGCGGCAGCTTGCCGAAACCCAGCCACTACTGATGGGATCGGGTGCGGAGCTTCTGAAGTATCTCGAAAGCCTGGTCGAGTGCTCTGTCACGGTCTGCACGTTTCGGGTTCCCACTAAAAGTCAGGTCGAGTCCGGAGATGAAGCGCGTGGGATATTCGAGAGTGTCGTTGCGAACCAGAAAGTGGCGAGTTTTCGCGCACAAGCTGAAGTCAAAAAGCAAAAGACTCGATACGCCCGCCTTCACACTGGGTACTACAACTCTGTTTTTTCGGATTTGACTGGGGGTGGAGAGAAACGAGAGCTAGCAGAAGAGCTTCTTTTTGCAGACCCCGAAAACGGCGGCCTTAAGAAGGAGGCTTTCGATCTTTTCTTTGGCGGCAAAAAAGTGTTTGCAGACGGAATCAAGGGAGGACTCGACTATTCCTTGCTTTCGCGTGGGTTCTGTTTGCTTCAAGCCGATGTCTTTGGGGGCAAGTCACTCGAGGTTAGAAACGATTTCGCCAAAACGTTAGTCCTCACTCCGTATACGATGGGGACAACTACCTTGGCAGCGATGGTGGGACTCGCAGAGTCTGTCTATCATGCCGCGACCAACCCCGCGTTCAGACCCTGCGAGCAGCTTAGCAAGGAGATTGTAAACGGCAAAGATCAGCGACTCAAAGCTGGTTTTCTTAAGGCGATCGAGACGCCTCGCTTCTGCACGGACGACACAAAACAGCCTGCAGACATCGAAGAGATCACCCAGCAGTTTGAGGAGTGTCAATCCTCGGCTCGAATCAAGACCAAGCTGGGATGGCTGCAAGCTGCGTTGGCTGCCATCCCGGCCGTAGCAAAATTGTCTGAGGTTACTCAAGCGGCAATGGTCGCACAGACTTTGGAGAAGGCAGGCGCAAAAACTGCTCAAGCAGTCGCGACAGCGGCAATCGCTGAGCAGAAAGTGATGGGGGCGGTAAAGAGCGCTCTGTCACGGGGGGCGGAGGCCGCACGAGTTGCCCAGTTGAGCTCGGGCCGAGTCAAAAGGCTCCACCAAGCTGCTGGGTACGGTCAGGAGGCGATCGAAGGCTATACGCTCTCTGAGGCCTATGTGGCAGTTGAAGAAGCCTGCGGATTGGATGAGAAGGGCGAGTCCGCTGAGGATAGCCTCGCCTGTCGAGATGCGGGCGCAAGTTTTCTCCAGGTCGCGACGACTACCGGGCTGTTTCGAGTGCAGGGGTTGACTGCAAGGAGAAAGGCGCTCAAGGATGGCCTCTCTCACTTAGACGATCAGGCTTACCAGTTTACCGATCAGAAGGGCAATCAGGTGGTGGGCAAGCTCGAGTACGGCCCCCCCAATCCCAAGACTGGGGTGAGAAAGCCTCTCACAACATTAAGAGGAAAGTTTAAAGTTCGCACGACAGGTGCGGTAGGTGGCAAAGAAAGTGTAATCGAGCTTCCACTCAAATGGATCGAAAAAGGCAAAGTTGAAGCTGTTTTTAGAGACTTGCCGCAAAAAACTGCAGCCGAAACCGCGGGCAAATATGAAGGCAACATCTCGATCGATGATGAGCGCGGTCCGATATACGAAAGCGCCCAGAGCCTCAAGGATCGTCGAGTCGGAGAGGGCAAAGATGGCAATACGGCCGAAGACGCGCATCGCGCCCTTGCTCACCCCGATGTCAGAAAACTTTGGGAGCAGCATAAGACGTTTAACGAGGTCAAGCCAGCAGACAACAAAAACTATATGGAAACAGCGGCCAAGGCGAACCCGGATGTAAAGCTCGTCGTTGAAGTCGAAAACGCAGTTCTTAAACAGCTCAACGATAAGGTTTTTCATAATAAAGATGTGGTGACGGCGCTCTCGAATCAGTACAAGAAAATGTTCTTTGATCGTATTCATGCCGATTCTGAACTCTCGAGCGCTGTGATTGCCAGGTACTCAGACTTCAAGGGAGTGGGAATCGCCTTAAATGATAACTCGCCCAGGATCCAAACGGCGCTGAATCGCTTGCATGCAGATGTGGCAAAGTCATTTGCGGACGCGGTGACTAAGTCCCCCGTGTCGAAACTGGTCGAAGGGCAGCGTGGATTGAGCGGTGATCCTGCGAACTGGCATCTGGCAGGCACAGGAAGCACGATTGATGAGGCAGCCGCTGTGGCTCGTGAGTTGAGGAGTGATTACGAGTCCGGCAAGGTTTCGAAGTTGGGCAAGTTCTCGGATTACAAAGAACGACTGACCCGGCGGATAGCGGATGCAGAAACGATCCGAGCAAAGCTGCAGAATGACCCATCCAGCGATTCTAAGGTCATGGTCCCTTCTAGAAGCGATTCAAGCCGAAAGGTTCTCTCCGTAGAAGCGATCGAGCTTCTTAGAAAAGTCAGCGCAAAAGACCTCGATGAGTATGTGTCGCTGGTTCAGGCTAGGTTCAAAAAACGCTTCAAAATAGAACTCACGCGAGAATTCGCGATCGAGATGGGAGATTACTACAATCTCGTAGACAAGTTTTCTCCCAAGCTGCTTCAGGAGAAAAGGGTGGTGATCGATCTCTCTGTAGCGGATCAAGGGATTGTCTCCGTGGACTTCGCCGGTCAAGGCGCTCGTAACATTCATGAAACCATGAATGCACTGAGCGAAGTTCATGAAACCGGCGCAGACATGACCAGCGCAATGAATGCGTCGCGTGCGGGAGAGCTCAGAGCTACGCAGAAGATGCAGGCGCTTGGAGCGAAAGTGATTGATTCGGTGGCGACTGTTTTTGCTCCCAAGGAGCGATCGGTTCAGTTCTCTGGGGACGACGGCATTTTCATGCCCGAGGGGCGAGCGCTTGAGAGGGCTGATAAGATTCGTTTTGTAGGTCGTCTCGCGAGCACTCCCGAAGGAGCGCGCTTAAGAGTGACGTTTTTGCCACCCAAGTACTCAGATGGAAAAGTGATCCCTGTCTCTGAACGATCGAGTTTGATCGTGAAGGCAGAGGGTGTAGAGAAGGCGCTTTTGTCAGAGCTTGAGGGAAGGCTCGGATTCACAGCGATTGGGAAAACGATGTTTGCCATTGACTTGGTGCCCAATAGTGCGGGCGGTGGAAAAATCAACATCGTGGTAGGTGGAGAGGCTCCGCCTGCAGTGATGAGAGAGTTAGGCGAGGCGCTGAAGAGAGTTGTGCCTGAGAATTATCAGAACGGTGAGATCATCTTGGAGAGGCCGGTCGGGCTTTCTGCGCCTTCAATTGAAGTTTCGCTTTTGTCTTTCCTTTCTCGTCATTCTTTGTCCGCGTGTTGGGATGAGTTTGAGCGAAAGCTGAAGATACCTTTTGTTTACCCACAAAACTTTTTGACTGTGTAGAGCAGTAGTTCGAGATCAATCGGCTTTTTAATAAACCCATGACAATCCTTAGCTGTCCGACTGGCTTTTTCGCCTGCTGCTGAAACGATGACGATTGGGAGAGTGGCAATCTGATCAGCTCTGTCCCTTTTAATTGCGTCCAAGAACTCCCAGCCGTCCATAATGGGCATCATCATGTCGAGCAAGACGAGACAGGGATTGGGGAACTTTTTTAGAACTTTTAATGCTGCCTCGCCATCTGAGGCAGTGAGCACCTCATAGCCTTCCATTTGCAAGGCTTCGCTCACCGTTTCTCGGATTGTCACATCATCCTCAATGACGAGGACTGTTCCGCAAGACTCATTGACGGTCATGGTTTTCTCCCTTTCTGTGAAGATGCGTCTTTAAGATCGGATAAATGCTCTGACCTGCTGGTGGCCGCAAGCTCTGCCTTGGACGCCAAGTAGAGCTCAACTGTGAAGGTCGATCCTTTCCCTAGCTCGCTTTTCACCCAGATTCTTCCTCCATGCGCATCCACGATTTGGCGAGTGATATATAGACCCAAGCCTAGCCCACTGATCTTTTGCCCGCCAACGGCTCTTTCAAAACGCTCAAAGACCTTCTCCCGTAGCTCGATCGGAATGCCCATTCCTTGGTCGCGCACACGAAGTCTTGCCACACCGGCGAGCGAGTCCCGCTCCACCGTGAGCTCAATGGGCTGGTTGTTTCCGTATTTCAGGGCGTTGGAGATTAAGTTCGAAACAACCTGCTCTATGCGCATGCAATCCCAAAGGCCGATCGCAGGCTCGGGGGCTATGAGTTGCATCAAAACCCCTCTTTTTTCAGCATCTGGCAAGTATCTCTCCATTACGTCTCTTGAGAGGCTCACTAGGTCGGCTAGCCTCTTCTTCAACTCAAGGCGTCCGAGCCTGATGCGAGTCAAATCAAAAAGTTCTTCGAGAAGATCGGTTAGCTTCTTTCCTTGCTTCTCGCAAAGCTCTACGGTCTCGAGAAGATATTCAGGAGTCGCGATAATTCTTGTTCCTGTGGGAGATGATTCCGGGTGAGAGGAAGCTATTTTTTTCTGTGGTTGTGTCTGCGTTAGCTTTCTGAGTGTTCGAGATAGCATCTGAAGCTGCAAGTAGAGTGAAGTGAGGGGGGTCTTGAGCTCATGAGACGCAATTGACATAAACTCGTCGCGCGCTTGAACAGCAGTATTGGCTTCCTGATAAAGCTTTGCATTATCAACAGCGATCGCTATGCGGCTCGAAAGCTCCTCAATCAATCTACGGTCTTCCTGAGTGAATGCTCTATTTGATCCGGAGCGAAAAAAGGAGATCGATCCCAAATTTTTGCCCCGCGAGACCAGTGGTAGGGTGGCAACGGTGTCAGTCCCTAGACCTTGGGCGATACGAGGGTTCTCTTCATGCTGGGGTCTGATCGATAGGGCTCGTTCTCCAAATCCATCGACGTTCCCCACTCTTTGAAGTGTATCCGATTTTGACGGGTGCTTCTTCAGTTCTCGGTCCAGACCTTCTTCTGTAGATTCTCCATGAGCCACTCCGATCCGCTGAATCGTTTGATCTTCATTCAGAAGGTCAATCACGCACCAATCGGCGAGCATGGGCAGAGCGAACCTCGCGACGGATCTCACATTCTCCTCGTAGTTCAGGGATCGAGCCAGAAGTGAGCTTGCCTCAGCCATGAAGGCCTGCTCCTTTTGAATTAGTTTTTGGTTGTCAATGTCAGTATTGGTACCAAACCACTGAACCACCTCGTCTTGATCGTTTTTTAAAGGGGAGGCTCGAGTTAAGAACCAGCGAAATTTTCCGTCCGCTCCCTTGAGTGGAAACTCCATCTCAAAGGTCTCTCCCAACGCGAGGGCAGCTCTCCATCCTTCGAGAACCTTTGGAAGCGTATCGGGACTGTGAACACTTTGCCATCCCCAGCCTTCAACTTCTTTGGGTGTCTTTCCCGTATAACGATACCAATTCTGGTTGTACCAATAGATAAAGCCATCTGGCTGGGCCACCCATGCGAGCTGGGGGATAGATTCTGCAAAAAGCCTAAAGCGTGCCTCGCTCTCTCTCAGTACTCGTTCGGCGTCTTTGTGTAGAGTTATGTCCCTAAACTCAAGCACAGAGCCCACGGTTTTGCCTTCTTGCTCAATCGGGGAGACTGAGAATGAAACAGGGAAGAAGGAGCCATCTTTTCTGACAAAGACCTCTTCCTCGTTTCTTCGAACGACGAACTCAGTTTGCGCCCGGTCAATGGGGCAATCCTCCATTGCATAGAGCCTTCCATCTGGGTGATGGTGATGAATGGAGTAGTGAAGAGCCCGATCCTTGATTTCGTCGAGCTTGTAGCCCGTGGCATCTTCTGCGGCTGGGTTCATGAAAGTGGGGCGCCCATGCTCATCCATCATGAAAAGACAGGAGGCGGCATTGTCCGTGATGGATTGAAGAAGATGCTTTTGAAAAGTGAGCCGATCTTCCGCCCTCTTTCGATCTGTGATGTCTATGATGTAGGCGATCAGTTTAGATAATTCGGGCAAGAGAGCTACTAAGTGGACTTGTACCCAGACAAGACTCCCGTCCTTGCGTCGATAAGGCTTCTCATAGGGCTTTGGAGCATTTTTCTCCTCAATCTCTCGGATAGCCTGCCAATCCTGCTTCAAATACTCGGGTGGCGTTAATAAGTCCCATCGGACTTGCCCTTCGTTGAACTCCTTGCGCGTGTATCCCACTAGGTTGAGAAAGTAATCGTTGGTGTCGTATAAGCGGCCCGAGGCGTCGCCCACCACGATACCCAAGGCTTGGGACTCAAAGATGCTTCGGTATTTCTTTTCGTATGCCATCTTGAGTTTCTCTTCAGCTCGCTTTCTCTCTGTGATGTCACGGGTGACTTTGGAGAAACCTCGAATCGCTCCATGGTCATCTCGAAAAGCTGTGATCACGACATTGGCCAAAAAGCGGGAGCCATCTTTCCTTAATCGCCAGCCCTCGTCTTCGTATTGGCCTGTGGTAGCAGCCTCGTTGAGCTCCCACTCAGGCTTTTTCATGCGAACATCTTCGGGCAGAAAAAAGGTGGAAAAGTGCTGACCCATGATCTCGTTGGTTTCGTAGCCTATGATCCGTCTGGCCCCGTCGTTCCAACTGGCGACATAGCCCTGGGGATCGAGCATGAAGACGGCATAGTCTTTTACGGCGTCGACGATGACGGTGAGTCCTTCTTGAAGTTTTTTAAGCTCTGCATTGGCTTTGGTCAATTCTTCAGCGCGATTTGCGAGCTGAACTTGCCTATCTTGCGATGATTTGGCCGCTTCGGTCACCTGAAGGACTTTGGGGCGAACCGTGAACATAAAGTATGCGGTTGCCACGGAAGCGACGGCGGTAATCACTTTAAAAAGGGCGGCAAGCCAGTATTGAGGGGACCAGAGGGTCCAGACTTCCATAAAGTGCGTAATCCCGCAGGCCCCGATAAAGAGTCCAAAGGCCACGAACATAGTACCGAAGGGGAGCTTAATTTTCAGCAGAAGCGAGTAGATACAAATAGAGATAGATGTGTAGGCAATCCCAATTAATAGATCAGAGACAAACATCGTCCAGACGACCGCGGGATTCCAAAGGTAGCAGTGCCCGTGAGGCATGAAGCCCTCTGTCGAGAAGAACGTGCGAATCAGCTCCATCACCAGGCGGCTCCCCCTTCATTCATAGTATGACGAGAGGTGTTCTCAATTCGTCGCTGACTTCAATGACTAGATTTCTGTGGCAGCGCATAGCCTATTCAGGGCTGCAAATCAGAATCCAAGACTCAGTCGCCCGCATATTATCCTGCAGCGTTTGGGCGTTCTTATCAGTTACGCATGTTTGATGTGATTAGAGCCCAATTTGCGCGAATCTTTGGGCAGATCAATCGTAAAAGTCGTGCCTTTTCCCGCCTCGCTCTCCACGCGGACCGTGCCGTGGTGAGCTTCGGTCATTCCCTTTACAATCGTAAGGCCAAGACCCCATCCTTTTGCGGTTCCTGCTGTGCGGCTGCGTCTAAACTGCTCAAATAGAATCGCTTGCTCGTCTTTTGGGATCACTGAGCCTTCGTTATGAACGCTGAGCGAGATAGAGTCCTCATGCTGAATCAGACTGATCGTGACAGGAGTGTCTGGAGCGCCATATTTGGCGGCATTAGTGGTCAGATTGCTCATCACACGGCGTAGACCATTTTCGTTCCAGTACCCAAAGCATGGAGTGGTTGATTTTACGACAAAACGGTTTCCATAGGTCAGATTCGCTTCATCCGCCACTTGTCTTGCGATGAGATCCGAATCAAGCTCGTCAAACTCAAGCGTCAGTCCCTGTCCTACTCTTATCCGGCTTGCATCCAGAAGATCATGAATCATGGAGTCCAGCTCATCCATGCTGTTGGATATCCTGCTAGCGGCTTTGATGCAGTGATTCTCGTCATCAGGGCGCCTCATGATGAGCTGGGCACTCGTCTTAGCTACTGTGAGAGGGCCACGAAGATCGTGAGCCAATGTATGAGTCAGCTTCTCTTGAATGTCTCGAAGAGTATCGCTGAACTGGGTGGCGGCATCGTTCACTGCCTGTTCGATAGAAGCTACGATGGCTTCGCGCTCTATGGGAGTGAGAATTGCTTCTTCTTCCATGACCTCGCAAATCGTCTGTCGGAGAATGTGGTATTCCAGAATCAACTGATCCATGGAGTAGTTGAGGCTTCCTGCCCTCTCTTTTCCATGCTTTCTCCCGACTCGTTCACTCTCAAATCGATCGATCAATATGCGGAGATCGCTTCGATCAACCGTAGTTGAAAGGGCGGTCGCAAGCAGTTGAAGCATCTCTGGAAGAGAGTCTCGCAGCGCAAGCGACTCCTGATGGCAAGCGGCTCCCACCTCTCTACGCGCCCGCTCTTCCCAATACTTCATGATCTTTGTTGTGTTTCGCGTCAGTCGCTCGGAGGCGGAGCTAGAAGTTTTGCGCATATTCTCCATGCTGGGGCCATGCCACAGGATTGGCTTTTCGCCTCTGGGTTCATGTTTTGCGTTACACGTTAATTAATGGATCGAAAACGACCTCGTTAGGGAGAATCGTTTTAAGCGGATCTCATCTGAAATCCGTAAAAAATAACTCTTTACTTGGCTAGTCGACGCAGCTCGATCGCGCGTGGGTTGCCCTTCTTAAATGGATATCGAAGCGCATGCCTAATGACCCAACGGCGTTCAGGCGAAGCATCTTTTAGCCAGGTGCTGCAAGTTTGCAAAGTGAGCTGAAGATGATCTTTAGCAATGTCTCCAAGGTGATTGGCCACGCTTCTGCGAACGTACAGATCTGGATCGTCTTTGAGCGCCTCCAGAATCGGCAACACGGGGCGTGGGTCCTTGACGAAGCCTGGAATTCGCATGGCCCACGGAAGTCTTGGACGCGTACCTTCTGAGCAGAGTCGTCGTACATGAGGGTCTCTATCTTGCGTCCATTTCAAAAGTTGACTAACGGTGCGCTCTGGCCATCGAATCAAGAAAGGCCTGATTGAAAACTCTGCGCTGAAACGACGAGTCAGTTCGTATTGTGCGTCCATCGATGCTCGAAAGGGATCTGATCCTCCGTTAAAATCTGCATCAAGTCCGTAGTTTCCAACAAAACATACGTGCGGCAGATAGAAGAACACGCCTAAACCGAGGTCATCCGTTTTCTTCAGAGGGGGAGTGAGCGAGGCGATCAAGATGCCAATTGCCTTTTCGTAACGCCCGGGCAGGTGGGCTTTTAGCGCTCGCGCGAGGTGGTGCCCGCGATCAAGAATGCCTAGAGGGTCGAGTCCTTGGTTAGCCATCTGGACAAAAGATTCGGATGGAAATCTTTTGTGCACGATTGCGATGTTAGCGGCAAGGCAATCGATAGCCTCAGCGGAGAGCAAATCCTTTAGGGAGCTCCCTTTCTGAATGGAGCGAGGCGCCTTCGGCAGAGTGGGTTCGCGCACAGGATGATGGGTCCTTTCGTATAGGAGTATAAGTTAGAGCAGTGCACTGCAATTGACTCTTCTAGCTGCTTGCATTGCAGCGTGTGGTGAGTTAATTGGGCCGCGCTCATCTAATCTTTAGTAGCTGCAAGTATACATAAAAAAAATTTAATTTCTAAAGGAATGATCCATGAAAACAACGACCTCTAAAAATGCTCATTTTGCAAAAATGACGGGTCTATTCGCTCTCTTGGGTATCATGAATGCATTGCCGGCTATTGCCGACCAGGCGGTTGCGCCAAAGAGCGATAACCATAAAGTTGACGATCAAGCGTTGGATTTGGCAGAGCAGATTTTTGACGATATCACCGCAGAAGCTGTCCTTTATGCTGAGCGCCTGACTCTGAATCGCATTAGCTTTGGCACGAGAGAGGCTGGCATAGCTATTTCGAATGAATCCAAGAAGATCAGCGGCCTCATCGGAGGCGACGCAGAGTGTGTTAAAAAGATTCTAAATTATTGCGACTTGGAAACTTGTGCAAATACTGAAGTAAGCAAGACCGCTGTCGTTTTATTTGCCAACCTGCTTTCGATTCGAGATTTCGCCCTCTCTTCCCGCGAATCAAAATGGGATGCTATTTCAGAAGCATTGAGCGACCTAAAGACTTCAAAATTAGAGGCCCTTCAAGGTATGGCCGAAGCCGTAAAGTCCTGCGTTAGATCCTGAGTGTATCGCTGAGAGCTCTCAGGTTGATCGTGCACAGCACGTTCGTTCTCTTGTTTTGTAGTTAGAAAAAACCTGGAAGGGCAATGCGGTGTCCTTCCAGGTTAAGTACCAGTCCCGCATCCTCCCAGCTGATCATACAGGCGCTGCTGATTGGGTATGGTCTTGCAGTACTTTTTAGACGTGCATATGTGTAAGCTGGACGCCACATTGCTGATCGTAGACGACGATGAAGCGATAAGAGAAACTCTTCGAGAGCTCCTTGAAGCCGAGGGCTACGACGTGCGGACAGCCTGCAACGGTTTAGAAGCAATCAGAGTCTTGAATGAAATGAGCTGCCAACCGTGTCTTGTGCTCTGCGACTTGCGGATGCCAATTATGAATGGCGACGAGTTTATCCAGACTATTAAGAGCGATGAAACCAAGAAGAACATCCCTGTTGCCATTATATCAGCAGCTCAAAACGCGAGCTCTATTAAGAACGCAGACATTTTAATCAAAAAACCATTTTCTATTGAAGAGGTCTTGGCAAAGATTCAGGAGTTTTGCGAGCAAAAATCTGAACGTAGGAGCCGATCATCAGCCTAGTCTGATCCTTTGAGGCCCTGACACCTACCTGTAGATTTCCATCCGATTTTCTTATCTCTTCTAAAAACACGCTGAGGAGATTTCTTGTCATCGGCTTGCGGAACCCTAAGGTCGATACTTCATCCTTCCACTTCCACTGGATAGTGGCCCCTTTTAGCGAAAGTTCTGTACGAAGTAACGCCAGTAGCTGCTCTATGACTCCAGTGATCGAGAATGACTCGAGATAACCTTGATCCGACTCCGCCATCTCTCGCCACAGTTTTGCCTCCAGTTTAAATTTTTCCATTGCATCCTGAGCTGCCTTGATCAAGTTAATGGCATATTCAGCCTTAGTGGATAACATTTTGGAAGCTAGTTGAATCTTGAGTCTTGAGGAAGCTTGAGCCTGAATGATGTCTTGTCTTAGTTTGTCTAGGGACTCTTCATCTTCGCGAGCTTTGATTGTACCAATCATAGAAGACTGAATCTCGTTGTGCATCAATTCCGACTCAATCCCGTGAGCAGCGCACAGGAATATGTCTCTTAATCTCCTTGAAGCTTCCGGCTTTCGCACGGACGTGCTGATACTTCCAATCATTTGACCTTTAGTGTTTCGAATTGGTACGCCCTGACAAGTAAACGGATGAAACCCCCTGATGAAATGCTCGTGACCAATGAGTTCTATGTATTTGGCTTCGGCAACCGTTGTTCCTACACCGTTTGCGCCGGCTGTAGCTTCTGACAGAAGTGAGCCCGCACTCGGAAAGTTTGGATTTCCCAAAGTTTCCGAATCCCCTCTCACTTCAAGTAGAACGGAATTTTCGTCTGACAGCATGGCAGCATGATGATCTGATCCAGCAGCCGCCGAGAGGGCTCTCATATAAGGTTCTGCCGCACGTATCAATTCTGCTCTCTGTGTCCATCTGCGCTCAGTATCAGATCTAGATAAGCGGTCTGCTTTTAAGGCAAGAGCATCCGCTCTCTGGAGGTGAGACCTTTCCCAAGCGTGATACACAGGCTCTCGCAGTAGATTTTTAGAAATCGACTTCCGACTTACGTAAAGGCGGCCAGCTTCAGAGGCGTCGTTTGAGTTGGGTCCCACACCATGATTAATGCAAGGCCTAAACCGATTGTCTACTGATCAGTGCCAAAAAGAATCAAATGGGAAACTGACGGGAGATTGATTGGGGATCGGGGACCTGTTTGAGTCGCTCGTCTGCTTCTCTCTCTAGCTTGAGGGCTCGATTTCATAATTCAGGGCTTTTTTTTCGGACTCATTCAAATGAAATCCGGAAGGGGGCATGAAGCCATGCTTAACCATGAATCCAATGGCTAGGAGATTTTGCCGGGTCAGTGAGCCGCGGCCCCACCACGACTCGTTATGGCACTTGTTGCATGCCGAAAGAGTGAGCGGTTCATTCTCGTATTTTCCTGGATACCGAAATGGGGTCGGTCTTCTAGTGGTTATCAATGTTTTGTTCTCTCCGAGAACATCGTGGACTGGATCGGCAACCACTCGTCCATAGGTTTTGATCCGCAATGCCCAAATGAAAAGTCTTGCTTGGTTCAAAGTCGATATTTTGATTTGAGGAGAGTCGAGATTGGGACGAACGACTCGAGGTCCATTGCTGTGACACATGAAACAGGCAGCGCGAAAAGGACGCGCTAGAGCTTTCGAGTTCCAGCTCAGATTTCCGGGTTCAAATTGATAATAGCGCGCAGTCCTCGGAAAGGTCGTTTTATCAACGACAATAGCAAGCCGGTCCCATTGGTCAAAACCATCGCCGAGGCCTCGATGGCTTTGTTGCATCATCCAGACATCTTGCTTCCAGCCTGGGAGCCACCTGATTCGATTGAAAACAGGTTCTCCTGAGATGGTTTTTGATTCAAGTGACTCAATGTGAATGGGACTATCGATGCGGAGTAAGATCATGCCGAGAATTAAAAATGGGAGCCCTGTCGATAGAGCTCCCATTCCAATCCGGTTGATCTTCCGTTTAATTGAGGTTCTCATGGCATGTAAAGGCGACTTCTTTTCCGGCCACATGCATTGAAGCTTCAATGCTGGTGAATCCACCAGGGCATCCACCTCGGCCACATCCAGCTCTGCCGATTATAGTGTGCCAACTTACTTGAAGAGGAGTCTTCGAGCCAGATTCATCCGCCAAGTCATATTGGTAGACTTTGCTGAAAAACGAGTTATCGACGAGGCGGTAGGTTCCTTCCAGATGAGTGAGTCCTTTTTGATCTTTGAGGACCACGCTTGCCTTGCCGTCATCGCGCTGGGAGATCGATAGAGTGGACTGCGCCTCCATCGCTTGAACAACCTCATCGCATTCAATGTGAGTCGTAGACTGCGAAGCAAAACAGTATGGGGAAACAGCTAGTCCCAAATGCACCATCACTATCGTTTTTATCATGTCATCTCCTTCTAAGGTTCTTCCGACGGCGTTCTCCGTCGGATTCAATTTTGTCATTGAGAAGGATAGGGGACATCGTAGGATCAGTAAAATTGATTGATCTTATAAGAAGATTAGAATAACTAATCACAGATGAGTCTTTCATCTTTGTACCTCGATGCGTTCGTTGCCACAGCAAGAACCAAAAGTTTCACCCAGGCCGCCGAGCGACTTCATATTACGCAGTCTGCTCTATCTCAGAGGATTCATCATTTAGAGGCGGAACTTGAAACTTCGCTTTTCATCCGGGAGCGATCAGGCGTTCGACTGACTCCCGTCGGAGAGCGTCTACTCCGTTATTGCCAAATGAAGGATGGGCTTGAAGACGAGTTTCTTTCAGAGGCCCATCCCGCCAGTAAAACCCAAGGTGCAGGTGTGATTCGAGTGGCGGGATTTTCTTCGATGGTTCGCTCGGTACTGCTTCCCGCTATAGCGAGCTTGGCAGCACGTGCGCCGATTCATGTGAGTGTCATGAACCGTGAGTTTTCGGAACTGCCCGGGATGCTTCGCAGGGCGGAGGTGGATTTGATTCTGACAGGCGAGAAGATGGACCGCGAGGGCGTGGAGGCGATTTTCGTGGGAAATGAAGAATACGTATTGGTGCGATCTACTCGGCGCAGTTCATCTCAAAGCACTGAGTGGTACCTTGATCACGACGAAGAGGACGAAATCACCCTCCAGTATTGCAAGAAGTTCTCACCAAAAAACAAACCGAATAAAATAGCCCATAGGCGACGATATCTCGATGAGGTTTATAGCTTGATCGACGGGGTAAAGCTTGGACTTGGGCAAGCGGTGCTTCCTCGGCATCTTGTTCAGAGCGATAAGGATCTAGAAATTGTTGAGCCATCAAAGGCTCTCAAAGTCCCAGTGTGGCTGCACCACTGGACCCAGCCGTACTATTCTAAGCTTCACCAGGATCTGGTTGCCGCTCTCTGCTCTCATGCTGAAAAAATACTGGCGAGCGGCTGATTCGCTACAGTGAAAGTTCATCAAGACAATGTAGAGAAAGCAGCGTCCCCTCTGTAACGACATAAATGTCCTCGAGGGACAAAGTTATTTTGGGCCTCAAGGGTCATAGTACGTAAACGTGTAGAGCGTTGAAATTCACAACGGACTAAACACGAAAGGACGCCGCCATGATCAGCCATATGGGACTCGATGCCCAAGAAGGAGAATGAATGGCGTTCTTTAAGCGACCGAGTTCAGAACCTGGTGCCACACTCAGGCGCTCGCTGCGTAGTGCGCCTTGTCTCCTTCAGAGCAGCGAGCCTCTGCATTATCGGTAGGATGAGCTTAGAACTGCCTGTATGGAGTACGCGGCTTGATTCTATAGAGCTTTTCTTGCTCGAAATGGGCAACTTGATAAATTTGTCCAGTAGTTAGATACTCAACTTGTGAGTGAGCGTCCAGAATATCCAGTGAAAATCACCATCAACGGGCGCAATCTCAATCGGGTGGTCATCGACCAGCATTACAGGCTGAAACACGGCGACTCGATGACTGACGAAATTATCTTGGATCTGGTCAAAACCCTGGACGGTAAAAAGTTCCCGCCGGAACGGATTCAAGGCGAAAACGAGTATTTCACGGTCGAACCCGTTTACCGGCTTGAGAAACCTTACCGCGTGGTTTTGGTGCTCTGCCTGACCGATGATTACTTGGGCGTGGTGAATGCCTTTAGAGTGGATGAGTGAGGATTCTATGACGAAGTTTCCAAGTGAAAAAGAATTGAAAGAAGTAAGGGCAGTCCTCGATAAGGCCCCCGCTTCAAGGATGTTGCCGCCTAATGCGTCATCCGTTGAACGGCTGAAATTTTCGCTTTGCGAGCAATTCGTATCCTATTTGCTGGAACACAAACTAACTCAGCGGGAGCTTGCCGAAAAGATTGGGATTGATGAATCCCTGATGAGCAAGATCGTCCATTACAACTTCGATGACTTCACGATTGACCGTTTGGTGAAGTATCTCTCAGTTCTATTCCCGAAGGCGGACTTGGAAATTCTGGTGAAAAAAAAGAGGGGGGCGTGAACGGACATCACCGCGCAACGCCTCATTGATCTCCCTGAGAAGCCTTCCTGAACCGGGAGTCCGGTAAGATAGATCCCAGTAGGGAAGGACGTGAGTGTAACGAAACTGCACTTAAACACCAGGTGGCTTCGTTATTTACTACTTCACTTGCAACTGACTCAATTATTAAACACCTCTTTCGAGGGCACGGGATACTACGTCAATACCAGTCTCGCGCAAAATCCTGGGATATATGGCTCGCTCACGACCCCACAAACTAAGAAGGGAACTCTGAGTTTTGATTTCAGAATTCCCTTTTCTTTTTTTTACCTATTTGTCTGATTCGTTAAAAATGGCGGGAGCGATGGGACTCGAACCCACGACCTTCGCCGTGACAGGGCGACGTTGTAACCAACTCAACTACGCCCCCGCATAATTAGGCGATTGAGCAAAACAGGATGTCACAGAGACTTAATTCAGGGGCTTGACGATGTCAACGAGGTATTAGGGAACGCTTTGTATGACGCGAAACAAATAGGTGGGGGTGGATGTTCTATCTCGCTGAATGGCATCTTGCTTTGCAGAAATTGTTTTGGGCCGTGCTGTCATGTAGAGTCCCTGCCATTGCGCCTGGGGCGATACACCGACAGCCCAATGCTTTTGTCCTTTACCTAATAAAATTGAATAATTGAGCTAATCATTGCTTGTCGATGAGTAGGCCCAGTAGGGCCCAGTGCTCTCACTGTCTATCCCTATGTAGACGGACTTTCCGAAAAAGAAAGGCAGTCCCCAATCAAACGAAAAGCCATCGCCAACCGCGCCAAGCTCTACGAAGACTTGGTTTCCAGAAAGCCCCGCTTGAATCGCGTTGCCGAGCGGGAAGGTCATCTGCGAGCTTTGCACGCCATCTGCGCTGCGGTTGGTGGCTATGAGATTGACGGTTGAACTGGGGCAGAGCCAATCGGAGAAGTCAAAGGCGCCGTAGGTTCCGCACTGCGGAATTGAACTCGAGCTGAAGTAAAGCGCGTTGGAGCCGGTGTCGAGGTAGCTCGAATAAGTGATTCCCTCGAACGTGGTCTCGAACTCGCCAAACGCGTTGGCGGAGTATGCGGTCACGCCGCTTGGAGTGTTGTTTGGCTGAGTACCAATTCCAAGTACGAGATAGCCG
>CAZGCK010000063.1:0-23123 GCA_964524175.1 uncultured Bacteriovoracaceae bacterium | reverse complement strand
CGCATGCGCCCAGCGCACCAAATTGGTATTATAGAAATGAAAGCTGGATGTAGCCATTTGCGCAGCCTGCTTATAATTTCCGGCTGCGATCCTTTGCTCCATCTGATCCAGCTCTGCATCCGTAGGGTGGACTCCTGTGATGCGGTTGAAGACCCTGAGTGCTTGGTCTCTTGCCCCAGCTTGCGCCGGAGAGGCCGAGCCCAGAGTCGCTACCCCGATCAATATCGATAGTCCGAGTTTCTTCACGTTGCCCCCGCAAAGTCATTTTTGGCTGATATAAAAATCGTACGTGCATAAATAGACTTTGTCATCTGACGTTATTTAGTCAGTCGGCACATTCTTGGGCGGACCGCCGCCTTTGCTGGGTGCTTGGGCAACTGTCGTTTTATTAAGCAGTCCATAAAGATAAATGCTCATCAAATCGTGGCTGCTTTTGGGCCTTTTTTTGCTTTATCTAGTTCTCGAAATCAAAATTATGAGAAAAAGTTCGTTTGTACTCATTCTCGCAGCTATCGCGACGGGCATGGCGCTTAGCCTGTTAGGGCCTGGCGTTGGTGCAGGCGTCGAGGGCTCTAAGGCGACTCCAGTCGATCCAGCTCAGGCTGTCACATTGGGCGTTGCTCGCTACCTGGATGAAGCTCCCGCTGTGTCGCTTCAGACACTCGGTGTGCGCGCATCGGAGCCCGCGCGAGAGATCGAACCCACCTCGCCGGATGCAACCCAGGCAGGCCAGGATCGCCTTGCGCAGCTAGAGAGCAGAATCTCGGCTCACTACCCCGAGTCGGTGACTGGGGATCTGATCAGGCATTACGCGGCCCTTTGCTTGGCCGAAGTAGATACCGATTTTAGGCCTGATTTGAGCCGCCAAAGGCTCATGAATGAAATCATGAAAAACCCCACATCTGCGGCTCAGGATCTTAAGGCTTCTTTGGGGATGATTCCCTTGGAGAACGAGGTTGAGCGGTCGGCGCTACTTAAGCTTGCCGAGCATATCGGAACCAGCGAAGAAGTGCTTCCGATGGTAGAAAGCATCTTGGTTTCGGAAATGCAGCGAAAAGGCTTCCCTTCGAACGATGCCCTAGCAGAAGCCCGGTTCGCGCAGCTTGTCGACTCTTACACGTTGCTTGTACAGGACGTAGGCAAGCAGGCTCAGTTCGTTAGGTCAGGTCTGGACTCTCAGGAGCACTCGGGCATTCGACAAGTTTTACAGAATCGACTCGATGTTCTCACTCGGATGGCGCCTTCCGCGGGGCTGGTTTCAGATCCTTCCTGAGGCGAGGTCGCCGGCATTTTTTTGTCGCCGCTAGGTCATCTTTGCTCTCGTGTGTCCAATTCAACCCAGTGCGCCCGAGCCTTCGTACCTGGTTTCTGGCTGTAGTCTCGATTTTAGCTGCTTTGGCGCCGATAGGAACTGGCATGGACTCTGCGATACCTGAGTGCGTGTGGTTATTATTTTTAAATCTAGGTAGTTTAAAATGAAAATAGTTGTTGGCGTTATCAGTGCTTTGATCTCGATGTCCTTGTTCTCTGGTTGCTCGACGGACTTGTCTTCGGATCGCCTCAGTGACCTTAAAAAAATTCAGCCTGAGCCAGGCCCACAGGGGCAAAAAGGAGAGGAAGGTTCGCAGGGAGAAAAAGGAGACTCGGGTGAGTCGGGTGCGCAAGGCACTCAGGGAGAAAAAGGCGAGAAAGGAGACGCCGGGCCCCAAGGAGTTGCCGGCCCTATCGGTGCACAAGGTGCTCAGGGAGAAAAGGGCGAAAAAGGAGACACCGGTTCGCAAGGAGATGCCGGACTCAATGGTGCGCAAGGAGCACAAGGTCCTCAGGGTGTGCAAGGTGACAAGGGTCGCGACGGTCAGGATGCTCAAGCCTACTCTTTGGCGACTTTGAATGCGGACCTCGATCAATGCCCGAAAGGTGGAATTTTATATAAATATTATGTAGACGCTGACAAGAGTTCGAGTCTCGATGAGGCGGAAACGGTTGTTAGCACGAGCATCGTCTGCAATGGTCAAAATGGAGTCGACGGTACTTCGATGCTCACCGAGTCGGGCGACCCTGATGCTTCAAAAGGCAAGAACGGCGACAGCTGGTTTGATACTTTAACAGCCAAAATCTACAAGAAGGTCGAAAGCACCTGGCAGTATGTAGCGAACCTCATGGGGCCTAAAGGCGACAAAGGAGATCAGGGCAGCGAGGGCAAAGAAGGAGCGAACGGCTCAAATGGTGCCGCCGGAGCAGCTGGTATTGACGGGCTCAATGGCAATCACGGCGCGCAGGGCATTCAAGGTATTCAGGGCAGCCAGGGAGCTAAGGGCGATAAAGGGGACAAAGGCGACAAAGGCTCTACCGGGCCTCAAGGCGCTATTGGACCTGCGGGACGCGATGGCCAGGTGGGTTCACGAGGTCCGCGCGGCTACACGATTGCTTCAAGCTCTCGCTCGGCTTTAGCTAATGAATGCGCCAATGGCGGCCAAGCGCTAGAAGTCTGGGTGGACACCAATGAGAATGGGACCTACGAGGTAGGCGTCGATCAAGGTTTTCGCACGCTACTCACTTGCGATGGCAGAAACGCTCCTGCGATGAAGTACATCTGTCATACGCACAAGAAACAGAATGGCCGGCCCAAGCTGAACATGTGGGTGCCTGCGGATCAATATCAGGCATTTAAGGACGAAGGCGACACCGACGGGGAGTGCCCTTAAAACTGGCCCCCAAGCCTGTTGTTGGCGGCGCGTGTGTGGAGAGATTGCTGAGCGTTAGCAGTGGCTTAGAGCATGACTCTGTTCATGTGGGTGAGAATTTCAGGTTAATTTTCATAAAATGCTCTGACTCCGAGCGTGGAACTTTCGGTTCTGCATAATCCTAATGGATCTTTTAGTAGGGGGTATTCGACTCTTTAAGTTCTCATCAACAGACTAAGGGACCAGTTGAGGGAATTTAAGTTGCGAGAGATGACCCAGTGCGTTACTTGGGCCGCATGATCCATCTCTCGAAGTCCAGATATCAGGCTAGTTCTGCGCCCTTAGCTCTTTTTCTTTGTGCCTTTGCACTTTGCTCTACCGGCTGCCCGAGTGGACCAGATCCTGAGCCGACGCCGACGCCCACTCCTGTGACTTGCATGCTCCCGACGTCAAGGCCGCTAGAGGGGCTGCAGCTGAGCTTGAATTCTTCGTCCTTTGACGGCTACTACCCGACGGCCCTCTCGTCGATCGACAATCGAATCGTGCTAGCGACTCGGCACCTAGAGCCCGAGCTTATGGGCAGGGTCGCGGCTCGTGTGTGGACAGGCAGCGAATGGCAGACCTGGGACTTGCCAGGCACGACCAGCGCGGGCGGGTTTGGTTACATGCCCTTTAGGCCGATCAACATAGGTGGCAAGATTACCGTTTTGACTGGAGCGACGATCGAAGGTGTAGGCGCAACCTATGCCTTCGAAGAAAACGCCACGCAAGATGGATTTGGCGCAACTCCCACTCGCATTGGCAACTTAGAGGGCTATGCATCAATATCCGACGTCGGAGGCTTGGACTCTCTGGATCTTGTGGGCGCCATTGGCGGAGGCGTTTTGACCGGAGTAACGGGACGCAGGAACTTGTTTTTTGAACGCCAGACTAATGGTTCTTGGGCTGCAAGTGAGTTCTCCATAGTCGGTATCGATCGTGACGGGATCCGATTAGAAGCTACAGGGTTTCACACCGACGGCACCCCCTGGGTGACTTACTCGGAAGGGATTTCGGGGGTAGCTCGTCGCATGCTTAAAGTTTCTCGTCGTTTGGGAGGTCATTGGCAGGAGGGAGTTGAGCTGGGTACTGCGCGCTCTGACGACTCTAGCCGGCTCGACGCAATCGTTCTCGAAGAGTCTAACCAAGCTGTGTTTTATTGGACGGACTATGATGCTGCCGGCACATCGATGTTTGTGCGCAAATACAACTTAGAAACCCGCGAGCTGGGTCCCCTCATGACGGCATTCGTGACTATGCCTGGAGCGAGTTGCGCAAATTGCATCTCGGGGGGCATTGCTTACAAAGCTAATGGCAAAGACGGGATCTACACGATCCGCGATGACATGGGTCGCACTCTTTGGGTGGGGACTATCTTGAACGATGTGTTCTCGGAGCCCCGCGAGTTCGCGCCTACGTTTCGAGTTCAAGGTACGGCAAGGCCTTATTATGATTCTTGCGGAAATGAACTTGTTTCAGTCTATGGCAGGCCTTCAAGCAACTCGACGCTTGGGATGGACTTTACGGTATTGCCTGTCGAGTAAGGTCGCCGGCAGATTTTATAGACTTTGTAATCGAGCGTGACACTTTGTGTTCGCTTTGTTATGCGCTGCGGTAATATGCCATCGGTTTCCTTCAGCTTTTGCCTGGTTCTGCTCGTGTGTTTATCGATCAGCTCAGGGGTGCGTGCGGACATCGGCACTGTCCAAGTTCAGCCCGAAAGCATTTCGGCAGAGTTGGCGGAGTCTGAGAATCAGTCGGATGGGTCGTCTCTTTCTAGCGAGTCAGCACCAGCAGTCGAGTCCTTGCAAACTTTAGCAGCTTCCGAAGAAGGTGTGAACCGACCCTGGATGCTCAATACCGTGGCTGGACCTACAGCGTTCGTGCTCGATTCCAGGCAGTTTGAGATTGGGATTCCATTGAATCGATTTTCCCAGCTGGTCTGGGCTGAATCTGGATCCTCTCGTCCCTATCTGCATGCGAACTATGGCCTAACCGACTCTGTCAGCTTGAGCGTGGGAGGGAGTCAGTCGACTGTTTCAGGTGGGGTAAAGTGGAACTTCTGGAATGGAGAGGCTTGGTCGTTTTCGCTCAATCCTTGGGTGGGTTACCAGTTCCGACAACCCAATAACTATTTCTCTCAAAACATTTCTAAGAAAATTCCTGTTGGCATTGCTCTCGCCGCGAGTCGTGTCATCGATGGCCGGCATAAGACGCACTTTAGCCTAGAGTTGGCGAGATCTAGCATCGACTCCTCTCTGAGTTACAGCTACCCAAATTTTGCCGGCGCTCCGGATTCTTCGGTCCACTCCCGAAGCGTGATCCAGCAGGTTGACGCTCGGATCGCAGCTGCCTACGAGTTGAGATTAAATCGCCGGCATGGGGTGTCCTTTTGGGTCGCTCCTGCAATTTCTAGGATAGATACCGAGTCTTCACATTTCGGGACCGACCTCCCGGCCTCCATCAACAAATGGGACGATACATTGATCCAAGTTGAGGCTGGAGTTGGGTACCAATATTTCTTGGATCACTTTGGCTTTGAGATCGGGATCGCTGCTGGCCCGCAGTGGTCGAGTTATCGTTCTTCCGAAATTTACAATTACACAGACAAATCCATAGCCGGATCCATTACCGGTGGATTGAGTTACCGACTCTAGGCAGGAAGAATTATGATAAAAACGGGCCTGATTGCAGTATTTTTTTCGAGCTTCATGATCACCTCAGTCTTGGCTGCTCCCGGCTTTGGATCAAGAAAGGCCTCACTGGCGCCAGAGACGATGACAGCTCCTGGGCCCGCCACAGCTACAGCTCCTGCGAGTGATCCCTCCATCGTTGGCCCGCAGGTTTCTGTCAAAAAACCTAGCAAGCCGGCTACGTATGCTCCCCAGACCTTTAATCCACCGGTTTTAGATGGCGAGGAGTGGCTTCGAGTGCCGTTCGATAAAGCCGAGAATGAGGTTCTTGAGCTCTTTAATCGTGATGTACCTAAGCTCGAAGACATTGCTCAGGACTTGGCAATCTACGAGGTTCGCGCTTCCGGACGGCTCCCTCAGGACTATCGCCGCAATCTCAGAGCGAAAATGGAGCGCGTGCTGCTCAACTCTAAACGTCTGAAGCTCAAACCCTGTAGCACTTGTGAAGAAGCTCGAGTCTATCGAGATGAGAAGGGCGATGTAAAATACGAGTCTAGCTCCTCGGATCTGAGTAGACCCGCTAAGGTGGCGTCTGAGGTGGGCGTCGGTCATCTCATTTACGCTGAGATAAGTTATACGCCTGAGGATCTTCAGATGCGCGTGCGCATGGTAGAGGCGTCCACTGGTCAACTTCGCTGGGCACAAGACTACTCGACTGCAGATGTAGTCAAGACGCGCGAAAACATCAGTGATTCGAACTCCAATCAACTCGGCCACGGGGATTCTCTCTCGCATGTCATGATCGGGGAGATTGCATTCACCACTGTGCTTTCGCCCGGAGTGGGGATGTTTCCAGTGGTCGACACCGGAACTGGCTCCGGGATGGCTGCCTATCCTTCTTTTGATTTATTCATCGGTGAAAAATTTGACCGAGGCCGCAAGGTCTTTGGTTTTCTCATAGGCGGTGCCTTCACAATGGGGAGCTCCGAAGGCGAAAAAAAAGGTGGCAAGCCCTTGCCCTGGGCGCTGCGCTTAGCTCCTCGCTTTCGCTATGTCTTCAACCCTTACAACATGAGTACGGCTCGCTATTCCGTCGCGGTCGAGGTGGGCGGGTTTATCTCGGCGGGCTTGACGACCGCGTATGTGGGATTGGGTCCCGAGATCTCCATGATCAATCGATTCTCGGTAAGTCTTACTCCCGTATATATCTTTCCTTCGACCGTCACGGGTACACAGGTTTTTAATGAAACCAACAATGGAATGTTCTCCAGTTCAGGCTCCAAGGGCGACGGCACCTTTGGCGGTCTGGGTGCACTCGTGAAGGCAAGCATTAATTGGTGAATGAGGACTTATGAAAAGATTCGTGGCGATACTGTTTGTACTTTTGATGGGCGCTGGGTGTGCAGAGAAAAAGTCTCGCATTTGGATTGATCCCCCTGTGGGAATCGAAGTGACGGAGCGCAACCCACAAAAAATCTATTACCAGATCGAGGATATGCAATCTGGGAAAAAAGAGAGCCTGACAATCCCTCTGCAGCAGATGCCAGAAAACTTGGTCGTCGAGCAGAAAAATAAACCCGCGCCTGAGTCTGAGCTCGCGCTCGCGACTCGGGCGGATAAGCAGATCAGTGCCGGTCAGATATTAAGCGCTGGCGCGACCACTACGCCTACCTTGTCCTATTTGCATGGTCTTGCGGAGGTAGAATCTATGTATCAAAAAAAACAGTACGCTGAAGCGCTAGTCAGGATCGCCCCGCTGCTCGAAGAGTACCCCAAGCAATCCAGGCTTTTTGTGATGCAGGGGACTTTGTTTCGCAGGATTGGAGAAAAGAAGCTTGCCCTGGCTTCTTACAAACGCGCTCAACAGCTTGAGCCCAATAACCCAACTCTAGAAGAGGCCGTTCTCAAGGCCCAAGACGAAACTGGAGAGAATCTATGAACACCTCGCAAAAGATGCTTACACGCGTGATGGCATTCGCCGCCCTGGCCGTAACTCTAGGAGTCGCCTGGTCCGAAATAGGGAGCGCTTATCATGGTGTTTTTGACCTTCGCGCCATCCTGTTGGTTTTCTTTTCTCCGGTCCTGGTGCTGGCTCTGTTTGGACGTCGAGAACCGAATTTGCGAGGGTTGCTCTGGCGGCATAGGCAGCTTCGAAAGCTAAGTAATCGTGCGCTTGCTGACGAGCTCATTCGCAACACTTCAGCTGCTCGAGGGCAGTATGCTTTTTCTCACACTGTGCGCTTGAGCGAGAGCCATGCGGATCCGATGGTCCGCTACGCAGGAGGCCTCTTTTCTGCGCGTTTTGGCGGCGATGAGCTCTCCAGGCTATTGCTTCAGAGAGTGCAGACTGAAGATGCCGAGTGGCAATCTCTTGGGTCAGCGCTTGGCTTCTTGACCAAGATGGCGCCCTATTTCGGGATGGTTGCCACTGTGATCGGGATGATCAAGCTCCTGGAGAACATGAGTGATTTTACCCGTATTAGCGGCAGCATGGCGCTAGCGATGCAAGGGACACTCTACGGACTGCTTAGCTTCACTTTGCTTTACTCTCCACTTCAGCGCTATGTTTCAGACTGTCGAGAAGAACTGCTCAAGCGCAACGAGATGGTTGCTCGCTGGTTCGTGTTGCTCTCTCAGCAAGCGGATCCGGCCTATATTGAGCGTGACTTGCGATCTCTGGGCTTCACCGAAGTTGCGCCTGCTCCCAAGTCCTCTATCGCAACCTCTGATCCGGCTGCGGCCCGAGGTCTTTCATGAAAGGCAACTCTCAGAATCTCGGCGCGCTCGAGCTGCTTCGGCTGCGGCAAGTGCCCCAAGAAAGTGAACAGGATCAGGAAGGCTGGATGGTGAGCTATGCCGATCTCATCACGCTGCTTTTTATTTTTTTCGCGGTGATGCTTTCGATCTCTTCAGTTAGTCGAGCCAAATTCGATTTGCTCACCAACCAGTTTAACCAGGCATCCAGCACAAGCCTCGTAGAACTTAAGAAGCATCTCGATAAGGAAATTCAAAGGCAGCAGATTCAAGCTCAGGTTGAAACCGAAATCAGCGACGAGGGCCTACAGATTCGGTTCAGCGAAAAGGTGTTGTTTGCCTCAGGAGAAGCAGAGCTTAAAGGAGAGGGGAGCCACATGTTGGGTCTTTTTGCTAAGCTCTTGGCTAAGATTGATGAGGGATTTCACTTGGCCGTCGAAGGTCATACGGATAGTCGGCCGATCCGCACGGCCGAGTTTCCTAGTAATTGGGATCTGTCGGCCAAGCGCTCAGTCAATGTGCTGCACTTCTTGGGCGCGCATGGGGTGAGCGAAAAAAAAATGGTCGTGCGCGCCTATGCCGACACGAGACCCCTCGCGAAGGCGGGAGCAGATGTCGATCTTGGCGCTAAAGATCGACGCGTCACTCTATTGGTTTACTAGGAGAATGTTTATGAAAAATGGGTACCTCTGCATTCTTCTGATGGCCTGGACTTTAAGTGGTTTTTCAGCGAGCGCGTTTGCGAATGAGGGCGCTCCTCTCAAGCAAGAACAGTTGGCGGCTAGCCTTCGAGAGAAGCTTGCGCCCTCCATTGAATCGGCGCTTCGGGTTCATTGCGGAGAAGACTGCCCGAGCTTCCGCATCGATCCTCAGTTTAAGAAAGCCGCAGTCGACGCACAGATGGACGATCTGGGATTTTCTAATCCCTCGGAGCCCGATGTAGGTCCTGAACTCCAATCCGTGTCCGTGTCAGTGCTGATTCAAGACCGGGTTTCTAAAAAGTCGCGCGAGTCTTTGCGCAAGATCCTTGCGCATCAGATTACTAACGAAGCTAATGTGCCTGTATCGGTGCGAGTATTGCCGCTGGATGCCTTTGGTCCCTTGCTTGAGAAGCGCATGCATGCTGATGCGGCTTCTTTGAGTCTGGGCGACAAAATCGATCTGGTGAAGGCTTCGGTGTGGCCGATTTGTTTGCTTCTACTTGCTGGAGTGGCTTTTTTTGGCCTTCTCTTGATACTCAGACATCGTAAGGAAGTCCTACGCGCGAAGCTTGCTTCCAAAAAAAGCTTCCTGAAGAGAGATGCTTCTGAATCGGTTGCAAGCGCAATTGAGTCAGAGCCTTCGCTAGCGAGTGAAATGCTCAAAAAGAGATCTGAAGATCTGCATTGGCTCATCGAGGATGCTGCTAAGCGCTCGGATTTGTCTACTCTTCGTAAGACGCTCTCTCTATTTCAAGCGCACGAACTGACTTCCCAGATTCAGTTTTCGCGTGAGACTCTTTCAGTATTGGCTTCGTTGAACGACTTGCCTAGCGAAAAAAATGCCGATGAAAAATGGCTACTTCCTGTTCTCGCTCAGGCGCATTGGCGTCGCATGGAAGAGCAAGCGGATCGTTTGGCCCGCATTAAACGCCTGACCTCGGCGCGTGCTGTAAAAACCTTCTCCAAGCTTAGATCCATGGGCGCTAGGGCTGCGTTTGTCGCCTCTCTCCCTGAGGATCGTTGGCCGGAGCTACTAGCGACCCTCTCTTCCGGGGGTAGGGTCACTCTTGGGCTGAACCTTGCGGATTATGCTGAGGCTACTGCAGAGGCGCGAGCCACCCTCTGCAATCAACTAACGCAAGAGCTCGATCAGATGGATGAGGCTTTGCTGAACCGCTCAACGGAGGTTTTGGAAGCCTTCACGTTGTATCTTTCAGAAAAAGAGGGTCAAAGGCTTTGGCAGGATCTCTCTCTCCGTTCAATGGCCGCAACCTCAACATCCAAAAGCTCTCCAAAGTCGATCGACTCGATACTCTCGGGGCTTGAGGCCTCTGCCGCTACTGAGATTTGCACCCGCCTAGACATCGGGACTTTGAGCGTCGTGCTAGCTCAGGTCTCATGTGAGACGCGTGCTCAGATTTACCAATGTCTACCTAAGAGCCTTCAGGCCCGCCTCGACTCGGCGTCGACAAAGCTCGCGGGAGAGGCTGAGGAAATGAAAGCTCGTGCTGCGCTGATCGAAACCTACCGAGAGTTTGTGGCTGGGAGCGTGGTTCAATGAACTTTAAGCAGCTTCGCACATTCTCTTTTGTTCTACTGTGCGCAGGCGGGATCTCCTGCGCACCCGTGCAGCAGTACTACATGAAGGAAAAAGTGACGGTCACCAATGCCCCTCCAAGGCCTGGGATTCAGGTGGATCGTTTTGCCTATGGCAAGGCGATAGGAGCCGTAGATGTGCTCTTCGTCGTAGACAACACGGAGTCAAGTGAAGCTGCTCTTTCGGCATTTCAGCAAAGCTATATCGACTTTGTTTCTCGCTTCAAGCGCGCTGAAGCCAGGCTTCTTGACTATCGCGTGCAGGTGGTGACGACCCCAGATGGAAAGAGCCCGGGAAACTGGACCTCTCAGGATAAGGGCCCGGCCGATCAGCTCGCCCAACTTTTTGATTCGACTCCGGGTGGGCCTCCTCCCTTGCTGTCACATGGGGAGAGAGGTTTTCTTATGCCCTATCATGCCGCCGCGACAGGCCTGATGGGAGAGGCCTTCAAGGGGCGTGTTCATACTCCCACTTTTATAGTTTTTCTCTTGGGGGCTGATGTACCTCCGGGGTCTTCGCCAGAAAAAGATGCAGCTGGGTTCGCGGATGCGATCCGGACTAGTCGTGGATTCTATCAGACCCACGTGACCACGCTATCTCGGACCTCGGGGACCACGGCGAGTCGTCCGCAGTTTCCTCATTGCAATAGCTTTGATCCTGCTGCTCGTACTTTGCCGACGCTCCGACAACTCCCTTGGAAGACTCAGGCCTATAGGGATCTTTGCGATCCAGCGTGGTCGACTTCCTATCCGAGTGATCTTTTTGCCTCACTGATTGATTTCAAAAAGAAGCTGGTGCTCTCTCATGCGCCCGAGCAGGCTGAGACGATGATGTTGAGGAGCGCGAATCACCTCTTTCGCTACGGCGATGACTACCGTTTTGATTCTCAGAGCAATGAGATCGTTTTCATCCGCGATCCTGGCCTCCAAGAGGGCGACCTGCTGGATGCGAGCTATTACTTGAAGCCCCCTGAGGAGATTCTTTCTAATGGTCAAACCCCACCGGGGCCGCTGAACCCCGGTCATCCGGACGGGCATTGAAGGATGTTCATGCGACGGGTCGTATTCTGCATCTTCATCTCTTTAGCTATAAGTTGTGGCGGCAAGGTTCAGTTTGTGACCGACAAGCAGGCCGCTGAGCTGCCGACACAGGTGGCGCGTGAGCAAAACATCACCGAGACCTTTAATTACGGTCAGCCAGTCGGAACCCAAGTGGTCGCGTTGATCTTGTATCCGCGCAAGTCGATGCAGGGTGCGCGCGCAAGATTGATCCAGCTTCTGCATCCGTTTTTAGAATCACTCTGGAACGGGGCTCAAGGCTACAGAGCCCAACACTTTGTGGTCCTAAGAGATACCGAGCGCGCCGATGCAGAGTGGTTCTCTCCAAAAGAAGAGGGATTACCTAGGTTGCGCTGGCGGGACGAAGCCATGCGCTTCTTGAGGGCGAGCCTTTCGAAACTCCCGATTGAGAGGGAGAGGGGAGAAAGCGACGCCCTTTCTCCTTTCGATAACTTTGAGCAGGTGGTGCGCACGACAGCCTATCAGATTAAGCCAGAAGAAGGGCCGATCTGGATCAATCTGTACTATTTCAGGGATGGGGATCTTCAGATCGATCCTCGGCAGGAAGAGCGGTTCAATGCCTCTATCAATAAGTTTCAACAGGCTTTGAGCCTGGACCCGGTTTCTCGGTTTCGGACCGCGATTCACCTCGTTTCTTATCTTAACCCGGCCGGGGAGTGTGATCCGCTTCCGTCGAGGATTAGCTCAAATTTGCAGAAGCTCCTGGCCGCTTTTAATGGTGACAGCGAGGAGCTCTGCCATCTTTTGAGTAATGACCCTTCATTGCCCGCTTTGGCGTCTTCCCGACTAGGCAATCGTGTGCACGATCGAGATCGTCGTGTCATTTTGAGACGGGTACCTCGTTTGGATACGTTGCAGGTCTCGGTAAAGGGGGTCCTGGTTCCGCGGGAGAACATCGCCTATAACGAATCTTCGAATGAGATTTCGTTTCGTGAACACACATCGCCCACTCCCGTTGCCGGCGACGAAATCCAGGTGCAATATGAAGCGACAACGCCGTAAAGGACAGTTTTGCCTGGTCCTATTTGGTTTTTTTTGGGTTGGAAGTGAATTGGCCAAAGCCGAAGGTGCTCCCTCCGATGTCGCTCAAAATTGGGATCAGTGGTTGGCATCTCAGCCTCAGGCTGCAGTTCATCCCGTCGTTCAGAATCGAGAGATTCACAAGAGCGGCAGGCTACAGCTCTTGGGACCCTTGATTGGGCTGTCTAATCGCCAGGATTTTTACACTACATATATTGTATCTGTGGCGGGTCGCTACCATTTTACTGAACAAAGCGCTTGGGAGTTTCTGAGGCTGGACTATACCTATCCTAGCCGAACCGACCTTGCGCAGCAGATTCAGGATCAGACGAGTTTTCGCCCTGACGTGCAGCTCTCTAGAGTTCAGTTGGGGTCCTCATTTGTCTACAGTCCGATCTATGGCAAATACGCCTGGAACTCAGAAAGCATCGTTTACTTCGATATCTTTGGCAAGGTGGGTGGGGGCGTTCGTTTCGCGGATGACCGGCAACCTTTTGGTGAGGTCGGAGTCGGGATGAATCATTACGTTTTCTTTCGACGCCTGGCACTTGTGCCCGAGCTGCGTTGGCGTTTTTATACTGAGAAGCGTACGGACAAAGTGTTTGTCGCAGAAGGGCTTTTTCAGCTGGGGGTTTCATGGCTCTTCTAGGTCCAGGAGCGCTTCTGCTTGCTGCCTTTCTTGGAGTAGGCGTTGCTCATGGGTCGATTCCCCCAAGGTCCCATGAGATTCATCGGGGCGCTGTCCAGGCGCTCAAAAACTGTGACCGTAAGCGAGCCTCGTTTTGGGCGAAGGAGCTGGAGCGCTCCGATCCAGAGCAAGCGGTGCTCTATCGTCTGGCTTGGTTGGAAGCTCAATTGGCCCCTGAGGGGAGGCAGAAAGAGCGAGTCGATGCGAACGATTGGGCCTGGAAAGCCGATGCCGAGGTCTGGAGCGACGAAGCAGGGGCGCTGGTCACGAGCTGTAGTCCTTCAAAAAGGCAGAGACCTGCACTCTTCTCTGAGTTGCCCCCCTCGGTGCTCAGTGATTTGCTCCTGCCGTATATCGCGAAGTACTCATCAGTCAGGCCTGCTTTGCGAGAGGCGTTGAGAAATTTTGTGCTCTATGAGTGGCTTCAAGGGCATAGGCTTTTACTTCCATCAGGAGCGCTACCTCAAGGGGTCACTCTGGCTGAGAGTTGTGAATGGCGAGCATTGCAAGCCCTTCACGGTGCACTAGAAGATCCAAAGAGCTTGGGTGATCTTGCCAGGACTTGTGAGTCTCCAAATCGTTTGCTTTGGGCCATAGTCAAAGTTCGCGCCGGAGACCATCTCGTCAAGCAGGGGCGAGCGGACTTGGCGTTTGCTGCTTTTCAGTCCGCGATTGGATTCATGCCAGAACGAGCTTTGCCAAAAGCACTCGCCTATCGCGTGGCAGTCACCGGTGCACTGAGTGGAGCCGCTGATGACATTGTTTTGCGTTCTGCTTATTTAGCTCTAGCTGAGGCTTCAGGCGCGACCTCATCGCTGCCGCCGCTTCTCAAGTCGAGCATACAAAACCTAGTGTGCGCAAGATTGGATGAGCTTCAGCCTTCGGGCTTGGTGATCATTCTTAGGAGAGTGTTCGAGCCTCAGGCGTTGATAGCGGGTACTGCGCGCCTGACTGAGTCTTGCGCGGATTCGCAGGTGGCAGGCATTTGGTCTGCATTGCTCAGTGAGGTTCGCTTGCCGCAGGAGAAGGGCCGAGTCTACGGCTTGCTGCTTGGGTTTTCCATCGTGAGGGATGATGCCCAAGGGAGACTCAAGTATGCGGGCAAGCTTGCTGAGCTTTCTCACTCCACTCCGCACTTGGCAAGTCACGCATTTTGGTCTGCGATTCAGAGATCAGGTCAGGTCGGTGAAAGGGCGCTTCAGGCGACTATCGCTTCGTATCGCAAGCGCGCTGCCTGGCTGCCCTCTGATGAACTTAGATTGAAGCTTCTTCTTCGAAAAAAGGGAAGTTCGGCTTTTAAAGAAAGTGCAAACCCCCTTCGATTGAGCTCCAATCGGGTAGATTCGGTTCTTGAGTTACCGTTTGCTGCGCTAGCGGCCCCGCTTGCGATTCAGGATGAGATCCCGTCCGGCTTTACATCGCTCTTGGAGAAAGATCTGTCGCTGTGAGCACGAGTCAGCGTCGTAGATCCGCTGGAGCTGTCGTTGCTGTTTTGAGTGTTGGGCTGATTTTTTGGGCCACGCTGATTCACGATCCACTCCCGCCTTCTCCGGTACCAGCACTGAGTCTAAGAGCGTTTAAAAGCGAGGTTGGGGTCCCCATTCGGAAGTCCAGCGAGGACTATGACTTCTCTATGATTCAGCGGCATATTCGTGAGCATCGAATTGAGCTGGCAGGTTGCCTAATGCGAAATCCTAATTTTAAAGCCCATAAAATCCACATGGCCCTTTATTGGGAGGCTCAGGGCTTGTTGCAGCGGATAGATCTAAAGCCCAGCCCAGGGGACGAAGTGGTTCAGTGCATAACTGAGCTAGCTCGAAAGTGGCCTGCAAAAGCCCATCCTGCTCTTCAGCCCTTTTTTTTCAAGATGACCTTAATCCCTGGCGGACTTTGATTTCGAAGTCGAGAGATACTCTGTCGCGGTGTTAATGCTATTCTTTGCGCGCATCACACTTTGCTTTCCTGTCTTGCTCGACTAGATGGTCTGCGCCTGCTCCGGCAAGGTTGATCTCCATTTTATATAGGATGGATCTGCTCACGAACTCTGGGTATTTTTTTGCCAGCATCACATTGCGTTTGCAGTATCCGATGGCTCTTTCTTGCTCTGTGCCGGAAATCACGCGTGGGATATCTTGGTCTTTGAAGGGGTCCGTCCCGCCGCTTTGTATGAGGGCTTTGAAGGCGGGTGAGTTCCTATACTCACTAGTGTCAAAGTAACCGTTCGGGATGAAGTCGGGAGTATCCTCAAAGAAATATCCCGGTTGGGATTGAAGGCTCGCTGAATGTCGAATCTGTAGTCCGCATCATCCCAATTCTTGGGATCGCTAAACAGCGGGTTAGTGGTGATATCATCGGATTCTTTTCGTCTTGCTGTTGCTTCGCGATAGCTCTGAAGGTTGGACTCCGTGACGGCCACGTCGACTTTTGAGCAATCGATCGGTTTCAAGTTTTTTATGTAGTCACTATAGATTTAGGCTAAGATCTGTGGCCCAATATCGCCGATCAGAGAGAACTCTTCGGGGCCCGGCAAGGTTGTTGGCGTCGATTTTTCTTTGCTGGCTGGTTTGGCCACCAGATGATCTTTTTCGCAGAGAGATCGAAAGTCGAGAATCTCAAGGCGTTGGGTGCCTCGCATGTGACTAAAGCGATTGGCGGGCCTAGCAGCTCTACTGGATTAGAATAGGGATTCTTGTCGAGAAATCCGTGAGCGATCGCTCCCGCCATCGCAAGTGCCCCTCTTTCATCGATCCAACTTTTGATCTTCGCTCGGGACCAAGATCCATCCTTAAATCTAAGCGGAAGTTTGAGATAGTCCACTGACTCACCTACTGCAACCGAAGCTCCATACTTTGCCTCGCGCAGAGCTCGAGTGGCATTCTTGTACCAATGCAGCTCGGGTACCTCAATCGTTGGTTCAAAAACCACTGCGCTCAGTATGGTCCCCGGGGGCATGCCCAGACGCCTAAGCTCGTCAGCCATGTCGCCTTGGATAAAAGCATTTATTTCGCGACGACTTTTTGGTCTAGCGTTGCCGCGTAGGGCGCACAGGCGGATGTAGCGAAGAGCTTCTGCTTGGATGCGTTGCTGAAACACTTCTTCTCGTTAATTCCAAGCTGGAGGTTCTTGGTCACTTTGAGTGGACGGTATCCCGCTTGTTGAAAGGCTTGGTATAAGTTTAAGGATTCTGTTTGGGTATCGGATCGCTCGAGGGACGTTGGTGTCGTAGAGTCTTCGATCATTAGTCTTCTTAAAATTGCTTTCTCTTCCAGCTGTTTGGTTTTATCGATTTTATCCAAATTTTTTGGCGGTGAGATGCGCCGAGGCTTGGTCATCGTGTTGCCAGGGTCTGAAGATGAAAACTTGTTGTCCCCAAAGGGATCAGAGAATGCAGAGCTAGCGGACATCAGTACAATCACGGCACCTGTGACTGTGCTGACGATATTACGGGGAAAGCGCCAAAGGCACATAAAGAGCTTATCGGCATAATGAACTGGAAATCATAAAAACACGAGATCCCTGCGCCGCGGGGATGTGAGCGTCAAAGAAAGTAGAACGTCAAATCTGGGACTTTCTGTAGAAAGAAACAGTAAACTGCATCATTTTTAAGTTTCCTGATTCAAAATCTGCTGTTACTTCGAATTGCGGCAAGGATCTGAAGTCTTTAGCCCTGAATGGAGTTCTACTGTGAAGAAAATCGTGGTTTTACTGGTGGCTTTTATGGTTTCAGTTCCTGCAATTGCGTCCACGCAAAGTGGCGAAGCAAAGGTGTCGGCCCCTGCGACGACCGCTAATATCCGCACAGGCAATTGGAATGTGGGTGGCACTTTTGCTCTGACGAAAAGAACAGGGAGAGGCGAAGACGGTGCTTCAGAAGTTTTTGCTTCATTCAGCGGCAAGTATTTCTTGATCGATCGTTTAGCACTTGGGCTGTTCTTCGGTTTGGACGCGGAGACCGGCGTGCCCACTGTCGCTTCCTTGGGGCCAGAAGCTACTTACTTCTTCTGGAATGACGGAGCTCTTGCGACTTTCGTGGGGCTAGGATTCCGTTTTGGTCTGACCGACGCGACCGTGAACTCGATTCTTGATACTCAGTTGGGCGCGCAGTATTTTGTTGTTCCTACTGTCGCAGTGGGGCCCATGCTGTTTTTTAGTCGTTTCAACAGCAAGTTTTCAGGTCAAAGTTATCAACGCTATGGTGTTGCGTTTGGATTGAATGTTTATCTGTAAGAGGATTCTCCCTCTATTCTCACCGTGCAGTCTTTTCACAATTCGCTTCTGATCCACGTCAACCAGCTCTGCTTGAGCTCAGGCAGAGACACGCCATTCACGATAGGGTGCCCACCTGAGCCTTGCAGTGGATAGGTGATCAGCGCCGAGTTGTCCAGGTTCGCGCGTTCAACCCGGCTCAAAGCTTTGGCGCAAAATACGGGTGCCTCATCGGCCATCGAAAACAGCGCGCGCGCTGGCAATGTGCCTCGAGCGCGATCTGGGCCGCCACCATGGCAATCAAAGCACTTGCCCGCTACGAAGGCAGGAATCGCGTTGGACTGAAAGCCAGCTTGATTTTTGCAGCCCATGGGGGCTGCAACTGAGATCTTGTCAAACGCGATCGAGACCTCATCGCCGAAACCTCGCTTTTCGATCAAGATCATCGGAGAAGAGGACAAAACCGGAAACTCGCCCAAGCTCTCCGCGCCGGCAAAAACGGGGCCCGGCGGCACCACGCCAAATAGCCCAAGATAAGCGTTTTCTAGCGGATTGAAGGTCTTATTGAGCAAAATGCGAATGCCCCTGAAAGCAACCGCCGCGCGCTCTGTCGCGATCCTAGGTTTTCTCCATCGAAACGAACCGGGAAAACCGGTTCCGGCTGCGTTGAAGCGCTGAGCCTCGATTTCGAAGTAAGCATTCTCGAGTCCGGGTACCTTTGGTGCCAATAGGGAGAGATCCCATCTCAGTGCCTTGAACTTTCCGCTCTCCAAAGTGGGAAGATCCGCGGGCAAAGGGATCGAGGTAGTCACAAAGCCATTCAGTCCGTGACATTGGTTGGCGCCATGGGTCCACCAGGCCTCAAGAGCGGCTTGGATTTCGGCTGTCGATGCACCTTCCGCTCGAGAATCATGTTCCAGCCAATGTCGGTTTCTCGTCATACTGATGAAAGAAGACTCAGGGAGATTGTCGAAGTTGACGAGATTCGTGGCGGCCCTATAAGCCTCACGCGCATCAGCAACGGAATGGCCGGGTCCCGGTCCCGCAGCATCATGGCAGCCTGCGCACTTCGCGCGAAGAAGCGGGTGCATCTTCGCAGAAAAAGCGAGAAAGCTGGGTTCGCAGTCAGCTGCATGACTCGGGACTGATCCCCAGCTCAACACCCATCCCAATACCCACAAAACTCCCAAACGATACGACATCAGTAGCTCCTCATCAGGCAAAAATGAGCGTCGACTCGAGCTCAGCCGGCGCAAACACCCCAGGCGCGAGCGTCGAAAACTGCCCTAGCTTTCCACAGGCCGACAGGTAGTTGGCCAAAGCCGCATAAGCGCCAAGTGAAGGGCTGGCCCCGATCAACGTTGTGCGATCGACGCCCTGTCCATCGGTGTAGGCGCCGATTTGAGTTCTTTCTTTTACGGCGTACTGGGGCGCCCTGTCCGGCAGATAGAGCCCCATGACTGTCATCGAGCGATCACCTGAGTCGCCCTGCCAGAAGCGCGACCCTTCGCGCGAGTAGACGCCGCCATCCGTTAGTATGTGAATCATCAAGGGCTTGCGCAAGCGATGAGCGAGTTCAACCGCTTGACCGATGGCTCTTCCGATTTGCAAATCCTTGGCGTCGCCAGTGGTTTGCGTGCCGTCGTGATAATCGCAACCAGGGATCGTGATCACCGAGGGGCCGCTGATACCTCTCAGAGCACTGGCGACCATGATGGCTGAGACCACTGCCTCGCTTGTTGGATCCGTGTTGGCGGCTAATCGGTAAACAGCGGAGACCACCGGGTCTACGCGGGGATCGACGTTGGCCGCTCCAGAGAGCATGTTTTCGTAATAGCTGCGGTAGGCGTTTTCGGAGACTTCTCGCAAGAGTCCTCCATCGGGGCGGGTCAGCTTCTTGTCGGCATGCGCCCCACTGATTGAGCGGACCATGCCTACGAGCCTATCGCGCATCGGCTTAGGCAGGCTGTCCATGACCAGGCCCCCTCCAACCGCGTTGGAGTAATCGCCAAGCTGTCTGATCTCAAGTGCCTTAAATAAGTTATCCTCGACCACGAGCCGACTGTTGCCACCCGAAGATGAACCACGGGTGCCCATCCCGCCGCGGATTTTTTGACCTTGGAGCCCAGCTTTGAGGACCATGCTGGCGATCGAAAGCGGGTTTGCGGAGGTATCGTCGCGTGAGACGTGAAGAAGACTTCCCATCCTGAAACGACTTTGGGCCTCAGCGCTGGTTTCTGACAAGATGCCGGTTAAAAGCTGACTCACCCCTCCAGCCGCCATCGGCAGACCAAAGCGATTGTCCCAGCCTGCAGAGGTTCGTGGATTCCATCCCAGGGTGCTGTAACTGGTCAGGAGATCTTCGGGGCCGCCACTTTTTCCGACCAAGAAGTTGCCGGGAAGTCCCGCACCTCCTGCTAAATCAAATGTCAGAAAGGGGATGTAAGACGATGCTGCACTATCTGCTCGAGCTTGCTGAACGGAGGTCATCCATCCCATACCTCCGAGCATGACTCCAGATAAGCCTGCCATCCCGTAGGAGACAAAATCCCTGCGGCTCACCGGCCGCCTATGTCCTTGGTAGAAGTCCGAGTTCAAAAAGCTAAAATCTTTTTTCATTGTCGTCTCCAGTCAATAAACCCAAGAATCCAGGCTTGCCGCCGCTGCTAAGCAAAGGGAGGTGAAGAAACGGATGGATCCGTCACGGTCATTGGGCAGATGCTTTTTCGCCTCTGCCATGTAGTCTCTAAATTGATCCAGTTCTTGGGAGCTTGGCGAACGTCCCCAGAAAAAACCAGTCTCGTCTTCGATCACGGACAGGACGGAAGCTTCGGAGTGTAGGGAAGGGCCCTTCCCGAAGTCGATGTCCTTATGCGTCCTTCGCCTCATAAAGGAGGGCCCGGTAAAGCTCGCATCCTTCTCGACCATGCGTTTGCAATAGAGCCCGGAAAGGGCGATCAACGAAGAAAGCGAAGCGCCGAACTCATTGACCTCGCGCTTTTGGGGAAAACCGCCTTGGGCCAATTGCAGAAAACTCTTGATCTCCGCGTCGCCTGACGAAACACCAGTGGCCCGGCTCAAAAAAGCTGGGATCTCAAGAAAGTTTCGAACTGCGAGGCGAGGTCCAATCGGATCAGCCTGCGCAATCATTCCGTAGGCACCCATCATCCAGATGACTGTGATCAACCCAATGTGTCTCATCGATCTATTCTCCATCATTTACTCTGGTAAACATTCTGGCTTGCCGGCAACGGCTGCAAAAAGTTCTTTGATTGAGTACCTGTTTGCCACGAAGTCCTTCTCTAGTTCTTCGGCTAGTCCAACTTGAGTCTCAGGATTCAGCTCCTGCCGACAAACTCGCGAATAGACGCGCTTGACCATACAAGACTTGAATCCATCAGAGGCTGCGAACATTGCGCCCAACGCTGGGATGCCTTGGCCTTCGAGCACTGACCTCCAACCAAAACGACGATTCTGCCCTTGGGAGATCCAATTGATCCAGCTGTCATCTGAAGTTTGGTATCCTTCTGGATAAACCGAGCCGTTTTGATTGTATTTGGCGACGATCGTTCGAGATGAATGGATAAATGCGCCACCCACAAAATCCACCTTCGAAAAGGCGCCAGCCAAAGCATCCATGGGAGCGTGACAACTGCGGCACTCGCGCTGAAAAGCTTCTGGATTGCCCCCGGGCCTTCGATCTACGTCCCGACGAATCCGGGACTCAGGCAGACCGGCATATCGCCAGCTGAGAGAAGGCGCGCACATGAAGATGCGAAACATCGCTTCCACAGCGCGACGATTGGTTCCGCCTGAGTAGTAGGCCTCCGCCCAGCCTCGAGTGGTGAGCAAACCCGAAGCCGGCAGATTGGGGTTCTCCCATTGCGGCTCAATCTTTTGTAGCGTTGTCCTGAGCTTGTAATCGCGCAATCGGATGGAGTCGTAGATTTGGTTAGAGTCCGGGCGCGGCGGGCCCAGGTTGAATCTTTGATCCATCCCATAGGTGAGATTGCCAGTAAGAAGAAGTCGAGCGTCCAGGCCGTCGCGGGCTACTCCGAACACCAGCGCCTGCATATCATTTAGCGGCGTGCGTGGATCCTCATTGGAAGCGGTCATCTCGGCTGCCCACGCTCTCAAATTGACCTCATAAAACAAGTCGTCTTCGATGGCGATGTGGGCGGCGGATCTGCGGTCACCTCGTGTTACCAGTTCGGTCATCTGACGTAAGCGAGGATCATTTCGGTCGAGCAGTGCCCCCGTTAAATGCTGAAAAATCGACTGTGCGACACTCACTGAATCAGAAAAGGCTAAGGAACTAGAAAAGAGACCTATTATTAAAAGCAAACCCCATATTCGCATCACGCCCTCCTGATGGTATTCTTTTTTCTTCACATCACCACGGCCAGTAGGGGATCTCAGATTGGCCGTACTCATTGTCACCCCAGCATTTGACGCCTTCGTCATCTAGGGCGCAGGTGTGAGACCATCCCGCGCTGATCTCGTGTGGATTTTTTAGACTCGCAGGCACTTGCGTTTCGCCTAAATAATTGGCTCCCCAACACTTCACGCCTTCTTCATCCAGTGCACACGTGTGTTTACGTCCCGCACTCATCTCACGAGGATTCGTTAGACTCGCAAGCACTTGCGTCTGGCCGTTATAATTGTTTCCCCAGCACTTCACTCCTTCGTCATCTAGTGTGCACGAGTGATTATGTCCTGCGTTCATCTCACGAGGATTTTTTAGATGCGCAGGCACTTGCGTCTGGCCGTCATAATTGTTTCCCCAGCACGTCACGCCTTCGTTATCGATGGCGCAAGTGTGAAGCTCTCCTGCGCTCACTTCCCTTGGATTCTTTAGGCCTACTGGTACCTGCGCCTGGCCGTAATTGTTGTATCCCCAGCACTTGACGCCTTCGTCATCCAAGGCACACGTGTGATACCCTCCCGCGCTCATCCTCCGGGGGTTCTTTAGGCCTTCCGGCACTTGCGTCTGGCCGTACTGATCGGATCCCCAGCACTTGGTGCCTTCGTCATCCAAGGCACACGTGTGATAGCCTCCCGCACTCACTTCACGTGGATTCTTTAGGTTCGCAGGCACTTGCGTCTGGCCTGATCCATTAACTCCCCAGCACTTGACGCCTTCGTCATCGAGGACGCAGGTGTGACTATATCCCGCGCTCACTTTCCGTGAATTCTTTAGACTCGCAGGCACTTGCGTCTGGCCGTACCGATTGTATCCCCAGCATTTCACACCCTCGTCATCCAGTGCGCACGTGTGTCTATATCCCGCGCTGATCTGGCGTGGATTTTTTAGACTCGCAGGCCCTTGCGTTTAGCCTAAATAATTGGAACCCCAGCATTTGACGCCATCGTCATCTAGGGCGCAAGTGTGAGACTCTCCCGTGCTCACCTTACGAGGATTCTTTAGGCCTTTCGGTACTTGGGTATGGCCGTCCTGACTATATCCCCAGCACTTCACACCTTTGTCATCCAAGGCGCAGGTGTGACTATGTCCCGCGCTCACAATACGAGGATTCTTTAAGCCCGTAGGCACTTGCGTCTGGCCGTACTGATTTTCACCCCAGCATTTCACGCCCTCGTCATCCAGTGCGCAGGTGTGATTATTTCCCGCGCTCACAATACGAGGATTCTTTAGGCTCGTAGGCACTTGCGTCTGGCCGTACTGATTTTCACCCCAGCACTTGACGCCTTCGTCATCTAG
>CAZGCK010000062.1:0-23987 GCA_964524175.1 uncultured Bacteriovoracaceae bacterium | reverse complement strand
CCGTTCCTGCTTCATCACCCGGGGACTTCGTGATGTGCTGTGTAACAAGCTGGCTATAAGCTAAGTGGAGGTCTAGGGTGCAGGGGGAGTTGTAGCTGAGAAAGTGACTAAAGACCCACCCAACTCCCGCAGTCAGGTTATGTCTCGGGGGGTCGAGGTAATTGCCTGCTTCCGTTGGTAGCCCAGTTAGGATGCTTGGGCGATAGGAGTATCCCAGGCGTACTGAAGTGGTCCCAAACACCCATTCCTGGCCAATGCGCGGAATGAAAATATCTTGGTAGCCAAAAGGAGGGTTTTTGCCCGGCGAGATTTTGATTCCGCAGGGAGAGCTCCCGCAACTCGTCACACTGGGATTCTCGATCATCAGTACAGGGGGCTCGAATTTACTCCAAGCTTGGTAGTCGAGTTGGGCGTAGAGCCGGGATCCACTTGAGGTTTCGCGGATCGAAGTGCCAAGTTCGATCGTCAATGGGTCGTAGAGAAGCGACGAAACTGAGTTGAAGTTGAAATCGAGGGCCGGAAACAGCGAGCCAAAAGCGCGAGCGCCCGATTTGAGAAAAAGAGTATTGGGTGACGCAACAGGAAAGCGCACGACAAGACCCACGGCATAGGCCTCTGGGTCACTCGGCGGCGCAAAGTGAAGCCCTAAGACAGGCGATACTTTAGGTTTTAGGCTTGAGTTGAATCGCATGCTCGAGGGCTTGTTTGAGTCTGCTTGTAAAAATACGGTTGCGCTGCTGGTGAGAGAGAAGGCGAGGTGCAGGCCCAATCCTACGCGAAATCCTCGGCCCAGGTCTGCGCCCATGCCAAACTCGACTTGAGGGCGTTGAGTGCGCGAACGATAGAGGAGATATTCAGGAGCAAAAGCCTCGCCTGTGTCCAGGTAGGCGACTTGAGAAAGAGGCAGAAAAAGAGCAATGCCAGCAGTTAGATTAAAAGCTTCTGGTAACAGCCGAAAGGCGACTCCGATCTCTTGACCGAGAGTCGATCGATAGCTCGTGTCCACATCGCCAACCGTCACTTTGTCGGAGACATAAGCGTTTTCGACCACCACATTTTGGATCGAAGTAAAATTGGGAGTCATCGAAAGGATGCCATACTCGAGCTTCAGCCGCTTCTCTCCATCGAAAGGAAGACCAGCAGGATTTGAGTAGGCCGCATGGCCACCAAAGCCGTAGGCCACCCCGGCGCCGCCTAGAGCGGCTGCTCGAGAGCCAAAACCATAAGCCTCACCTACATTGGCTTGCGCGCTAGCGCAGAGCAAGAGAGTGAAAAAGGCGGCCAAACTAAGGTGCATGTTGAGTGTGAGCAATGAGCATTCCCCGAAATCAACGGTCGAATGTCGCTCATACACCCAGGGCGCAAAGGCGCCAAGTTCTTACTTGTTCGCGGGGATGCGGTCTGAAGCGTTCCAACGAACGACGTCTTCTAGGTCGACCCTCACTCGTACGAAGTTACCCGGACGGAGTTCTCGTTCGTTGACGATGTCGCGCGGGACGCGAACCATTCCTGCCCGAGTTTCGAGGCGCACCCATTTTTCGCTGAAGTCGGTGACTTTTCCGGAAACCATCACCTGTTGCAAAATGGCTGAGTGGCCAGGGGTGCTCGACAAAACCAATCCGGCGGTTGCAGTGAGGACCGCGATCAGGAAGGGGAGGTGTCGTGGGGTCATGGCTTCTGCGCCCCGGTATTTGCTGATCCAGCATTGGATCCGCCTGGAAGCTCGCGAGCATCTTCTGCGCTCAAAGGAAGCACAGGGGTTTCGGGCGCAACTACCTTAAAAGTCACCGAAGGATCGTCTACGCATCGCTGAGCGGACGGACATTTTCCCGTGAGTTTGGAGGCGGAGCAGGAAGCAACACTATCAAATTCAACCCCCTTGCCTTTACCAAACGGTTTGCCATCGACATAGTATTCCCCTACGCATCTAACGGGAGCTGAGCAAGTCGTGACGTTGTTCTCAGTTGTCACCACCACTTTATCTTCTGGAGCGTTAGTAAAATAGGAAAGAAAGGCGCATTTCGTGATCATTACATCGCCCTTCAAATTGCCCTCATAAATTTGATCATAGAGGGTTTCGAAATACTTTTTTCGAACCAAGATTGTCCTACAAGGTTCTGTTTTGGCTCTCTCAGGAGCACTACAATTGTTTTTTAGGAAGGCAGCCCGAGTCGCTTCGAAAGGGATCTTATTGTAGTCGTCGCTTCGTAGAACCGGTTTGAAAGCTTTGGCTTTTGGAGTCTTTCGGTCCCCTTTGGCTGCTGCTATTGTCTCGCTTTTTTCTGCGGCTGCCTTGCCTTCTTCAGCTCGTTTCTTCTTTGCAGCGTCTAATAGGTCGTTCAGTTTCCTCTCCTTGTTCTTGTTCGTGAACTGATCGACTCCCGCCTGCTTGCCAGCGGTATTGAAGGCAGCCACGGCTTGCTCAATCCTCGATTTTTGGTCTGCCGCGGCGGCAGTGCGTTCGTCTCCAGCGTCGATAATAGCGGGTAGTTTTCCGTCGACTTTCGTGTTGGAGAGAAGTGCTGGAAGCGCATTACTGAGTTCGGCGAATGAGCGGAAGTGATCGGGCTCCGAGCTTCCATACGCTGCGCTCCCTTCTCGCTGAAGTTTGCGTTCTTTGCCGTCCACCACTAGTTTTGCAGTCAATGCTCCATCATGAGCCATCACTACAATCTGGGCATTTTTGCCGTTTTGTAGGGTGTGGGGGATTGTAAAGATGTCCTGAAACTCAGCCTGAGGTGCTTCGGTTTGCTTAGAGGCCTCGACTTGTTTAGAAGCTTCAGTTTTGACAGTTGGCTGAGCTGCTTTTCTAGTAGCAATTGGCCTATGTCTTTCGACCTTGCCATTGTTTGGGAGCTCGTCGCTATTGAGTACTGAGTCGACGCCTCCAAATCGATTGGAGTAGTTTCTCTGGGCGGCGGCTCCACGCGCGGCAGCCTCGTTACTTTTTTTCTGTGCAGGGGTTAGTTTTGGGACAGCTTTTTCTTTAGGTGCCTCTTCGGGTTTAAGCTGAGGGAGCGTAGCCAGGGGTACCTCGTCTTCTATTGCGATGCCATTGAGCAAATCCTCTTGACTTGGCTTTGCTCGACTAGCGTCGATCGCACCTTGACCCGCAGGTGCGAGCTTCCGCGGGGTCCCGGTGTCTGCATTGTCTCCGGGGCGAGGGCGGTTGGGGAGATTTGTGTCAGGCCTCTTGGCTGCAGGAGTGCTGAAACCCGCAGCCTTGACCCTCTTTTTGAAGTCGGTCATCGCCTTTCCAACCGGATTGGCGCGTGTTGCGGATCCTGTTCCTCGTCCCGCTCTCGCTTCCATATTTTCCATATCACCGAAATCGTCATTTGCTTTGTCTAGGGTACTTGCGGTCGTGGGGCGTTCGCCGCTTTTGTGGGCAGTGATTCCCTTGCGACCTTCAGCTGCGGTTTCTTGCGCGTCGAAAAGCCCTTGAACTCCTCTCTCGAGTTCTTCATCAGTTGAAAATTGTTGAGAAGGGGCCCCCACTTGGCGTGAGGGAATTCGCTTCGGAGTTCCGTTTTCAATAAGGTAAGGAATGTAGTCGCCGTTTTCTACTTGAACGACTCGAATTTTAAGTTCCTTTTTATCCGACCCTACATAGGTGTAGTTGACGATCTTTTCATCTGCAGATGCATGAATTGAAAACGCCAGCAGCACTCCCAGAATCACAAGTTTTCTGTTCAAAAAAGTCATAACTTCGCCCCTTTTCTCTCTCTCAACTTTCTCTTCGGAGAATCGGGAATAAAGTTAAGGATCTAAAGTCCAAATCGACTATTTTTTCGTCAATGCCGTAAAAAGCGCGCACCATTCATCCCAGGTGAGCTCTTCAGCGCGCTTCTTGCCGTCAATATTTGATCGCTCGAGCGCCTCGCGATGAACTCCGTTGAGTCCGGATCGCAGCATTTTTCTCCGATGCGCGAAGCAACCTTTGAGTAGGCCTTCCCACTGAGCTTCGTCGTGGTCGTTGACGGCGACGAGGGGAGTCTCGCGTGCAGTGAGGACGACGACTTCTGAGTTTACGTCGGGCGGAGGAGCAAAGGCTCCTGGAGGAGCGGCGCAAAGTTTGCGGACCTGCCAACGATTCTGGATCCAAATGGAGAGGCTGCCCCAAGCCTTTGTTCTCGGCTCCGCGCGCAAACGAGCGGCGACTTCTGCTTGAAACATGAGAACCATGCAAGGGATTTTGCGTGGATGGCGCGCTAAACGGGTGAGGATAGCGGTCCCAGCCGAGTAAGGTAGGTTGGACGCCACAGCAAGCGGAGTGGATGCGAGCCAAAAGTCCTCAGATAAGTCTAAAAAGTCCGCTTCTTCTAGGCTGATTTCAGGGGTCGTGGCCTCTTTAGCTCGCTCCTTGGCAAACACTCGCCACTCAGAGGCGAGTGCGCGATCTCGTTCGCAGATCAAAAACCTCTGAAGTGCCGGTCCGCCTTTGCCCGCCTCGAGGTGCTCGATCAATGAATGGGTGATCGCCCCTTTTCCGGGCCCGATCTCAAGCAATGCGTGGCATCCCGCTTTTTGTGCCTCTTCAACCGCTGTGTCAGCTATTAAAGCGACGATCGACCGATCTCTAAGAAAGTGCTGACCCAAGGCTCTGCGTTTTCCGAAGGCAGGCATCTAGATCTCCGGATTCGCCACAGCGTTTAGGGTCATGAGGTCCGTCCCGCGCAAGACGTGGCCTTGTCTAAATCGAAAGGCGCCTGCCGCGGCGATCATCGCGGCGTTGTCTGTGCAATAGGTCATCTTAGGAAATTGAGGAGGCATTGCAAAACCGTGTTTTTCCCATTCACTCTCGAGGCGGCCCCTCAGGCGGGAATTGGCGGCGACTCCGCCTACGATGGCCACGCTCCGGCATCCATAGTTGCGCGCGGCCAAGTAGATCTTGCTCAAAAGTGCATCCACGATGGCTTCTTGAATCGACGCACAAAGATCCGGCAGCCTCCGATCCAGCTCACCCGACGACTGGAGTTTTTGAGCGGTGAGGGCCACTGCGGTTTTCAACCCACTGAACGAAAAATCGTAAGTCGCCTTTTGTGGAAGCGCTCGGGGCAATTCAAAAGCGCGAGGATTGCCCCCTTGCTTAGCGGTTTTGTCGATCCAAACTCCTCCGGGATAAGGAAATCCAAGGAGCTTAGCTGTTTTGTCAAACGCCTCTCCCGCTGCATCGTCGCGAGATCGACCCACGAGGGATCGCTTCAAGAAATCCAGCGGCCACAGCTCAGGCGGCGCTTTCATCGCGTAGAGATTGGTGTGGCCACCTGACACGATCGCGAGCAGCAGCGGAAGAGGTAGGTCCCCTTCGTCCGGCTCGCGATCCAAAAAAACACTCACCGCATGTCCTTCTAGGTGGTGAACCGGTACTAAAGGTTTGCCTAAGGCATACGCCATCGCCTTGGCAGCGCTCACGCCCACAAGGAGCGCGCCGACGAGGCCAGGGCGATTGGTCACTGCGATCGCGTCGATCGTACCCACTGACTCTGGATCTCCGGGGCGGATGCCAGCATCTTGGAGGGCCTTATCAATCATGGGGTTGATCGACTCCAAGTGATTGCGCGAAGCGATCTCTGGCACGACTCCGCCATAGGGCTTGTGGATCTGAATTTGAGAAAACGTAGCGAGACTTACTACCTCGACTCGCGTTGGCGTGCCCTGCGTTGCTGGGTGGTAGCGGACAATCGACGCACTACACTCGTCGCAGGAGGTTTCGATTCCAAGGATCGTGTTCAAGGGGGTCCTTAATCGTCTTGTAGATCGCCTGCGGGACAGGAGACCAAAGCGCGTTTGGCTTTGACCTTATCATCATCCAGCAGACCGGCTTTCGTATACCACTGCGGAGCCCGTTCTGCCGTATGGCATTTGAGGCAGGTCGATGTTTCGACAGTTTTCGAGTAAGTGCCTCCAAAAGGGTGGTCTTGTCCAGGGCGGTGGCAATTCTCGCATTGGACAGGTGACCAGGCCCTTGTCAGGGAGCTTAAAGTCCTTCGAATCGATTGACCTTGAGGGTCCTTTTGAACCAGCTTCACTTCGCTTTCGATCGATCGGGCGCTATGGATCGATTTGAGATATTTGGCAAAATCAGCCGTGGGCAGAGGCTCGATGGGTGCTTCTCGCCGATTGAACTGAGCTTCCTCATCCTCTTTTGTGGTCTCGGCAAGCTTGCGGAACTCAGCAAAATGAGCCACCGCGCTGAAGCCCTGGGGGTCTCCTAGTCCGACCGTATGGCAGGTGAGGCATTCTTTGTTCTTCTCTTGTTCCTTGTCGACGAGTGTGGTGAGCGCCAGCGTGTGCTGGGTCTTGCGCCAGAAATCAAATTGCTTGAGATGGCATTCTGCGCACTTAGGAAACGTATGGTACTTCGTCGCCGAATCTCGGGGCACAAACGCATGAGCTCGAAGCTCTTCTTCCTTGCTATTGAGCTCAGCGATGGATTTTTTAAACTCTCGAGTGAGTTCATCCAATTTGGACGGAGTCTCTGCTGGAGAGTCAAAGCCTGGGTCAAGACCTACGAGCTTGTAGCCCTCTCCTGTAAAGGGTTTTTGTAGGGGGATCGCGCCCACATATTGGTTTCGAAACGACGATTGATAGATCGTCGTTTTTCCTTGCTTGAATGGTTCCTGCAAGAACGATTGAGAGTGGCCACCCACGATGATGTCGATGCCAGGAACGGCCGCGGCAAGTGCTTTGTCTTTTTCAAACCCCTGGTGGGTGAGGAGCACGACGAGATCCACCTTTGCTCGCACGGCTTGGACTTCCCTGCGAGCCGCTGCAACGGAAGGCGTGATTTTGAGTTCTTTTGGGTAAGCGAGGCCCTCGCCCACAATTCCGATCACCGCGACTTTGAGAGGCTTACCATCCGCCCCGTTTCGCGTCAGGATGAGGCTCTTTTCAAGATAGATTTTGCCTTTATGCGTGAGATTGGCGGCTAAGAAGTGGATCCTGCTCTTCTTGCGAAGCACATCGAACGTCTTCACGCCTAGCGCAAAGTCTTTTTCGCCTGGCACAACAGCGTCGTGTCCTAGTTCATCCATGGACCGGAGCAAGTAGCCGGCTTGAAGCTCGGATTGCTTGAAGAGCAAATCCGGAAGAACTTCGGACGAAAACAAGAGATCGCCAGCATCGACTTGAATGATGGGGTCATCGCCCATCTTTTTGAGCCAATTGCCTTTACGAGCCATCCCACCCAATGGATTATTGCGGCAGCCACATGGCTCGATCTCTCCAAATACATCGTTGGAGTGGATGAGCTGCACAGCTTGTGCTTGTGCGGTCGCGAGCGCAGCCAAAAACACTCCTACAAAAAATACGATCGACCGACCTTGGTCTCGCACGGATTTTCCTTACTTCGCTTTAGGGCGAGCCTTTTTTGCTTCAGGAGTTTTCGGATACTTCTCAACAAGCTCTTGGTAAAAGCCTTTGGCGTCGTCTTTCATGCCCAGCATCTCAAACGACTCTCCAATTCTCAGCAGAGCTTTGGGCATACGTGGGGATTTCGTGAACTTCTCCGGGAACTTCGAGAAGTCGACAATCGCCTTTTTATATTCTTTTTGAAGAAAGTAGGCCTCGGCTCTCATATAGGTCGCGTCTTCTGCCCTCTTTGCTTTTGGGTTCTTGAGGTAGGCATTGAGATTCTCGATGGCGCCTTCATGGTTGCCGGCGTCCATTTGATTTTTTGCGCGATCTAGGAGCTCAGAAGGGTCAACGTTAGAGCTAGACGCTGAGTCTTGCAGCTTCTTCAGGGCTTCGATCATTTGGATCTGAGCTTGTTCGAGCTCGATGATTCTAGCCTCGAGCTTCTTGGTTTCGGTATTACCAGCAGCAGCGGCGGTGGCGTTGACCTGCTTTTGGGTTCGCTCCATGTCTTCGACCCTGCCAGCGAGCCGAGTAATCTCGCCCTTCATCTCGTCAATGACATATTGACCTTGATGCTGAACTTCTTGGGGCTTCTGCGAAATCGGCTGGGAGCCCCCTTCATCGCCGTCATCCTTGAGTTGAGCGCGAGTCTTGAGGCAGCTGCTTTGGCTCAAGGCGACCACTAACACGATGGCTGAGAGGCCCAATTTCTTTGTAGGATTCATCATGCTTATCATGTCATCCGGACAGACCGAGGGTCAAGTCTGGTTCAATGAGGAGGAGCTCCGCCAGGGGGGGCCCCGTAGCCTTCTGCCGGGACACCTGTAGGGGTGGGATAGGCATAAGGCGTCGACGTGGGAGTTGGAGGTGGAGGAGCGGGTGGACCGCTTAAACCCGATGCCAGCGGATCTGAGGTGACATCGCTTGAGCGGCTGCCGCCGTTGCGGATCGATTCGAACTCAGCGTCTTCAGCAAAGAGGCGGGCCTTTTCCGCATACTCCTTGGCTAACTTGAAGTTCTTATATTTGTACTCGTGCTTTGCTTTGAAAAACCATTCGTTGGACTGACGGTAGAGCTCGGGAGCCAAGGTGTCGGCTTGGACTTCTCGTGCTGCGCGAATAGATGCCGCAGTATCCGACATCTCTTGAACCGGCCGAGTCGTAAGGATCGAGCAGCCCAATAAGCCCAATAGCGCTAAAAAGCCGGCGGACGTCCCCCCTCTTCTGAAGTTTAAGGGCCGCGAAATGAAGAGGGGAACCGCCATCCTACTAACGATGGACGATTCCCCTGATTATTTCAACGTGCATCGTCGATGCAGCTGCGTGCGAACGCTTACTTGCTCGTAATGACGAAGTTAGCTCTGCGATTCTTCGAATAAGCGGCTTCGGAGGTGCCAGCGTCGAGCGGGCGCTCCTTGCCGAAGCTAATCGTCGAGATGCGGTCGCCGCTGATGCCCATATCTTCAAGATATTTCTTGGCGGCATGAGCGCGCTTTTCACCAAGAGCGATGTTGTACTGAATGCCTCCGCGCTGGTCGCAGTGACCTTCGACCTGAATTTTAGCGCTCGACTTAGCTTTGAGGATCTCCCCATTGGCTTTCATCGCTGCTTTGCCTTCACTGTCGAAAGAGAATGAATCATATGGAAAATGAACCGTTTGGAGGCCCATCGCTTTACCGGAATCGGAATCTCCAGATGGATTCTCATCAGCCGCAGCAGCATTAGGTACCGAGCTTTCGTCATCCTTTGGCTTGTTGCTGCTACAGCCAGCCGAGCCAAGAACGGAAATAACTGACAAAACGACAAACAGGCTGCTCAGAACTTTCATACGCTTTCTCCTCAAAATAACTGATTGGATTGCAGGCAAACATAGTCTGTCGTGACAAAAATGCAATTGAGATCTCCTTAAATCAGGAGCTAGCCGTCATATCTATTTGAAATTGGATAGAATAAAAACCGACTACTTATAGCGGATAATACGGGTTTTGATGGATTGGATCTGTGATTTTGATTGGCCGACTAACGCTTATCGTCAAGCCAATTGACTCGATGCGTTTAATTCGATAGGTGCGGGTCATGGGTTTGAGGTGGATGGTTATCTGGGGTTTATTGTTGGTTTCTAATCTCGCAAATGCGGGAGGGATCGGGCCTTTTCTGCGCGGTCCACTAGGAAAGTACCTTTTCGCAGAAATGCCGCAAATGCAGGTCATTTCTAAAGAGATCATTGGTACTGAGCTCCGGTCTGCCGCGGACCTGGATACTCTGATCTTGCGCCTCGAAGAGGCCAAGCCAGGGTCTTTTGAGCTGGAGTTCAGAACCCGTCTAGAAGTGATCGAAGCAAAAAATCTCGTAGGCAATCCTCGCGAACTGCGTCGGGTGGCGAACCGCATGCTTGAGTTCGTCGACACGCACTCGTCGCCGCCTTTAGACGTGGCAGACTTAGGGATGAGCGCAGAGGGCGCGCGCGAGGCCTTTGTTCGATCCACGATCCAGGCACAGATGGTGGAAGCTTCGCATGAGCTTCCTTGGGTCAATCGCCGCATCTGGGGACTGATGGAAAAAAAGATCAGCCAGAAGATCACGGCAAACTGTGAGTCTCCAACGCTTTGCACTCCCAAATCGATTTCTATTTTTGTGGCCGAGGCAGTTGAGACAGCCGCGGCCCAAAACCAGATGGCTCTCCACAAGGCCAAAGGTTACTCAAAGATTTTTGGAACGATGGTAGCCACTGCTGCCGTGAGTTCTAAGTTGATATCGTCTTTGCCGGAAAACGCTAAATTCTTAGCGACTCTCTTTACCAACATCTCCGTTCTTGGAGTGAATATCGTGGGTGCCTGCATCTGGGATAGTCTCACCTCCGCTTCGAAGATCTGGGGTTTTAAGCAAATTTCTACGAAGGCTGCCGGCGAAGCTGGTTCGGTCATGGCAAGCAATGTCGTCAAGGAGGCAGGTCTCACCGCTGAGCTCAAACGCTTAGATGGAATCTGGGCCGCAACGAACGCGACCTATACCAATAATGCTCAAGTGGGTCGCGGGGTGCTTAATAACTTTTTGGGAAGCCTCCGTCAGGATCTCCAATCTGCTTATATGGCGATCAGTATGCCGCAAGCAGGGGCGCCGCAGCGCAAGTACGCAATCACTCGTTTGGCGATGATCGCGGTGAGGCAGAGACAGTTGTATGCAGAGCTTTCTCCGGCGGATCGCTGGATAGTCATGGAGCTTCGCTCGGGCCTGATCGACCACGTGCCGGGTGGGGCAGTGGATTGGGAAGCTGACTTCTTAAAGCGCATCATGGAGCTCGATCCCGATGCTTCGCAGCCGACAGCGCTCAAGTTCTACCAGGATCTGGTACGGGCTTGGCTGCAATTGGGTTAAGGCAGTTCCAGGCGCCTGGATGTCTTGATAATTTAAATAATTAATAAAAAATTTCGCGCAGACGGCCGTGCGGCAAGGTCCGTGCTTCGGTCCTTGGGTCCGAAGTCCTGGGAGCCATGGGGTCCCTGATGCGTTTAAAACTCGTTATGCGTGGCATAGCCCTCGCACAAGAGGTCACCCGCGAATCTGAAAATAGAACGAAGGGGCTAGCGCTCTTATCGAGTGAGCGTCCCGATTTTTTCGAAAGGTAAGAAGTAGAAGTATGATCGACGTAAACAAAATCATTCTCATTGGTAGATTGGGTAATTCTCCGGTGCTCCGCCAGACAAAGAACGGTACTCCCGTTGCTCATTTCTCGTTGGCCACCTCCCGGCGTCTGCCGGCGGCAGAAGGTGCTGAGTCCTCCGATGTGAAAGAAGAAACTCAGTGGCACCGAGTCGTAGTGTGGGGCAAGCAGGCACTCAACTGTAAGAGCTTTCTCGAAAAAGGCCAAGCTGCCTTTGTCGAGGGTTCGATTCGCTCTCATAAGTATCAAGGAAAGGATGGGCAAGAGAGAACTGCTTTCGAGATCCACTCGGATAACGTGATCTTTTTGGCTCGAAAGAAGCGCACTCAGGATGCATCCGCCACTGAGCTTGCTTCGACTGCAGACGAAGCACTCGCGACAATGTAGTTGAGATCTGGCCTCGGCCCTTCACTAGGTCGGGGCCAGAATTTTTTGAATTCGTTTGGATTCTTAAGGAAGGACTGTTTCTGTAGGCTTTTTCTGAAAAACAGTGCTCTTCACATCTTTCCCAAAGTTTTCGATATAGCTTAAAAAGAAAGTTCTCTGCTCTTCCGTCTCTCTTTCTAAAGTGGCGGATTGATTAATCGTCAACTTCGCAGGCGGCAGCTCAGCAGTCCAGCCAATGCCCATCTCAGATTGGTCGATTAGATCTTTCAAGTTCTTCCAGTCGCGGGATGTCAGTCTTTCGGAAGAGACGAAGTCTATTCTCTCTGCCATCTTTTTTCCGGCTTTCCATCCGTCTTGCACTGCTTTGAGTACTGAGTTTCCGTAGGTCCAGCTTCTGATAAATGGAAAAGTAAAAAGTGGCGAAGCGGATGTCCCGCGGTGACCCACGATCATCGCAGCTCCAAAATCAGATAGAGGCAAAGAAAAAGTTAGGCTTGATGCGCTTCCGCATCCTTCTGTGTAGACCAGCCTGAGTTGGTCGTTTTTCCAAGGAAGACCTTCGGAGTATCGCAGATAAGTCACGCCATCTTCCTCGTGTGTAAAAGCGAAGTAATCGATGACCGCAGACGTCTCGATGGCTTCCTTCCACACTGCTTGGATTTGTTCCTTTGAGAGAGAGTTAGATTCTGTGATCCAAAATACGCTCGAATACCTAGCTCGAAGCCAAGGAGCGATGTAGGCTCGTGCAGCGTGGTTGACCACAAAATTGTAATGAGGGTCCGCGAGCTCGGCATCGATGGGGACGACTGCTCCTCGCTGGGATCTTCGCACCTCTTGATACGAAGCTAAAAACGATTCTGAGTCGTTCTCCGTCGAAAGGGTCCCCTGATGGCGGTCTCCTTTTCTATGGCTACTGACCAGAGCCAGTTGCCGAGGATTGAGCAAATGATTGGATTTGATCCAGGTGTAGGCGGCTTTTTCGATGCACTCCCACGATCTCACGCAAAGTTGAGCGACTTCGTGGATGTCTTGGTCCTGGATTTTGGGCGCCATTGCGATTTTTTCGACAAATCGAGAGACCATTGGCGTTTGCTGAGCTAGTTCGAGATGAAGGGCGTGTTGTGCGACTTGAGGAGACGCGACCTTGCTCGGTGGCGCCGCAAAGTACTCGGGTCCTTTACCGTCTTCTTCAGCGACTATGATTTGAAGCGACCGAATCTGTTGATGCAGCTTTATGAAAGTCCCGACGACTCGTTCTGAGATCCCTGCGGAAGACTCTATTAGGCCCATTTCGTTGGTATGTTGCGCGAGCGCGCTCAGCTCGACCCCCTCCTCGCGCAAGATGCGACTTAGGTCTCGTTGTGTTTGTCGGAGCTGGTTCTCGATTTCTGCTCGAGATGTGGGCGAAGAAGCTTGGAGAAGGCTCGGTTGATCAACCTTGACTCTGGGTTGGACGGCCGGCCTTGGGGGAGCGGGTTTATTGAGAGGGCTTTCGAGTTTTATGGGGCGCTGAAGCGGTGTGGGCAATGGTAAGCTTGCCCAAAGCATGATCCCGGCTGTGGGCACTACCCAATTCATGTATCTGCGAAAGTTCTGCACCCCTGAATCCCTCCCGTTTGAAAAAGAGAGGACTATAATTCAGCGTGTTAAATGGCAAGAAAGGCAGTGCTGCGTGTCAATTGGTCAGAGTTGATTCTATGATAGAGAAAAGAAAGAGGTCGTCTACCTTCTCAACATGACAGGCAAAAGAGCCTGTTTTGGCATTTGAACGAATAGGTTAAATCAAGACCTACTAAGGTATCGCATCGCGTTATTCTGCCATTTTTACGATATCGCCAACCATAACGGCATGCGACGCGATAGCGGGTGTCTTCTCTGGCGGAGTCATTTTGTCGAGTCGGCATATCGCAGCGTTGTCCTCGACGTGAATCACTTTGAGTTTGGCGATGGGGAACGTGACGTCCCTGTAAAGCTTCTCGCTGACGAGATCGTAGGTCGATATCCGACGCCTAACTTCGAGCTGGGCGCCAGCGCGCAGACCGTTAATTGTCCCCATGTTGACGTAGTAATCCTTCTGAGGGCGCTCGCTTGTGTTGCCCATGTCGATTTCCTTATAGACGCTGTAGACGACGAAATCAGAGGCCACTGCGCTCGGAATCGCGAAGAGAGCTGCGAGAATGATTGATCTTATGAGACCTGTAGTCCTTTTCATAAACACCTTCGATCTGCATCAGTTCCATGATTAGCCGCCTCCTTGCGGTGTACGGGGCAATCTGCCCACGAAGGCTTATCGGCAGTTTTAGCCTAGGAATAAGGAAATAGTTTGCAGCCAGGCATCAATTTCCCCGCTCTAAGACCGATAGGTTTTGTGATGAACGCCGAGGATTCAAATCCAAAACCTGAGTTTCAGATCGGGCCGCCGGACCAAAATGGCCTGATTGGCGTCAATATTCAAACATTCAGAAGCTCTACCCGCGATATCAACTTTGATGTCTACCTCAAGCTCTCTGAGGACAATGTCGCTCACGTTTTCTCGAGGAGCTCGGGCCTGGATTACAAACGCTTGGCTCAGTACGTTCAAAAAGGTGTGCGTACTCTGTACATCAAGCAAGCCGACCTTGATGCTTACAAAGCGTTCGTTGCGCGTCCGGCGACGATGATCTTCAACGATCCAACGACTCCGACGGAAAAAAGGATTGCTACGCTGCTCAATATGACCGAGCAGAACATGGCCGAGCTATTTTCGGTGGTCCCAGTCGCAGACGAAACCGCGGCTGCCAGCCAGCAAGTCATCAAGAGCTACGTGAGTCTGCTGACTCAGTCCCCTAACACGCTAGCGATCATCCTTAAGCTCGTTTCGCACGGCGAGTATCTCTATTATCACTCGATCGCGGTCGCGATTTTCAGCATGTTCATCGCTAAGGCGACGGGTCAGTTCAATCAAAAGACACTCGAGATCATCGGCCTCGGGGGATTCCTGCACGACATCGGCTGCATCCAGCTTCCCAAGGAAGTGATTTGCAGCCCGACAGATCTTGATCAGAAGCAATGGGAGCAAATGCATCAGCATCCCAAGTTAGGGCTCAAGCTGCTTGAGAACGCTCCTTCGATTCCGGAAGAGGTCCGCTTCATCGTTTATCAGCATCATGAGGAGCCGGGTGGCAAAGGCTATCCCAACGGCCTTTCGAGCAATGTGATCTATTATCCTGCCAAGATCGTCGCTCTCGCGGACGCCTTCAGCGCGTTGATTAGCAAAAGGCCATTTAGGCCTGCCTATAGCGTTGAGCAGGCGCTTGCGATCCTGCGCGACAACTCCAGCCGTCACGATCCAGAGTTGGTTCGGATCATGACGTCGGTTTTTGCTCGTCAATCTCAAACTGCCAAAAAAGCAGGTTAAGCTCTACTTGGTTTCTTGATAGCGCTTCTTCACCTCGCGGTTCACGCGAAGGTATTTGTGCTTGTTTAAGATGATGTCGCTCACTCGGTAGTTCAATAGCCAGGGCTGCGTCAGATAGTAAGTCGCCTCGTGATAGCCAAGGGCCCACGGGCAATCTTCCTGCATGATCTCATCCATGCGCGTGAGCTTGGCTTGGCGCGCTGGCCCCGAATCCATGGTCGCGGTTTCTTCATAAAGCTTGTTGAACTCGGGATTGTCGTAGTTCGACCCGTTTTGACCTGGTGGACGATTGGGTCCGTAGATGAGCTGGTAAATGTTCTCGGCATCAGGATAATCGAGCACCCATCCGCCATAAGATACTTGAAGAGCGCCTTGTTTGGCTTTTTCGAGATAGGCAGGAAAAGTATTGGCGATGACGTTGGTTTTGACGCCAATAGCTGCCCACTGTTGCTGAAAGAAGTCGCCGATCTGTCGGTTTACGCTGTCAGCCCCGCGCAGCTCGAAGTTGAGAGTGGGTAGGCCTTTTCCTTCGGGATAGCCTGCTTTTTTGAGGAGTTCTTTAGCTTGAGCTAGATTGAAGTCGTATTTGATCTTGTTTGTCTTCGGTCGGTCCGGAATCCCAGGGGGGATCGCGGTGAGCATCTTGCGGGCAGTGCCATTGGTGAAGATCTCGATCCACTTATCGCGATCAATCGCAGCGGAAAGAGCTTGAGGCAAGTATTTGTTGTCTGCGAAGACTTTGTCTTTCAGGTTGAATTCAATATAGCGAAAGGACGCTCCGACATCGATCGATAGCCGAATCCCCTTGGCAGCGAGCGCGGGCGAGAGATTGACTTGATTAGTGATCGCTTGGGCAAAGTTGTCTTTGGGGACTTCGAGCACATCGATCTTGTTGCCCATAAAGTTGAGCCATCTCGGCTGAGCCTCTTTGATGATGTTGATCACGAGTTTATCGATGAACGGCAGTTGCTTGCCTGCATCTGCGAGGAGCCCCTTTTTTCGATAATCGAGAGAGCCCTCAGTTGGGTAGAATTCTGGGTGATAGTTGGAGTTGCGCTCGAATACGATTCTTCTGCCGCGATCCCAGCTTTTAAGCTTGTAAGGACCTGAGCCCACGGGATGGTCGGTGATGTTCTGGTTTTCGTCACCATAGGCTTTGACTGCCTCGGCAGGCACAGGTGCCGTGAACGACATCGCTAAAATGTAGTTGAGCTGAGGATAAGGTTTGGTGAGCTTGATCTGGAGAGTGTAGTCGTCGAGCGCTTTCATGCCCGAGACTTCTTCACCGAAAATCTTCATGACGTCGGTCTTGGAGGCGGAGACCATTTTGTCGTGGTACGCGTTGATGCCTTCTATTTTGTTGTCGAAAATCCACCAGCCTTGAGAATTGAGTGATGGCAATGCGAGGCGTTTCCAGCCGTAGATGAAGTCTTGTGCCTTGAGCTCACGGCCTTTTCCTCCCGATTCCTTGAAGCAAGGATCATCTTGAAAGCGGATCCCTTGCTTGATGGGTATCGTCACTGTCAAGCGATCCGGCGAGAGCTTGGGCATGTCGGCAGCCAGAAGGGGAACGATCTTAAATACCTCGGAGAGGTAGGCATATTGATAAAGTGTTTCGTAAATATTGGGTACCAATTCTAGGCTGATGACGTCATAGGCGTTGGCTGGGTCCATGGACTTCACGTCATCTTTTGCGACGCCGTGGAAAACCATGAGATTTCCATCATCTTCTTTCGATGTGCAGCTCGAGATACCGAGTGCAAGAAAAGCCAGTGATGCTGCGAAAAGCGCAGTGATTAAGGACTTTGAGGTATTGCTATGAGTCATAGAGTGAACGCTCGGCTGGAAGGTTTTTGGGGCTCTAAGAATCAATAACCTACGCATGAAAGTGCGTAAAGGGTGCAATCACCTCATAAGATGCGCACAGGGTCATCTGGCTCAAATTGGTTGTAAGCTTTGGGTGTGGGTCCAGTTTTATAGTTTTTGTGTATAAAAAAGCCTTTCGTTTGAGTGGTCAAATTTGACACATCCTCGGTGCTCTTGCGCTCCTCTATACTTTTATAGAAGCGTTATTTTCGGGGGATTTTTGTGCGAAGGATCAGGCTATCTACAATATACACGTTCACGTTCGCCACTTTGATTGCTGTGACTTTTGCCGTTGGTTTGAGCGGTTGCTTTGCTCTCAGCAAGCGTGATGATGCTGAAGAAGCGAAAAACGCGGCTGCGCTCGAGCGATCACGTCTGTTTTCTTCTACTCTCGAACCAGGAAGCTCGCTTTCGCGTTCAGCGGGCGAAGTGATGTATGTGCGCCTCAAGACCATATGGCCTTTGATCCCCGACACCGCTGAACGGGATTATACTTGGTTTGGAGGGAGTGGGCCCTTTGCTTCTGTAGGCAAGCCGGAGCGACCTTCAGGCGCGGTGCCTATCATCGCCTTGCGCAACCAAATCGCCTCGTATTGCCGAGGCAACAACTTGGCCTCAAATAGTAACTTCGCGTTTGCTGGCGCAGAGAAATTGCTGACGACAGCTTCTACTCCACAAGTGGTGAACTCGATGGCCGCGCCCACAGGGCCTATCCCCGTGCTCATGCCTGGAGAGGCTTATCCTTCGAGTGAACCCACTCGTTTGGCGTTTATCGCTGCGCGGCGAGTGTGGCTCTATCCCTATGCTGCTGACTCGGCAGAAGTTACTGCGCTTGCTGATCTCTATAGCACTTCGCTTGGCTTTAATTTGCCCGGTCAAAGTGGAGTAGCCGGAAGTACAGTGACCTCTTCGTCGACGGCTCCGTCCTCGGTGGTCGATGAGGCAAAAATCAGTCTTTGTGTCGCTGCCTTCATGGCTCCCCAATTTTGGGTCGGTAATCCAGGACCGGCCGATGCGATCCGCCGCATAGCGCTCGAGCTAGGCCGTCGTGCTCCTACATTCGACGAGTTCTCCCGATATCTTAAGGGAACGCTCACGATCGATGCTTACACACGCCAGATCCAGCAGGAGCCTCGCTACATGGCCGCGGTCAAGTCATGGCACGCGGACTGGTTAGGGCTGCGTGAATTTCATGCGGCTCAACAAGATTACCGCTCAACCGCTGGGTATGTTGCGAGCCCACTTTCTGGAATTATCTTTCAGAGTACTCGCTCCAATGCATCTGAAGTTCATAAGTTGATTTTGAGCAGACGAAGCGTCGATGTCATCAATAACTCTGAGGACTGCACAGGAGTCGACAATCAACCCTTCGATCCGCGCACGACGGCTCTTCTGTGGGAGCATTTTAATATCGGAACCAATCGCTGGGAAACTGCGGGCGCTTGGGTGCGCAGAGAATATGCCGAACAATTCTATCTCAACGCGACGATTGCTTCTAGCGAATCGTCAAAGGCCGCTAACGCGGCAAGTTTGTTTACTGAATACTGTACTCCCTTTATTGATCCTAGTTGGAACCCCTCCAACGGGGAAGCCGTCAATCCTACTGCCGAGTGGTATAAGTGCGACGGACAGATATGGGACACGATCTCTGGAACAGCAAAGCGAGTCGGAGTCGAAGACATCAATCAAGCCGTTAAGACGGACGCGAACTATCATTACGCGCAGACTTTTCCTCACTCTGGACTTTACGAGAGCAGCCCTGATGTGCCGCGAACCAATCGACTTTATGGAACCTCAGCAGCCGGTTGGGTGATGCAGGCGAGCGTAGCCACTGATGTGGGATTTTCTGGCAGTCAACGCAGGCTGCGGCGTTTCGCGCCTTTAGGCGAACAAAACGGAAGCAGTCGAGTCTCGTCTTGGTACAGTGGCGAGCCCATGAAGGTTTGCAATGCGCTCACTCGTTTCTGGGCTACTTGCACGTACCGTCCCGAAGACCCTCGCTTTCTCAAGCTTGGTAGAAATTTAGACTGGCAGGCGATGCGCGCCTATCCCATTACGACTTGGTACGATCCTATTGTCGACTCGATGGCGCATCCTGCGGTTATCAAGCACCTTCGTTGTGGAAATGCTAGCTTTGCGTCCAATTTGTCTGAGGACGCCGCATTCCCGCTCGGCTATGATCCTGCCACTCTTTCTCCTCGCCCTCGCACTGCGGTCGAGGCAGACCAGAACCAGATCAATCAGATCGCTAGCAATCCAAAATACACGCCCTATAGGACGCGCTCAAGCGACTCCCCGGTTGATTTAGAGTATCGTGCTCATCTGCAACTCGCCGAGGACATGCAGAACGAGCCTTATTACCTTCTCGAAAGCATTTTGTCGGTGCCTAACGATCAGGACGACTATCGTCTCATGCTGACGGCAGACTACACCTTCGCGCGCAAGGAGCTTGAGCTCTATTATCGCACGCAGAGTTTTATCATTCCAGCAATCCCGTCCGACTATTCAAGCGCTCACTACTCTGGCCCGACTGCGTTGCTCAGACCCTACAAGACTTTCTTTACTTCGGACTTTTCCAGGACCACAGCATTTGCCGAGCAGCCGAGCCTTTTTCGCAAGATCTATCCCGGCCAATTTCAGCCCATTCCTCTGAGACTTCTGCATAATCGGATTTACGAGATGCACACTCTCGATGCAGGGTCTCCCGCAACGGCTAAGGCCGTTCGTGGTGCCGTTTACAGCCTGGATCCCGCTTTGTTGGATGACGTCGATCATCCGGGCAATCCTCAGCATCTTCAACCGCGAGTGACCTCGGGTCTCTTGACGATGCCAGCGTTTTTGGTACCGCAAGCAACAAAAATGCGAAGTATCTCCGCTCGCATTTTTAGACGGCTACTTTGTGGTGAGCCAGATCTCTATGCTCCAGCCAGGGGTAGCACCGAGTATAATATTCAGCTAGCAAATGCCACGACCCGCGAGACTTCTGCCGCCGCTCACTTGGACCCGGAGAAGAGTTGCATAGTCTGCCATCTCAATATGGATCCCGTGGCAAAAATCTACTCCGGAAATTTTGCGACAAACGTAGGTAGGAACGAGGTTCTCGCGATGGCTGGAGAGCTTTTTCGCGCAAATCTCTGGGATGGGAATCAGCCAGCTTACGGCACGATTGGCGGCGGCCAGAAGGGGAGAGGCGCAGTCCTGGGGCAAGAGGTCGAAGGTATCGAGAAGCTTGGGCGGGTGCTTTCTGAATCCGATCAGTTCAATAGCTGTGTGGTTCAAACCACGTTTCACAATATCTTTGGAAGGAAACCCAACTTTTCTGATGTTAAAATGATCAACGCTGTACAGGCTCGCTTCAAGCTCCATCACAGCTATAATCGAATGGTTCGGGAATTGGTGAACAACCCTATCTTTACGGGTGAGGAATAGTATGACTTGGGACGGCGGCCATTCGAGGAGATCCTTTCTTCAAAACGCGGCACTTGGATTAGGGGGCCTCTCCCTTGCGACTCTTGGAGAGCTTACGCAGGGTCGGGCGCATGCAAGCACACGCGGTAAACGTAGGCATCTGATCAACATCGTTGTTGCCGAAGGCTGGGACTCACAGTGGTTTCATAGCGCGTTTCCCTCTCCGATCGTGCCTGCCGACATTCGCAATACATTTAAGTACACTACCCGATGCACTAAGATGGGCTTACATCCCAATCACGATGGGTCCGCTGCCAGCCCTACTAATCCGGATGGGACGATCAGAAAGTATCTGGGCGTCGGAATGCTGGGTGATGGCGTGTCTCTTTTTAATGCTAGCGATCTATCGGATCTGTTGATTTGGCGCGGTCTGAGTGTTCCGGGTTCGCATGGCGCCGGAAACGCGATACTTCAACATGGCACAAGCGCCCCGTACGCCATGAGCTACTCGACATTAGTCGCCGCGGGTTTGGCTGCGACAGATTCTGTTAGGCCGCTTCACTATGTGCAGGTTTCTAGCTCTCCTGAGGGACTTCACACCAATACTGCTTCTGCAACCGGGTATGGGATACCCAATAGTATTCCTGACGTATCATCACTTCGGACCATCTCTAGCGTTGGCGCCAATGATTTGCTCGCGGTCCGTCGAGATGCCATAGACAGCACTGTCAGAAAGCTCGGCGACATCGCGCTCGCCAGCCGCCTCAAGCGAAAAGCCAGCAAGGGGCTTTTTGAGACCTTTTTAGGTTCTTATGTCTCTACATCGTCCCTCATGAGTGCCGGTATTGCTGATGACCCTGAGTTTTTGGCGACGTGGGCGCAGTTCTGCAAAAACACCGTTCTCGCGATGCAGGCCCTGCTTTCAGATACGAAGCTCGAGGTCTGCGACCCAGAAGGTGGCCCCGGCAGTGCACCCAAAGGTATTGACCCGATTACTGGAGAGTCCAGAGCCCGTGGCACGATGGAGAAGTTCATGACCAAGCAAGGCATCTTGCCCATCATCAACAACACGGTTGCGCTCGCGACGACTCACGCGGCCTCCAACATCAATTATCTCAACGCGGTCAATACGACTTACAAAAACTTGTATACATACTCATTTGGCGTCGCTTTGGCTGACTTCTTGATCAAGAAAAACTTGTCGGCTGTCGTTGAGCTGCCTCTTCCTAATCCCGATGGGCACGACAACAATGATCAGCAACTCGCGACGAACACATTGACCTTTGCATTGTACCGCGAGCTGCTTCGGAGCCTCAAAAGCGGGACACCCGGCACCAATTACCTCGATATGACGACAATTGTGATGCACACCGAGTTTGATCGCCAGCCTGACTTGTCAGTTGCCACTGCCTCTTTGTCACTCTATCCCGGCACCAACCACGGAGATTCGGCGAGCGTGTTGATCGCTGGCGCTGGCGTCAATACAGGTTCAAAAGGGCGGATTTTGGGCGACATCAAAGATGCGCCTACGACTTACGGAAATTATCCTGGTCTAGGGAGCTTTGATTTAGGTCAGAGCCTACCCATCGACATTCATACAGGGCAGGTGAGTGCCTCCGGCCAAGTGGTCAGCACGGCGTCGCTGCTTCCCACCGTCCTCGCAATTTTTGGTTTCACCGTGCCAGACAATCAAAAGAACGAGCATTCGCTGGTTCCGGCGGTCGTCAAGTCGTAAAGGCTCAGGAAACTCAGGAGCGCTACTAGCCCAATTTCTTGGTGACGAGCTCTACAGACATCTTGATCGCTGCCTCGAGACCCGCAGGCTTGGTGCCTCCGGCCTGAGCCATGTCGGGTTTGCCGCCGCCTCGGCCTTCGATGAGCGGGGCAAGTTCCTTTAGCAATTCATTGGCTGCGAGCGTTTTGGGTGCTTGCGGCCCGACGGCGATGAGAAGTGATGCCTTCTCGGCATTGGGGTCCTTCATGCCAAACACCATGACAGAGTTAGGCGTCTTTTGTTTTACGCGATCCGTGAGGTCGCGCATGCGCTTCACGCCGTCATCGCTTGGGGAGCAGATGGCAGCAACCAAGGTAACACCGTTGATTTTCTGCGCTTGAGCGAGCATCTGATCTACTTCAGCACCGGCGTTCTGAGCTTGAAACTGTTCGACCTGCTTGCGGAGTTCTTTTTCAGACTGCATGAGGCGGTCGATCTTGTCGGCGATGTCATTTGTTGAAGTGACTTTGAGGCGGTCTCGGATCGACTTGACCTCTTCGTCGCGCCCGCTCAGATAGCCGTAGGCTCCCTTAGAGGTGTAGGCGATAATGCGTCGGACACCAGCCGCGATCCCACTCTCGTTGGCGATCTTGAAGAGATGGATCTCCGAGGAGTTGTCGACATGCGTGCCGCCGCAGAGCTCGACGGAGTACTCGCCAACCTTCACGACTCGAACCTTGTCGCCGTACTTCTCGCCAAAGAAAGCAATCGCTCCTGCAGCGATCGCCTCGTCTTTGGGCATTTCTTTCTTGCTGACGTTGTCGCCTTTCCACACTTTTTCGTTGATCAGATCTTCAACCTGTTTGAGCTCAGTATCGGTCATTGGCTGAAAGTGTGTGAAGTCAAAGCGGAGCAAGCCTGGTTCGACGAGCGAACCGGATTGTTTGACGTGTTTGCCTAGCACGAGCTGTAATGCCCATTGAAGCAGATGAGTCGCCGTGTGATTGCGCGCGATCAGTGCCCGGAGCTCAGCGTCTGTCTCTTGGTTGTAGCTGGTGCCCACTTTGAGCGTACCTTTGATCGGGCGGATGTGGGCGACGATGAGGTCAGCCACTGGCTTTTGCACATCGATCACTTCGCCTTCGAAACCTTCGCCGGAGACGCGGCCGTGGTCGCCGACTTGGCCGCCGCTTTCGCCATAAAATGGAGTTTCGGCAAAAATGGCCTCAATGATCGGAGCTTTTTCGGTGCTGTCCGCGGTTTGCGCAACAGACGGTGCCGCGTATGAGGCGACTTGGGTCGCGCGATCGAGAATTGCGAGACACTCAGCTTTGCCTTTCTGATGCTCGTATCCAATGAACTTGGGAAGCTTGCCCTTGGCTTTGAGATCGGTTGCAAGCTGCTGGTAGATGGCGCCGACGGCTTCTTCGCCTGAGCCTTTCCAGTTCTTGCGCGCCATCTCGCGCTGCTTGTCCATGCATTTTTCGAATCCTACCTCGTCAACGACTAGGCCCTTCTCGGTGCAGATCACGCGCGTAAGATCGAGAGGGAAGCCATAGGTGTCATACATCTTAAAAGCGACTTCGCCCGGCAGAGTCTTTGCGCCTCCGCCCAGTTTGGCCGTTTCTTCGTCAAGGAGTGCTAGGCCTCTCTCGAGAGTTCTAAAAAACTGCTCTTCCTCGGCTTGAACAGCTTTTTCGATGAACGCGCGCTTGCCGACAAGATCCGGGTAAGCTTCTTTCATCTGATCGATGACGTAGCCAGCTGTCTTGTACATGAACGGTGCGGTGAATCCGAGCTTCTTGCCGTGTCGGATCGCGCGGCGAATGATGCGTCGGAGGACGTAGCCACGGCCCTCGTTCGAAGGCATCACGCCATCGCCGATCAAGAATGCAGTTGCGCGCGAGTGGTCCGCGACAACTCGGAACGAGACGGCAAGGTCACTCTTGCGATCAAAGGCCTTACCTGCAAGTTTGGCAGTCTGGGAGATTACCTGCTGAAACGCGTCGGTGTCGTAATTGGTTTCTACTTCTTGCAAAATCGAGGCGATGCGCTCTAGGCCTGCACCGGTGTCGACCGAAGGCTTAGGGAGCGGCGTGAGCTTGCCGGATGAATCGCGATCAAATTGCATGAAAACGAGGTTCCAAAACTCCATATATCGATCACAGTCGCACCCCATCGCGCACGTGGGTTTGC
>CAZGCK010000061.1:17043-24475 GCA_964524175.1 uncultured Bacteriovoracaceae bacterium | reverse complement strand
TCGTTTTCAAGTGCTCGTAATTCATGCGACACCATATCGCTTACGAGTTCAATGCCTCCGCGAAAACCGCCGTAGGTCGGGCGACGATTACGTTCACCTCGCACGAAGAAGGATTTCCTTATTTCATCCTTTACGCCGAAGTGAAGGGCGCCAAGTTGGACGGGCTACCTGTGAACATTGATCACGCTCGGCCCAATACCTCGACCACGGAGTTCAGCGTGATCGACCGAGGAGTGGATGCAGGAACATCCCACATTCTAGAGATCGGATTCAAGATAGGAGACGATAACGTCTCGTTCAAAAACGGCGGAGTCGGCTTCTTAACGGCGATGGGCGACTTGCAAACAGGACATTTTTTCGAGGATTACGGACCTGCGAGCTATGAGGACGATCAGTTCAAACTCACGGTCAATCTCTCGATCAAAAGATCCAAGAAAAGGCATCTCCTCTTCACAAACGGTCAGGCCTCGCATTTTACTCCCTCTACTTGGAAGATCGAGTTCCCAGATTATTTTAGCTCAACTCTGTTTTACTTCCACCTCACAAACCAAGCGTTGAGCGTACAGACAGGGGTTTATAAAGGACTAGAACGCGAGATCCCTTTTACGGTTTACTCAAGCAATGCAAACCAAGCTCTTGAGGGAGCAAGTATTCTGCCGGGACTTTTTGCGGAGATGGAGAATACCTTTGGCCCTTATCACCATGCGTCCTATACCGCTTACATCTCGGGCCGCGGAGGGATGGAACACGCTGGAGCTGCAATCACCAGCATCAGCGCGTTGGACCACGAACTGCTGCACTCTTGGTTTGCGCGCGGTGTGGTTCCCAGCGATGGACGCTCAGGATGGATTGATGAGGGCATCGCAAGCTGGCGAGACAACAGTTATTTTACATCCGCCTGGCCGCCTTCGCGCAATCCCGCCATTTTGGCTGATTTTTCTGCCTTTGAGCGCTTTACACCTAAGAATAGCTATAGGGATGGGCGGCAGTTGATGAGCGAGCTAGATGGCCTGCTCACCTTTCAGGGTGGACTCAGGCCTGTGCTGAAGAACTTCTTCGCGACTTGGAAGGGCAAGAATATTACGACCCAAATCTTTAAAGAGTACTTAGAGGACGCATTGGGAATCGATTTGGGTCCTGTTTTTGCGCGATACGTTTATGGAGTCGGCAACTCCATGCAAGGCGTGGTCGAGCCTCAATTTAGTATGATCAACAAACACCCTCCTGCGTTAACTCGCGAAGAGATCCTAGAATTGAGATAGCTTACTTACTGCCAATCTTTCTTAATGGTGTCGTTAGGAAGGATGCCGGCCTCCTGAAGCGCCTTGGCTGCCCGCTCACTTCGAGTGCGCACCCAAAGCTCATAGAGGCGGAGCAAGTCTTTCTCCGTCCGAGGACTCGTCTTCTCGCTGACTTCTGCAAAAACCTCGATAAGCGATGAAAACTTGCCCGCAAGCTCAGCATACATCGCTTTGAGGATATCCTCTTCGGCTCGAACAGCGACTCGCTGGTAAGCAGCACATCCCATATCGATGTAGTAATCCACATCCACCAGCTTTCGATTCAAGCTGTCTTGAAAAAATCCACCGACATAGAGGGAAACATCTCCTATGTGCCGAAACAAGGACTGCTGCACTGCTGGCTCCGAATGCTCAAGCGCATCCTTGACCATTAGCGCTAACGACTCTTGTCGGGTCGTACCATCCGCAGCAGGCGGATAGAGGCGGTCTGTCTTCATGAATTGATTGAGCAGATTGACGAGATAGACTTCAGTCTCGGGCTGCGTGGATATTTTTTGCCGATCCATTGCACTCGTAATGAGCTCACGGAAGAAGTCTTGAGGCTGGGCAACCAAGGTCAATGAGGGTTTATCAGTCATCTACCTACTATTTTAATGCGACTGTATTCTGTGTCAAATCGCGGGTAGGTCATGGACGACACAGGGAGGATGGGGTTAAACTGCACAAACATAATGTGCAAAGTCTTCTCATACTTAGCCGCGGGACTTTTTCTACTGACCAGCTTAGCCTGGGCTGAGATTATCCATGCGTCGACCGAAATCCGGGTGAAGCTCTTTGGGCAGCCCTGCTTGCTTCGGGGCCCCGTGGACGCAAAAGCCCTCCAAACCATCCATATCCTCAGCCCTGAACAGCTCTATCCCGAGCACGGAGAGACTCTATCCAGCGAGTCCACACGCAAAGCCCTTGTCCGCCTAAGAGCTGTGACAGGAGCTCCATCGGGCCTGGACCGATACCGGGAACGCCTAAGCCGCCGGTTTGAAGCTCAAATCGGTATGATCGAGGCGCTCGAAAATGCGAGAAAAACCCATAAAACTACTGCAATCCAAGCGGCGGTCAAGAAGCACGTCCCCGAAAAGCGGGAAAAAGAAATCGAGCCCTTGATCAAAAAATTGACGGGCCCCTCAGCCCGAGACACAGAAGAGCTGATTTTCGAAAAATACAATTCCTTTATTGAACAAGACCCCGAGGAAGAGTTTCATCGAGCCATTCAGAAGATGAAAGTTCAATACGTCTGTTCTTTTGAGGAGTCGGGCGGCGGCGAGGAGCCTGCGCCCACCGGGAGCGGAGCCGATCAGAAATGATTTCTTACGATCAATGGAAGGAGATTCTGCGAGGCCGGCGGCTTCCGTCCGTCGTTGTGGATCTCGCCGCCTTTGATCGTAATGTAGCCCAAGCGGCTCAGATTGCGCGCACGCATGGTAAAACGATTCGCCTAGCCACCAAGTCCGTGCGCGTACCTGACTTGATCGTGCGAGCGGTCAAATCGGATCCCGTGTTCAAAGGGTTGATGTGCTTTGCTGTCGAAGAGGCTCAATACCTACATCAATCGCATGGACTTGACGATTTTCTGATCGCCTACCCCACTCTTCAGGAATGCGACCTCAAGATTTTGAGGCGGATGCATGACCAAGGCGCACGAGTCACCATTGTCACCGATCATCCGGAAGGAGTTCGCGCGCTCGCGAGGACGATGCAGGGAGTTTCGCAACCATTCAGAGTCCTCATGGATGTCGATGTCTCATTGCGGCTCCTAGGAGGATTGCTGCACCTAGGAGTCCGCCGAAGTCGCGTCCGTACCGTGGGCGATGCCCTTCAGCTTGCCGACAAGATCGCATCCTACCCTCAACTCAAGCTCGTGGGACTGATGGCGTACGAGGCGCAAGTAGCCGGACTTGGAGACCGCAACCCTTTTAAGAAGCTTATCAATCCGTTCGCTGCTTTGATTCGTCGGTTGTCCATAGGGAGCGTATTCAGGCTCCGCGCACAGATCGTTGAGGCACTTAAGGCTCGCGGTCTAGAGATGGAAGTAGTGAATGGAGCTGGCACAGGCTCGCTCAATTTTGCGGCAAAAGAAGGAGCCCTCACCGAGATCACTCTGGGCAGTGGCTTTCTCTGCTCCCACTTGTTCGATTACTACTCAAATATCCGGTTCGAACCTGCGTGCTTCTTCGCACTGCAAGTCACGCGTGCATCCGACTCGAGCTATGTCACCTGCTTGGGCGGAGGCTACATCGCATCGGGAGAGCCAGGATGGGATCGAGTGCCAGTACCCTATCAGCCCGAGGGACTCAGGCTCGTTTCGATGGAAGGCTGTGGTGAAGTTCAGACGCCGCTAACGCTTCCACCTGGACTGCAGTTAGAGCTCGGGTCACCTGTGCTTTTTAGGCATGCGAAGGCAGGCGAGCTGGCTGAGCGATTTGACGAATACCTCTTGGTCGAGAACGGCAAAGTGACCGCCCATGCGCGAACCTACCGAGGCGCTCAGCAGTGTTTTATTTAATGACGATAATGTCAGAACTTAAAAATCCATGGCCGGCAAAAGCTGAATTTCTGCCTCTGCTTGAACGAAAAGCGCTCCTTAATGCGAAATCGTACTCGGCGGGTTAAGTCGCGCATAGCGAGCGCCCTGGTTTAGACGAGGTGTGGGTACGCCTTTAAGATCATCCCTGTATACGCCTACTTGATAGCCGAGCACTCGGTGGGCTTGCGGATGAGAATAATACAGCGTGAGAACCAGCCCGCGCAGTCCGATGCGAATAAAACGAAGGATAGGTCCGATCCAATCTCCCATCCGAGGACTGAGCTCGAGCAGACCCAAGAACCCAGCGATCATGAAAGTGGGCAAAAAGGAGAGCAGGGTCATCAGCAACTTAAGATCCTTGAGGTCTGAGGCAGGCATGTAGTCCAAGATGCGATCAACCTGTTCGGCGCATCGAGAGCCGGAGAACGATGCGAGCTCTGAGTCTCCCGGCACGAAGATATCGCCCATTTTGTTCAAACCGCGCATCTGCATCGGGCCAAAGTGCTTGGACATGAAGGCTCCTTAGTTGCTCAACATTTTTTCGCTAGCTCGGTGACTGAGCGCCATGATGGTAAACGACGGATTGATGCCTGGCGCTCCTGGAAACACACTGGAGTCGGCAGCGTAAAGATTGGGATGATCATGCACGCTAAAATCCGGGTTTACTACGGACCGCTTGGAGTCAGTCCCCATCGCGCAACCGCCCATGAGATGCAGCCCAAAACCTTGGTCGCATTGGATAACCTGCTTGGCACCCGCGGATTCAAAGAGTTTACGCACAGTTTGGAGGCCGTCTTCTGTGCGAGCGCGATCCTGGGCTGTCGGGCTTTTGTCGATCTTGATCTTGTCGCCCGATGCCAAAGTGATCCTGCCCGTCGACTCGTCTCTGACGGCGACTTCCATGGAGGCGACGAATCGGTATTTTTTCATCAAACTTTGATGAGAGCGCCCGTAACCCGGCATGATCATCGCCGTACCAACAGGGGGGGCAAACACGTTTTCGAGTTTAAATCCGCGCTTCCTAAAGCCTGGGTCTTCAGACTTTACAGCCTGAAACGCTCCCTTATGCGCATTGATCGGCTCATCGAACAACCCATAGCTCATGTACTGAGGATGGCAGGAAAAATTGCGCCCCAAAGCTGGCAACCGGGACCCCATGCCAGAGCGGAGCAGGATGGAGGTATTACCCACTGCTCCCGCCGCGAGAGCTACTTTACGAGCAGTGAGCTCACGTTTTTGACCACGTTGAGCGCCAAAAATGCGAACGCGATCCTTTTCGTGGAGGATGTGGTGAATCTCAAACTCTGATTCTACTTTGAGGCCTTTTTCGCGTGCTTGCCGGATGGTGGTGACCAGAGAGCTTTGTTTAGAGTCTCGCGGGCACCCACCTAAACAAACAATGCAGTCGCTGCCATGGTCGAGCTTGCAATCCCCTTGGGCGCGCTGAAGAGGCTTCCATTGATGACCCACCTGATCGAGTGCACGAATAAAAGTCCTTGCATTGGCGTTGTAGTGCTCAGCTGGGATGGGACTCACGTTGACGTTTTTTACGCACTCATCGTAGTGGCGAGCCATCTCGGTGCGATTGAAAAAGGAAATGCCGCCGCTGCGATCCTTCCAGTCATCCCAAGCGATGTCGTCGAATGGATCCAGCAGCGCTTGATTGACGATGGAGGTGCCACCCAGGCATCTGGCTCGAAGAAACCCGAGATCCCCTCGCGCACTGACCTCGAGTCCACCACCCCAAAAGAGTTGAGTCGAATAGTCCATCTCGTTGGAAGGAAACGTCGAAGCCGAGAACTCGCGCCCTGCCTCGATGAGAAGGCATTTCGCACCGCCCGAGACGAGCTCATACGCGACTCTCCCCCCCGACACCCCAGACCCGATCACGGCAAAATCAAACTGCTCCTGTTCCATCTTGAAACTCCGAGCTCAGCGAGTGGTGAAACTTCCAATCCTTGAATGCTCAGAAAGTCTAACTGCCGGGTAGAGGGATGGGAACGCAAAAAGGTGCCTGACGCCTTTTTATAGCGCAATGAATCAAGGAGTTAGCGCAGCGCACTGCGAAGTACCTGAAGCAATCACTCCGCGGCAACTTACCCCACCGCCGCGGTGACCTGATGGCGATCCACCAGGTACTTGCGACACACGCGTTGAATCTCGCGCGGCGAAATCGCCCGGATCTTCTTCGCTAAGCTTGCCTCACTGTGGTGCTCAATCCCATATAACGTCTCGAGCCCAAAGTGCGCCGCGATCGAAGAGTCACTTTGCAGATCCATCGCGCGGCGGCCCAAGAAAAACTCCTGCGCACGCTTCATCTCGGCAGCTGTAGGTCCTTTCGCAGCTAGATCGCCTAGCACTTTCTTGATGCCCGCAACCGCTTCCTCGCGCTTCTGCGGAGAACAAGCGATATAGGTTCCGACATACCCGTTTTCGATTCCTTCAAAGCTCATCGGCGCCACACTGTAGGCTAAACTTTTCTTCTCACGCAGCTCGATGAACAGTCGCCCACTCTGCCCACCCAATAGTGTCTGCATCAGCCTGAGCGCATGCCGGTCCTCGGCAGTGATGCGAGTCCCCAGCCCGCCGATCAAGATGTGGGTCTGCTCGCGCCCGAGCGACTTCTCAATCCAACGAGGCGCCTTCAGCTCTGGCTCATCGGGCAAGCTCGTTGGCAGATCTACCACCTTTCGAGCTTTGCTCACAAACTGAGCTCGATCCTCGAGCAACTTCAGCCAATGATCTAACTTCGATCTCTTCACCGATCCGCTCACCGATAACACCAGACGCTCGGGCCTAAGCCACGCATGATGAAACGCCTCGAGTTTCTCGCTCGTAATCGCACCCAAGCTCTCGAGCGACCCAATCGTAATGCGACCATAAGGATGGTGCTCAAACAGCGACTGTAGAAAAAGCTTTGAGCACAACTGCCCGGTATGATCCTCCAGCGATCGCACCGAATCCTCTGCAACACGTCTCGAGTGCGCCACCTCGTCCGGCGGAAACACCGGCTCAAGCAACACATCCGTAAACAGGGTAGACAGCTCACCCCAATCTCGACTCAAACCCGTCATTTGAAGGCCTGCACTATTGCGACCCGCAAAACCGTCCATGCCCGCTGCTCGCCCCTCTGTGATAGCCGCAATTTCGCGCGCGTTGCGAGTCGAAGTGCCCTTATTCCAGGTGAGCGACATCATGTAGCTAGAGCCCCAGTCCGTCTCAGCTTTTTCGACAGGACGGGCAATCTCCATTCGCAAGCCGCCTAAAACCGCAGCATGAACGCTAAACGCATGCGATTGAGGTCGCTCAAAGTACGCTACGCGAATCCCCGACGGCAACCGAATCAATTCAACCGGCAGATCTCCTGTAGCCGCCCGAGCGCTCCGTGCCTTCTTTACCGGCAACAACGCAGGTTCAGGCGACAGAAACTCTTTTGCAGCGGCACGAACTTCAGAAAGATCGAACTTACCTTCCGACTGAGGCACCATAATCACGCCGCTCATGCGCGCCGAGGTCAAATAACGACTCGCACACTCTTGAATTTGCGACGCGTCCACAGATTTGATCTGCTCAATAAAGTGCTTATCAAAATCGAGGTCACCCATGGTGT
>CAZGCK010000061.1:0-17033 GCA_964524175.1 uncultured Bacteriovoracaceae bacterium | reverse complement strand
CCCGCCATCCCATCCGCAGTCTGCGTTGCATAGAGGCGCTCACTCTCGGCGCTTGCCACGACTCGTGCCAGTTCCTCAGCGGTAGGACCTTCTTTCGCTATTCTCCTCAGCTCCGCAAAAAGCTCGCGCGAGACTTCATTGATCTTAGCCATCGAGTCCATCTCGGCCTGAAAATAGAGCATCCCTGCATCACTCGGCACGTAGAGGCCGGCAGACACCTCCGTCACCAACGACTTGCCATAAAACAACGACTGATAAAGTCGCGAAAGCTCGCCCATTCCCAAAATACCAGAAAGCAAGTCAAGCGCAGGCGTATCCTCATGCTTCAGATCCGGCACCCTGAACGAAAACGCGACCGTCGGTGTTTTTACGTCAAAGGGCAGTACCTCGAGCGTCACGTCTTTTCGAAGCGCAGGCTCTTCCGGACGCTTAAAAAGCTTACCTTCGCGGCGAGGATGAACCGTCTTGCCATAATATTTTTCGAGCATCTTCAAGATGCTTTTGCGCCGAGCTCCTGTGCCATCCTCGATCGGGCCCACCAGGATTAAACCCATCTTTCCGGAGACGTAATTGTTTCGATAGAAGTTCTCGAGCTGAGCCACTTTGGCGGCCTTCAAGGTACGCGTATAACCGATCACCGGCTTTCCATAAGGATGCTTTTTATAGGTCGCCGAAAACAGTTTCTGGAAAAGCTGCCGCCCCGGAGAGTCCTCGTTCTTGCGGAGTTCCTCGAGGATCACCTCGCGCTCACTCTCAAAGTCAGACTTCAAAAATCGCTGTGGACGCGCCATAGCCCCAAAGGTGTCGATCACTCGCTCCCAGTGATGTGCAGCGCAAGTCACGTGATAAACCGTTTGATCAAAAGAGGTATAAGCGTTGATGTCGCCGCCTAATGATTCGATTGCGCGAGCCATTTGTCCCGTCGAGGCTTTGCCGGTCTCTTTGGCAGCCGCATCCTTAAAAAGCATGTGCTCCAAGAAATGAGCAAATCCTGCCTCAGGTGCGGCCTCATCGGCACTTCCGGCTTGAACCCACCAATAGGTGGCGGCCACTGGGCCATCATAATGCTGGAGAACAACTGGGATTCCGTTAGAGAGAGTTTCAAGAGTCGGTGAGATAAGCTGAGGCATAAGTGACAAGCTACAGAAGCTACTTCCGTTTGTTAAGATCAAACGAGGTAACTTAGGTCAATCATTTTGCGTCCTTATGCATCAACCCGGTCCTGGACAGCGACACAAAGCAGCGGTATTGTTGAAAGAGTGGCTATTCGCTCAATTGGATTATGAACTCGAAAGGAATTCTGTCAGTGACCAACAAGAAGATCTACGTCGGCAACCTCCCATTTTCAGCTGAGGAAAATCAGCTTAAGGCACTGTTTGAGGGAGATGGGCGCCAAGTACTTTCGGTAAAGATCATGACAGATCGCGAAACGGGACGCTCGAGAGGCTTTGCCTTTATCGAAATGGTGACCGTTGAAGACGCCACAAAGGCGATGACGGCTCTGCAAGGACAAGATTTCATGGGGCGTCCCTTGGCCCTGAGCGAAGCACGTGCACAGGCTCCTCGCGCCCCTGGTGGATTTGGCGGCGGCGGTGGCGGATTTGGCGGGGGTGGCGGCGGCGGCTTCAATAGAGACCGCGGCCCACGTCCCAGCGGGTTCGGGAGTGGTGGCGGAGGTGGATTCGGGGGTGGCGGCTACAGTGCTCCCACAGATCCTAACGCTCCACCTGAAGGCGGAAATGAGCGAGGACGAGCAGACCGCAATCGCGGGCGAGACCGAGACAAGAGCCGCCGCGAGCGTGGTGGTAGAGGCGACTGGTAATCAGCTTAAGCGATTAAACGCTGAGCTAACCATGCCCAAGCAGGGACTGTGAGAAGCGATAGTGGCACACCTACGCCCACCATCAGTCCGCAAAACTCGGGTTCGAGATCACACTCAGCAGCAACCGCAGCACTCGTGATCATGGGAGCCATTGCAGCTTGAGCGATCGTGACCCAAGCGACTTCTCCATTCAATCCCAATAAACTCACAAAAATGAGCCAACTCAAAGCGGGCACTAATGCCAACTTGTAGCCCAATCCCAAAAGCAGCGGTTTCCACCGATCACGTAAAATAGACCTGTTCAGCTTGAGCTGATACCCGACCGACACCAGAGCCACGGGCACAAGAGTAGAGCCTAACCGACTGAGAAGTGTCGACAGCCAGACAGGAAATTCAATGGGCAGCAAACAAAACGCTGCAATCATCGCCAAGCAAGGCGGGAACAAAATCAGCTTCCGCAGTACCAAACTCAACCCAACATTTTCTCCCGCCTTCGCTCGCGCCGCATAGAAGTTGGCCAACATCAACCCGACTGTCGAAAAGCAGAGAAAGCTACCCAACTGATCGATCAAAATCCCAGTAGTCAGCGCCTGAGGCCCAAAAATTGCCTCGAGCAAAGGAAAACCCACAAACGAAGTATTGCAAAATCCTGCTGTCAAAACCAATGCGCCAACAAGCTCCGTTCTGAATCGAAATAGCTTCGCTAGCGCAGAAAAAAATAGGTACGCGATCCCTAGGGCTACCCAAGGCATTAAGGCAGGGAGTAGGACTGCAGGCGAAAAGGGACCCTGTCTTCCAAACGAGTGAACTTGCTCAAGCACTAGAGCGGGCAAAGCGAACTGAGTGGCGTATCCATTCAACGCCTGAGAAGCACCTAGCGGCAGACGATCCGAGCGTCTCAACGCTATTCCAGCAATTAGGCATACAAAAATCAAAGCCAGAGAGCTCATCCTGAAGCCTAAGTCTATCCTAATTCACCCATCTGTCACGAAAACACACGAGTGATATGTTCCTTACTGTGGATCTACGCCCCAAAAAGCGCTCTCAAAATCAAACTTGTGTTGCTCCTCTTTGGATAGACCTAATGATCTTAAATAAAGGGCCTTCACTGGCTCTATTGCGAAATCTTGAACCACTAGATCCGCGGTCGACCTCTTTTTAAGAGTCGCCTGAACCAGCAACTCCAAATCTCTGCGCATTGCATAGCGCCGTTGAGAGTCTCTAAAACCCGTATGTGGGTCTAATTCAACGACGTCGACTGGATGCCGTCGAGAGTAGGAGCTGTACCAATTTTTTATGGGTAGCTCAGGTATACTTTTCTTCAAAAGGCTCTCTAATGTACCTCGAAATGAGGCTAGACTCTTATCGAGCTCCTCTAGCTGAACATTCAGATTCGGGCACACCTCCAAAACAGGCGCTACCTGTTGATCAAGGATCTTGACCAGACCTGAGATTAAGAAAGCGTCTCTTGAAAGCTGCCTCTGAAGAGAATTCAAAATCGCGGTCCGGACCGCTTTCAAGACCAGGCTTCTAGAATGACAGTCGTAAATATCGCCCCCCTCATCCACGTACGTGAGAAGCTGCCCTGAAAGCAGGCCGATCGCTGTTTCCCGGTCTGCGTAGCTGTTGGCCTCTATATTGGCTAGCAGCTGAGGGATCATCGCCTGCTCGACGCTCCGGTTCTCTGCGCCGGAGATCGACTGAAAACAGGCAGCTTTTTGCTGAAGGCTCAAGCCCGCTCGATTCATGCATCGTTTCAGCACGAGATCCATCAAAGAAGGATCCCAAATACGGCGTCCCTCGATCAAAGAGAGATAAGCTTGCGCGCGCTCTGTTACGCTTCCCCGATCCAGCTCGAGTGAAAGCTCTCTAGCCACGTGGGTGGCCACCCTCTTAACCGACACTGGATCAAAAGCAAGGGTTGCAAGAACGTGAACTGCCGTGTCCCGAATTAGAGCATCTGGACCTTGAAGCGCTCGCTCCGCCAAGTCCATCAACTGACGCCTCTCCTCTAAAGTAGCCACATACATGTGACTCAACCCAAAAAGAGCCGCAGCCGACAAAGTGGGTGACGTTAGCGGTTCAGAAAGAATCGCCAAATAAGCCTGCACGATCTGAGGCCTCAAACGTGCAAGGTCAGCCCCTACTCCTCTTGAGCAAATCGTGCGAGGATCATCAAACGGAAGCTCTCGCGCCTGTATCGGATCATTGAGCCGAGCAATCCAACTCTCATCGATCTGCACTTTCTGACAGTCGATCAGGGCCCCAAGCTCGTCTCGACTTGCCTTTGCGAAAACTACATTTGCCTCAGATATCCAAACCGACCCCAAACCTTTAAGGGCCTCCGACCTCACAGCTTCAGACTGATCAGAAATGCGCGATAAAATAGCAGCCAAGCCCAGGGCCGTGCCAAATCTGCGTTTTGCAAGCCCAGTCGTTCCCCACTTTCGTACCCGAGCATCAGAATCACGGGAGGCCTCGATCAACAAAGTCTGTGCGACGCTACTTTCATCCGCATAACGGGATAGAAATTCTGCAGCCAGGCTACGAGTCTCAGCATCTGCAGCCTCTTGTTCCTTGATCCAGATGAGATGAGCCATGATGGACTCCCAGGAATCGCGCGGCCCCGAGTTCATCAGCAATCGTTGATAAGCCGCCCTTCGATTTTCTGAGCTGAGCTTCATCAAGAAATCCTGCGTTTCAAAAAATTCATGAACTCCAATTGAACCCTGCGGCGCAGGCTGATCATTGGTGCGGCAATTTGGATTTAAGGGATGCTCAGGATCCCCCCCAGAAAGCGCGCAATAGGAAGCGACCCAATCCTTGGGACGGATCTCTGGATCCGCACTCGCCTGCCTGATTGTTTGGCGCAAAATAGGCAGAGTAAAATCCATTCTCACCTTTGCGCAGGAGACTTTAGCGTAATCCTCACCCTCAAAATGCTGAGCCAAACACGTTTCATAGGACAAGCGGTCGCAAACCCAATCAAAGCCTGATCCAAAAAACCGGCAGGCTCGGGTTAACACCTGCTGGCATCCCGATCCATTAAAGTCACTTGGTAAACAATCCTCAAATCGCAAGCGAATGCAAAGTTCTAAATCCTGATTTCTCTTACTCTCGCAGATCCTACGCTTCAAAGGCTGGCAAGAATCATCCAAAAAATTGACCTGGGCACATCTCGGATAGTGCTCACGCTCCGATGCACTCAACTCATTCATATTTGGATATGAGTCCGCCCAAGTCGTGTTCGTTAGGAGAAACGCTAAAAATAGGCCAATCATTATCGATAAAACCAATGAGAAAAGCGGGCATCAATCGGGACCCCAAGCATCATCTCAGAAGGAGCTTCCTCGACATGCTGGGGCCGCTTTTCAAATCCTTCGCAGACCAGCTTGATGGTTCCTTGCACTCCCATCGCCAATAAAAACTGCTCAAGATTCTTTTTGACCCCCATCTCAATCACCACCTTTTGCACAGCCGGAACTCCCCATTGAGGCCCCGGCACAAAGTTCATCGAAAGCGCCTGGCTTCCAACGAGGTTGTGAATCTCCACTCCCGCAGTATTGCATGGAAGTGCTCTCATCACACTTCGCTCTGAATCGAGTGGCGGCATCGGCTTAGAGCTCAGCGCAAATTCAAAACGATAGAGATGCCGATTGATCTTCTCTCGAAGAAAGCTGCCCCCCGACTCTGGCCGTGGATCCCAAGGAGCGCGTGCCACATCAATGACCTTAGGCAACGCATAGTACACAGACGTAGATGCGTGGTCGGGCACGATCATCCATCCTCCTTTCTCCACAGCTTCTCCAAATACAGGCGCGGCGAACGCTGCTGATTGAAGCATTTTCCCTAGGACTCCTACCCACAAAAATATGTAAAGCACCCTCATGCGCGCCCCAAGAGCAACTCGCATGCCGATCCATTGGGCCTACCAGATCCGATATCAGGACAAATAGTCCGACTTCTGTTGGCGAATCCCTACACCCCTGTAGGCGCCAGCCCACTCAAGACCCCACACTTCTCGAATCGGTTCAGCAAGTCACTGCGACTTCACTCCACAAAGTCTGATCTGCGGACCTTGGAACGCAGATTGCTCATGGGCGCCCCGAGGTCGGAGACATGATTTTAAAAAGTAAGAATCTAATTTCAGCGATCCTAATGGCAATCGTCACGGTAGCTATGATGCGCCTAGCTTCAGCCGCGAACCAGAACCCTTGTGAGGGGTTCGAGAAGAGAAAAGCCCACCTAGAACTCATCGCCATCGATCAGAAAGCCTCCCTTTCAAAGATGCGCCCAGGCACGACCGCCACCTACGAAGTGACAGAGATTCTCGCAGGCCATGCTCAGAACCATCGCGAAGAAAAGACACTGATCTCGCTAGATTCGGTGAAGGGTCGAATGAAGATCAAAACAAGAATTATCTCAAATGGAACTGAAGTCTCTTCAAAAGTAGCAGAAGAACCTGTTCGTCTAATGATCCCACCGCCCCGCACTCCATCTGCTTGCAACGATATCTACCTGTTTGCGCATAGGTACGGAAGCGAAGACATCACCATTTCTGGCAAGCAGATTCGCACTCACTGGCGTGCCCAACTCAATGTTGGGTCAGCTGATTTCAAAGAGTTCTACGCTTCTGATGTTCCATTTTCAAAAGTGAAGGAGGTCCTAGAAGACAAAGGCAGTGAACACACGTTGAGAGAAAAGAAGTTGGTTTCGTTTCAGTTCTAAAACCTCCTTTGAGAGGGGAGCAATTCGCATGAACCGTCAAACTTTGTACGCTAATCTAATGGTCTTCGCAGCAAGCCAAGCTGCATTCGCCCTTCCGTCCGCCGAGCACTATGGCGATCTCGTTGCAATTTCTAAAAACACCGCCGCTGCGAATGCTGAGAAAGGGGCTCCGCTGGCTTTCAAGGATACCGATGACGATAGTCAGTTTTACGTCCCCTATGACCAGCTTTACATCGCAAAGGATAATCAAAACCGTCCTATGTTTGGGCTAGTTTACGACGAAGCAATCGGCGGCAAGCTTTCGTTCGCGATTCGAGCAGGTTACTCGCAAGATGTTGCCGATACGATAGCCCTGATGAGAACAAAGAAGACAGAGGATGGAAGGCCGATCAAAGTCTCTCCCCTCGCTCCGGTTTCGGGCCGCTGGATGCTAGCGATGAACAAAGAAGGCATGGGTGAAATCTATCTAGGTGCGGTCGAGAACAAGGACACAGTTCTCCCCAACGTACCCGTCGCGTTTGATATGCTCATCAAGCCCAAGTATCTGGGCCTTATCGTAGATGCCTTTCGCACTGGCGGCGGTTTGGGCCTCAACTACCAGTACACGTTCCGAACTGTCCTCACTCCATTTCAGTTCAAAGCAAGCATTCATTGGAAGCATTTTCATAGCTTCATGCAGGATGAACTCAAAACCATGACGGTAAAGGAAGCGCAGGCCAAGGGATGCTGGGGAATCTTTGGAACTTGCCTGGTCAGCGGACAGGCTAAAGCAACCAGCACAAACTACTCTCAGGTTCGAAATGTCGTAAGAAAAGCGAAGACCAGTCAGATCATCAAAATTTGGTGGAGAGGCGGCGACCTCGATGCAAACGCAGAACAGCGCACCGAACGAATGATCGACGAAATCACCAAACTAGTCATGACTCAGATGTTTAAACCTATCAATGCTTCATGGCAGGTGATCGATACCCCAGCTCCCAGCGCTGGCTGCAGCACTGAAGTGAGTGGGCAATGGGGAGGGGGAGCGGCTTGTTATGCTAACGCTACCTCGTATGTCTACAACAGTGATCAAAACTTCGAAGAAGTTTACTACGAGTACAACTTCAAGATTGAGAAGATCGCGGTCATGCCTGCGATAGTGGGCGGAACGCTGGGCTACCTCTGCAAAGACAATCCTGATCTTTTCTACCATCGGAGATTGAAAGCGCCGGGATGCCCCACCGAATGGACCGACAAAGGCTTGCTTCCGGCTGGCAGCGGAGGCCCACAACCGGCCACGCCCGTTGCCGACGAGCAAATGGGCGCTCCGATCAGCTTGGGTCGTCCTCCAATCGACTAAGCTTAGGTTGTTCACAAAGGGCCCGACAATCGCAACTCCATCGGTTGTCGGGCATCCCCCATGACGGATCAAAAACGCTAATCTTAGGAAAAAACCATGAAAAAGCTGCTTACTTCGACTCTGCTTTTCGTGCTCATTGCTCTACAACACGCTCGAGCAGACGCAAACATTCTCCCCCCTTCAGAAGGAGTCGCGAACTCTCCCGTCGGATGCCCTATCGATTACACTAATCTTTTCCAAGGATTTCAGGTGATGATCGACGGAAAAGAATTTCACCATTTTTCGAACGCCCAACCCGAGCGGGCTCGCTGGGTACATGCACTACCCGACTTGCTAGTCCCCGCAAAAAATAGGGACGGGTACTTCAAGCTAACCCACTTTCCAGTAACTGGATCAGATCCCAAGCTCTTGATCGACTTCGTTCTCACTACACAAGTGAGCGAGGCGCTGATCTCAAGAATCAACAACCTCTTTAAATCGCCGCTCATCACTTATCCAAATGCCTTTAGTGGTAATTTTATCGTCAATCAAACAGCGATGAATGGCATAACGGTGAGCAGAGTCGCTAGTCCCACCCACGCCTCGTCAAGTCCAAGATCCGACGCCTGCTCTCCTTTAAACTCGCCGCAACTCCCGCCAAACCAGAGAATTCTCACGCAAACAGGTAGTCGTGAAAGCATCCGCCTCGTCTTGGATAAAGCGCTTCTCAATCAGGTGGTCTGCTCAAATCGCATTCATACCGCATTAGCGCGCGCCCTCAAGTCACACCCTGATGTCAGTGAGGTGCTTGACTCCGCTCTTACGATCATCACAGGAAAACTTGAGCTGAACTACGACACATACAGAGTGAGCAGCGCGGACGGAAAATTCTACTACGGTGTCAAGGCGCATGACCTTGACACCACGATGAACATCCCTGACCGAGACGGAGTCAGCTTCGAAGACCGGTTCAAGCAGATGATTTACGCGTACAAATGGACCTGCGAGCTAATTCCGAGCATCCCGCTGGAACTGCAGCTTCGTCTACCTGGAAGTCGAAAGCTCGAGGCCCTTGCCGAATCGCTGGGACTCAATGCAAGGAACCTGGCAACCCAATATTGAGAATGGAGAGATCATGAAAACCAAATTGAGAGAGACAATCCAATCAGTTCTTCTGTTAGCTTTGGCTTTGCAGGGAGACGCTACGGCCAATTCCATGGCAATTGTCATCGACCGCACTGAAGATCCCGATCAACCCTCCCTGTACCGTATGTTTCCCAATGGGAGACAGCCAATCGAGTATCCACATGCGATTCTGCGACATGAGCCGGTTTACACCTCTCCAGAGCGTATCGGACTAACTTTAAGAGCCGGCACGGGGTCTAGCCTCGCTACGCCGACTGACCAAGATCTAAAGGCCCCCTCCTTCTTACTCTCAATCGCAGAAAACCCGGACTTCAAAGTGCATTGCGAGAAGTCTTCTGGGCCCATCTATCTATCTAACCCCATCCTCACAAAATGCTACGTAACAGAAAAAAGTGGTTCCATATCACCTGAAAAAGCCGTTGAAGTTGCCAAGCAGCTCATTCGCATCGACTTCGACATCACTGTCGCCGGATTTGAGAAGAAACGACTTCCAGCGGAGAGCATCGTTCTGTCGACGCGCCCGAGTGCCGTCTATCAGTCTCTCGAAAACGTACTCAAGGCAGGACTAGCTGAGTCGACAGGTAGCACGATTGTCGCGCCTCGACTGCTTGCAGAGGCGGCCGTCGTTCAGGCCCTGAGCTTTGACCCGTGCGGATTCAGCAGTGAGAGCGAGACTCTGTCAGCCGTCTTCGTAGATGTCGCCCAAAAGCGCGATGTATGTCAACGCATTCGAACAGTGCTGCCAACAGATACGGTTCATCAATCTGCCTACATCCGACTCAGACTAGACCTCATTGATAAAGTGGTGACCCAAACTCTCGAACCAGGTTCAGGCGATACAGTAACGATGCGACGACCTGGCAGCCGTTCGGTGATTCGGCAGGAATTTGAGCTTCTGCCAGTTCGCGACGTCATCGACGAAAAAACACCTTCGAGCTATCGCCACCGTTACACGCCTACTTATGGAGCGCATTAACATGATCGCACTCATTGCATCAGTGCTCTTATCCGCAAATGCCGTGGCAGCACCCAAGATTGACTCAGCCTTCGTACTCCCAAGCACGCACGAGGTGATCTACGAGGACCAAGAGAATAAATTGGGCGACCCAGCCACTCTCTATTATATCCCTCAGCGAGTAAAAATCGCGCGATCGGGCGATATTGCGCTGTGGACGTTCGTAGCGAACACTCAAAAGCAATCTTACTTAAACTTCAGCGTGGTCTTGGTCCAAAGCGAAACTCTCGAGAAGAAAGAAAAAGAGCTTCAGGCTAGTTTCGCCAAGAAGTACTCGATTCAACCGGAGGAGGTTTTTTTTAAGCCGGTGTTTCTAGACGAGACAAGCATCGAGATCTTTCTCTCGCCGGACCTCTACGATCAAGCGCCTGTGATTCCCGAACCTGGTATCCTATTACCAGCGGAGTTGCAGTTTGGCTTCTTACTGAACTTCAAGGGAGAGAACTGGTTTCGTACGGCCGTCCTTTCAGGGAATGGAAGCTTTGGCCGCATCAAGGGCAAAGTTAACTTCTTCAACTCCCTCACCCAGGCCTATACCGAAAGAAGAGTGGGGATTTCCTTAAGCCTACGTGACGTCCCCTACTGCGCGATGGAGGTCATTGATCCATGCAAATTCTAAGACCCGCTTGCATTACTTTGCTTGCGTTGATTTTAGGGCACCACTCAGTGCATGCATCTTGGAGCAAGGGCATGCTCATCCCATGGCAGATTTCGAGCGAGAACTGTCAAGTTCCGGGCGTGTTTGTCGCGGTTCAAGGGGACGGCACTCCTGGTTTTGACGACGTCTACGTTCTCCCTGAAAGACTAGAGTTATTTCGAGATGCGCATGAACGCCCATCACTCCGGATACACGCTTACAAACAAGGAGGAGTAGACTACGTAGCACTCAGCCTCAAAACTAGGACTGTACTAGACGACTCTTGGCAGAAATGCATCGAGACCTCGCTTCCTCACGCTAAAGTGCGAAGACTTTTTGCTACATCCAGCGAATTGCAATGGATGCCGACTCCAAAAGGCCTAGGAGCTAAAATTGAAGGAGCAGGTACGCTGGACGTCATCCATGGAGAGAAATGGATATCGGTCCTCATCTCAAAGCAAGGCCTTTTCAAGGACTTTCGAGACTATAAAAAAGACGGGCTTTTTAGCGCGCTCATGACGGGCACAATTTTTTATTCAGTCTCGCTGGGAACCGGCGGTCAAACACCCCTTTCTGTCCCGGTGAAGCTCTCGGCATCAGACGATTCGACCTTGGTTCGATTTGTCCGGTGGCGGCTCTACGGTGGTCCTGCAGAACCGATTGGAGAGGAGTAGATGAGGCCAAATTGGAAAACCTCAGCAGCCGTTTTGCTACTCGTTATTTCTCAATACGCAGAAGCAAAGCCATTGCTGCAATCCCCACTCGAGGGAGTTTGCGCAAATAAGTGCTGGGATGTCTACCCTGACGACCACTCTGCATCTCTGTTTTATCTCTTTCCTGATCGTTACGAGATCTCGCGAGACCAAAGCGGCCGAGCTCAAGCGACGCGCCAGTATTCTCCTCAGGGAGACCTCATCATAGACTTTTGGTGGGCACCTACCACAACGACCGTGCAAGAAGAACAGGCGCTTCTCGAGCTCCTTCGCAAACGTTTTGAGCAGCCCTTTCTTACCGTTCTTGCTCCTCAGATTCTCGCCCTTCGCCCTGGACCAGGATTAGAAAATACAGCGGTCCAATTCGAAACAAATGATCCCATCGAAGACGAGGCACCTGGATCGCCCATTCACTCGACCTTGCGAGTTCCAAAAAAGAGCCTAAAAGCCTGGCTCAGCCAAGTAACTCTTGAGGGGGGCTTTCTCGCAAGCCTAAGCCTGCAATGGCAAGACACCTTCATGGAGCGCACCTTAGTGATCCTAGGGGGAGCCCGGCTCTGCGAAATCCTGCCGGAACTTGAATGTGGCTATCCCAGAAGGATCAGCCCATGAATCCCTGCCTAGCTTTACTCCTCTGCCTCATCACCGCTTCCCCAGCGCTCGCCATGCCGGTATCAAACGAGATCCTGAGCGTCTCTATCCGAGGCATCGACCAAGAAAACCAAACTCTTCACTTCTTTCGCGACTCTGAGAATCCAAAAAACTATTGGTGGCTGCCCTACCGCCTCGAACTCGATCGAACGCCTCATTCTCTACGACCTCTCGCAAATTGGTATCCCGACCTCAAGCCCGCAAAAATTGAACTAGCCGCCCGCTTGACTCGCCTCCCGCCGCAAGATCAGATTCGCGCCCTCAAGGGCCTTGCCCAACAAGAAAGTCGACCTGAAACAGAAGTCAGGAGCAGCGTGAAGACTCTCCCCCTGGATAAAATTTCGCTCATGATCCAGGCCCCTGCAAGAGATGAGAGAGGTTTGCCGCTCATTCTAGCGGATTGGCAATCTACATCCTCTTTTACGAGCGGGAGCCTCCCCCAATCAATCACTTTAGGAGAGATCCCCAACCAGCTCATGCTTAGCGCAAGCCAAGGCGGACGACCCGACCTCGTTGCCGTTGCGCTTGGAGTCCGAGTACTCACGCTTGCACAACACGGCAGGCGCATCATCGGACGGAGCTATCTCGCCTATTGCGCGAAAAAGCAGCTCGAACGATTGTCTTACTCAGGGACCGTCTCGCGGCGCCAACTTCTCCCACTCATTTTTCGCCTCGAGCGCTACTGCGTCCGCCAAAGCTATGCGCGCGGAGTAGAAGACGGCTTCTTTCAGATCGCAGACGCTTGGATCAATGAACTCCAAAAACGCGGAGCTCTGGCAGAGTCCAACGAGCAGTTTCGCATCCTGGACTCAGCATCGATCGATGCTTGGAAGCAGAACGCTGTTCTAGGATTCCACACCCTACTCAGCGATCGTGAAGAGATCCTGCCACTCGAGTTCGGAACGCTCGCGACCCATCTAAAACCCATTTTTCGCAGTCAAGCCCATGGAGGAGCCCCATGATGAATCCAGCACTCTTTTTGCTCATTACAGCCTTCACTCTAAGCGCATGCTCGGACAAGCAGCCTTCGCCCCCCGCTTCGGGCCACCAACCCCTAAACCTCGAAGTCACGACATCGCAAGATTTTACGCGAGAGATCTTTAGGAAACTCGAGCCCACCGGGGTCGTTCAAACAACAGCAGGCTCTAGCTGCGCCACTCACATTTTTGTTAGAACGCAGATTCTCTCCCTTCTTCAGGCAGCCGTTCAGTGCGAAGGAGAGGCAACAGCGAATGCTGCGTTTTCGATCGAGCCACAATCCCGAGACAACCTTTGCCAGCACCCGAGACCCCTTGAGCGCGCCCAAGCCGTGGAGGACGCCGCCATGAGTCTAATCCGCGCCCATTTAGAGGCGAAAGAGGAGCTGCTCTGCGCTCCTCACTGAGATCAAAAAACGATGAATCCGCTCAATTCGGTGCGACCATTGCTCAGATCTTTTACCCCTTTTATAACGCCGCTCATGAACTTAACGGCGTGCCCGTTTACCGTTGCTTGTCCACCGAACTTCAAGATCGTCACCCAAGCGCCGTCATTGCTAGTCAGGATCAGGTCACGACCCTTGACCTCGAACGCGCCCTTTTTATAGGACAGATCAAAGATGACATTGGTGGAGCGTTCCCCGCTCAGCTGAAACTCGTACTTACCGCTCTTCTTGTCAGCAGCAAAATCAAGCTTAATGGCAGCCCACTGGTGAAGCACCCGGTCAGTAGTCAACTCCATCACTACAGGAAGATAACCTACATCGGACAGGACACTGCCAATAAACTCCAAAGCCTCCTCCTCGAGGACGCGCGTGCTGGCAGGCTCCGTCGGCGGGATCGGATCAGTCGCACTTGGGGCGGGCTCCTTCGCCGAGGGAGACCCACAACTTGCACATGCAAGGAGCACAAATCCAAGAACCCCCAGAACAACATCATGTGTTTTTTTTGAATGATTCACGAGGAGGGAATTAGCCCGAGATATTTTATAAGTAAATACTTTGAATTTAATTTATAAAAATTTTTTGCATTTTTGCCATTAATTTCAAACAAAACGTCTCCGCAACGAAGGCACTCGCTCGTCCAGCGAGCAAAATGCCTCTCCTCGTGCTAAGACTTGGTCCACATGCTTGCGAACGCCATCCGCTCCCTCTACGTGCACTTTCCATTCTGCGAGACGAAGTGCCACTACTGCGACTTCTACTCACTAGGACGTGAACGCGTTCGCACAGGTGACGAAGACCGATTCGAGAAGGCCTTGACTCTCGAAGCTCATAAAGCAACCCAGAACCACCTACTCGCTCCTCAGCTTGACACTATTTTCTTTGGCGGTGGCACCCCTAGCATGACGCCACCTGAGACAATGCAGCGTGCGCTCGAGCCCCTTTTCGCAGATTCGAAAGTCACTTCCGACACTGAATGGACGATGGAAGCCAACCCCTCATCCGTTGATCTCAAGTCTCTCAAAGCCTACCGCGCTTTTGGTGTCAATCGCATCAGCATGGGCGTACAAGCGATGCGAGATGACCTGCTGCTCAGGCTCGGTCGCGTCCATTCGCGCGATGCTGCGCTCAAAGCTCTGGTGGCGATCTTCGAATCCGGCATCCAAAACGTGTCAGTGGATCTCCTCTGCGGCGTTCCTGGACAAAGCCTTCAAGATATCGACGAGGCGATAAACACATTGACTCGGTTTCCGATCAGTCACCTGAGCTGCTACCTGCTTACCTTGCCCCCTCGTCATCGGATGTACAAAGAACTCCCTGACGAAGACACGCAACTCAGCCATCTGCTCCATTTGGATGAATGGATGAAGTCTCTAGGCTTTGAGCACTATGAGATCTCCAACTTCGCCAAGCCCGGTAAACGAGCCCGCCACAACCTTGCTTATTGGAAGGGACACTCCTATCTAGGCTTGGGCCCCTCGGCTCACTCTTTTGATGCGGCTCGAGGACGACGATGGAAAAACATCTCTTCTCTGCACACTTACGCAACTCGTCTCGAAAAAGGCGAACCCGTCATGGAGTGGGAAGAAACTCTATCAGCCAGCCAAAAGGAGCTCGAGCGCTGGATGTTAGCTCTCAGGCTAGATGAAGGCTTTCCTGAGACTTGGCTCCAATCCAGCCTTCAGATTGCACGCGCAAAAACCTTTGAACAGCAGGGCCTCCTTGAACCCCACCCCCAGGACCCTTCTAAAAAAAGGCTAACACCCCGAGGATTTGCACTTTCGGATCAAGTAATTGCTGCTTTAAGCTCAAATCCCATTTGACTACGCCCACTTCGTCACCATAGTAACTCGTGACACTCATCTTAAGGATTTTCTGGAGGTACACTTGACCGAGCCTACGTCTCAATCTGTTCCAACCGAGGCAGCGAACATTGCCGATGTTAACGCCGCTCAACCACAAGTTCAGCCGAGCGCTGAAGTCAAAAAAATCCAAGACTTAGAAGCCCAAGTTAAAGAAAAAGAAAACAAGTATCTTTATCTTTATGCTGACTTCGAGAATTACAAGAAGCGCGCAATCAAAGAACGATCAGACCTCGTTAAGTTTGGATGGGAAAACGTCGCCCGCGAACTCCTCAATGTAGCGGACAATCTAGAACGCGCTCTCGCTCATGTGCCCGCAGGGACTGACAAGAACCTTGCGGATGGCCTTCAGATGATCCTCTCCCAGTTTTGGAGCACGATGCAAAAGCAAGGCATCCAAACGATTGAAAGTGTTGGAAAGCCTTTTAACCCAGAGTTTCACGAGGCCGTAGGGCAGGAACCTTCAGATCAGCCGACAGGGACGATCACTCAGGACCATCAGCGTGGTTACTTGCTGCATGGCCGTCTCCTTAGACCCTCTCAAGTCGTTGTGAGCATGGGTAAGGCCGTTTCTTAAATTTAGACCTTAAAGTTGACCACGCAAGATTCGTTCTTATCTTAAGATTATCGACAAGCTACTTAGACGAAAGGAATTATAGCCATGGGTAAAATCATCGGAATCGACTTAGGAACCACGAACTCGTGCGTATCCGTCCTGGAAGGCAGTGAGCCAAAGGTGATCCCTAATTCCGAAGGCGGTAACACGACTCCTTCGGTCGTTGGCTTCACTAACTCTGGCGAAAAGGTAGTCGGCCAAACGGCTAAGCGCCAGGCCATCACGAACCCAGAAAAGACCATCTTTGAAGCGAAGCGCCTCATCGGCCGCAAGTTCAGCTCCAAAGAAGTTCAGGAATTCGTTAAAGTCGCCCCTTTCAAGATTATTGAATCCAAGAACGGCGACGCATGGGTGAAGGTTGGCGATCGCGAGTACTCCCCACAAGAAATCTCGGCTCTTGTTCTTCAGAAAATGAAGAAAACCGCTGAAGACTATTTGGGTGAACCTGTTACCGAAGCTGACGTGACCGTTCCGGCTTACTTCATAGATGCTCAACGGCAAGCCACTAAAGACGCTGGCCGCATCGCTGGCCTCGAAGTCAAACGCATCATCAATGAGCCCACCTCGGCCGCTCTCGCTTACGGCCTCGATAAGAAGGGCAAGAAAGACGAGCTTGTCGCTGTGTTCGACTTGGGCGGCGGGACCTTCGATATCTCGATCCTCGAGATGGGCGACGGCGTATTTGAAGTGAAAGCCACCAATGGCGACACATTCTTGGGCGGCGGCAACTTTGACCAACGCATTATCGATTGGCTCGCTGACGAGTTTAAGAAAGAAAACTCGATCGACCTCCGCAAGGACAAGATGGCTCTTCAACGCCTCAAAGAAGCTGCTGAAAAAGCCAAGATCGAGCTTTCGAGCACGACCCAGACCGATATCAACCTGCCTTTCATCACGGCTGACTCCAGCGGCCCTAAGCACCTCAACGTGCAGCTGTCTCGCTCCAAGCTCGAAGTTCTGGTGGCAGATTTGATCGAGAAAATGGCTGCTCCTTGCCTGCAATGCATTCAGGACGCAGGCATCGACAAGAACAAGATCGACGAAGTCATCTTGGTCGGAGGTATGACTCGCATGCCTCGCGTGCAAACCAAGGTGAAAGAGATCT